>JBQCJR010000395.1:0-13771 GCA_051952595.1 Kofleriaceae bacterium
CCCCGCCGCGGCGTGCCTGTCTACCTGCGGCGTCGCGGCGCCCTCCTCGGTCGAGGAGGGCCAGATGCTGGTGTTCGCGGGCAGCGGCGCGACGCTCACCAACGCCGGCGAGCTGATCGCGCTGTTCTGGTGGGATGGCCAGGATGACCGCGTGCGCGACGTCGATCTGTTGCTCGCCGGCGTGCCGACCGCCGCGAACGGCCTGGTCGACAAGTCCGGCGTCGCGATCGACGGGCCGGACGCCGATGCGATCCCGACCGCGTACCTGCCCGACGCGCGCACGATGACCGCGCAGTCCTCGACGCCCGGCTCGGGCAAGTCGACCCAGCGGATCCTGGTCGAGACCGGCCACGAGATCCAGGCCGGCACCGGCAACGGGCTCACCGGCCACGACGAGACCTCCGAGAACACCAGCGCGACCTGGGACTCCACGTTCGGCACGCCGACGCCCGGTGTCGTGCCGCCCACGCTGCTGCCCTAGGACTTTGATACAGTCGCGGGCGTGAATCGACGCCGCGCCGGGTCCAGACGTCGCCCGGGCACGCTCCGTCTGTGGCTGGTCCCGATGGCGATCCTCGGCGGGATCGCGCTGGTCGGGTTCGGTGCGTTCTACCTGCTCGACCACGACGTCACCGGTGGCGCGGCGCAGAGCCACGACTCGCCGGTCGGCCGCTACGTGCGGTTCGAGCCCGGGCTGATCGCCGACGCGCTCGCCGGGCTCGCCGGCATGACCGCCGCGGTGCTCGGCATCGTGATCACCGTGGTCTCGCTGCTCGTCCAGCTGACCTCGGAGCGCTACACCGGGGTCGCCCAGATGTTCCTGCGCGATCGCACGAACGTCGTGGTGATGTCCTACTACGTGGTCACCTGCTGCGTCGGCGTGTTCACCAGCCTGGCGCTGCACTCCGAGTTCGTGCCGCGCGCGACGGTGTTCGCGATCCTGGCCGCGACCGTGTTCGGCCTGGTGATCATGCTGCCGTACTTCATGTACGTGTTCCGGTTCCTCGCGCCGACCAACCTGGTCGCGCGGATCGAGCACGAGGCCGTCGGTCGCGTGGTCGCGTCCGCCACCGAGCGCGATCCCGAGGCGATCGTCGACGGCCAGGCCCCGGCGATCGCCGCGCTCGAGGAGCTCACGGACATCACGTCGAACTCGATCTCGGGCAAGGACAAGATCATCGCGAGCCGCGCGGTCGACGCGATCAAGGACTTCGTGGTGCGCTACCTCGACGTCAAGGATCGCGCGCACGCGCAGTGGTTCCAGATCGGCGATGGCATCCGCGACAACCCGGACTTCGTCGCGATGGATCCGGAGTCGCTGCGCGATCTCGAGGCGGATCACACGTGGCTCGAGTGGAAGGCGCTGCGCCAGTACCTCGGGATCTACGCCGAGGCCCAGGCGGAGATGCCCGACATCAACTACCTGATCGCGATCGACACCCGCTACGTCGGCGAGGCGGCGCTCGCGCGCGGCGATCGCGCGGTGGTCGAGCTCGCGTTCCGGTTCATGAACAGCTACCTGCGCACGGCGCTCAACGCGCGCGCGGTGCGCACGGCCTACAACGTGCTCAACCAGTACCGCAAGCTGGTCGAGGCGATGATCCTCGGCGGCGCGGACGAGATCGCGATCGAGGGCGTGCGCCACATGATCTACTACGGGCGCACCAGCTACGACATGCAGCTGGGGTTCGTCACCGAGACGGTCGCGTACGATGTCTCGGCGCTGTGCGAGTTCGCGCACGCCCACGATCCGGGCCGCGATCTCGACGATCGGATGCTCGCGATGTTCCTCGAGCTCGATCAGCCCCTGCGGCTCAAGCGCCAAGAGGCGGGCCTCCAGGGCATCCGCAAGGCGCAGATCAAGCTCGCTTGCTACTACCTCGCCGCCGGCGACGTCGACGAGGCGAAGCGGATCGCCGACGACATGGCGGGCGAGGATCGCGATCGCCTGCGGGCGATCCGCGAACAACTCGATCGCGTCGAGTCGAAGGAGTTCTGGGAGATCATCGATCGGGGTCGAAACTTCGAGTACATGCCTCCGCGCCAGAAGGATCAGATGGACACGTTCTTTGGTCTGCTCGGATAGGTGATCTGCCCCGGGTGGTCGGTGGTGAGCGAAGGTTTTTGTTGCCGGGACGTCTGTAGACGAGCGCTGCAAGCCATGCGCCTCGCAGGCGCACGGCGTTCGTTGCGGTGGGATCTCGGGAGCGCTAGACCGCTTCGGTAGGTCAGGTGAGCGGACTGGAAGGAATCCATGTCCACTCTGATTGGAACGATCCAAGACATGATCACGCCTCGCATGACCGAGCAACTGGCGGCTCGGAGCGGGGCCTCGGAGACCAAGATCCGCAGCGGCATGACGGGCGCGGTCGGGTCGATCGTCGAGGGGCTCGCCGGCAAGGCCGGGGACCCGAGCGCGATGGGCAAGGTGGCCGAGGCGATCCAGCAGGCGCCGGAGGTCGAGGGAGCGCCGGAGCGGCTGATCGACGATGACAGCCCGATGCGGGCGTCGGGTTCGAAGCTGCTCGGCATGGCGACCAACGACCCGACGGGGATCGCGAAGAAGCTGTCCCAGACCACCGGGCTGGGCGCGGGGCTCTCCGCGACGCTGCTCGGGATCGCGAGCACGGTGGTGATGGGAGCGTTCCGCAAGTTCAGCCGGGCGAGCGGCGGGCTCGACGCGCGCTCGCTGTCATCGAGCTTGGTCGAGGCGCGCGACGGGATGCGCACCGCGGTGGTCGGCGGCGCGGCCAAGGAGGTCGAGGTGCTGCCGCGCGATCGCCGCCCGGTGGGCGCCACGTCCGCCGAGGCGCGCCCGGTGCAGCGCGCCGAGGAGCACCGAGGTCGCGGCTGGTGGTGGCTGGCGCTGGTCCCGATCGCGCTGATCCTGGCGTGGCTGTTCAGCCGCGGGCGCCAGAAGGAGATCGAGCCGCGGCCGAGCACGACGCCGGCCAAGCCGACCGAGCGCTCGACCCAGCCGCGCGAGACGGCGCCCTCGACCGCACCGCAGCCCGAGTCGTCGCGGAGCTCGCAGGAGAGCAGCTCGCCGAGCAGCGGCGCGAGCAGCAGTAGCAGCAACGAGACCAGCCAGACCAGCCAGGCCGACCACAGCGACCAGATCCGGCGGCTCGAGAGCTCGGGCAGCGTCGCGCAGGCCCCGCCGGCGCCGATGCCCGGTGCGCCGACCTCGGCGCCACCGCCGGGCACCACGCCGGGCGAGCCGCCGCCGGCGCCCACCACGCCGAGCACGCCGACCGAGTCCGCGCCCGAGGCGACCGGCCCGGAGAGCTCGCCGTCGACGACGATGCCGGGCGAGGGCGCGCCGGCCGAGCCGGGCGAGCCGAGTGGCTCGGCCGCGCCTGCACCGACGCCGGGCGAGCAGGCCGCGCCTGCGCCGAAGCCGGGCGAGCAGACGGGCTCGCAGGCCGAGCCGAAGACGCCGGGCGAGCAGACCGGCGAGCAGACCGCGCCGTCGGGGACCGCGCCTTCGTCGGCGGCGCCGAGTGGGACCGGCACCCGCGGGACGAGCTCGCAGACCTCGACGTCGTCGCAGGGCCAGCACTCCAGCGCGTCGGCGCAGTCGTACTCGTCGGACTCCGCGGAGGCCAAGCTGTTCGAGCAGGCGCGGGAGCCCGCCGCGTCCCGCGCGACCTGGGTCGAGCTCGATCGTGTGACGTTCGACTCCGGTAGCGCGAAGCTGTCCGAGAACGCCAAGGAGCAGATCACGGGGATCGCCGCGGTGCTCGAGGAGAACCCGGACGTCAAGATCGAGGTCGGTGGGTTCGCCGACGCGACCGGATCGTCCAAGGTCAACCAGGCGCTGTCGCAGAAACGCGCGAACGCGGTGCGCCAGGATCTGATCTCGGAGGGCATCGCCCCGTCGCGGATCCAGGCCAAGGGCTACGGGAGCCGCGAGAAGCTCGAGGACACCCAGTCGGCGGCCCAGGCCAATCGCCGCGCCGCGATCCGCGTGATCCCCAAGGCGACGCAGCAGTCGATGAAGGGCTCGCCGAGGCCGACCGGCTAGCGCACGGCGAGCGCGGACCGAGCGAGCGCTACCCGATCAGCGCCTGGTGCGCGTCGCGCAGCGCGCCGAGCTCGGCGAGGCCACGCGCCCGCGCGGTCGCGATCGGCTCGCCGGGCGCGACCTCGACGCGGACCTCGTAGTAGCTCTTGAGCTTGGGCTCGGTGCCCGACGGGCGCATGATCACGCGCCGGCCGCCCGCGAGCTTGAACACCAGGACGTCCGAGGGCGGCAGGCCGCCTTCGCCGCGCAGCAGATCGATGACCTGCTCGACCGCGGCGCCGGCGAGCGCGCTCGGCGGCTGGGCGCGGAACTGCTGCATCGCGGCGCGGATCTCGGCGAGCCCCTCGCTGCCCGGCCGAGTCAGCGAGACCTGCTCGGTCACGAACAACCCGACGCGGCGATAGATGTCATCGAGGTGCTCGAGCACGCTCCGGCCGCGCGCGCGGTTCCACGCCGCGAGCTCGGCGAACACGAGCGCCGCCGACACGCCGTCCTTGTCGCGCACGAGCGGGCCGATGCTGTAGCCGAGCGCTTCCTCGTACCCCATCACGAACCGGCCGCCTTCCGTGCGCTCGTAGTCGAGCGCCGCGTTGCCGATCCACTTGAACCCGGTCAGCGTCTCGCGGTAGTCGGCGCCGACCTGACCGGCGAGGAAGCCGAGCAGCTGCGACGACACCACCGTGGTCGCGACCATCCGGCGATCCGCGGGCCCGACCTCGAGCAGGTAGTCGGCGAGCAGCGCGCCGACCTGATCGCCCGAGAGCACGCGGTAGCCGGCGCCCTCGGGCACGGCGACGCACAGCCGATCGGCGTCCGGGTCGTTCGCGAGCACGAGGTCGGCGTGCACCGACGCGGCGAGCGCGAGCACGCGGTCCATCGCGCCCTTCTCCTCGGGGTTGGGGAACGCGACCGTCGGGAACTCGGGATCCGGCTCGCGCTGCGACGGCTCGCTGTGGAGCTGCGGGAACCCGCCGCGCTGCATCGCCGGCTCGACCGAGGCCGCGCCCACGCCGTGCAGCGGGGTGTACGCGATCACCAGCGAGCGGCCATCGATCGCCGGGCTGGCGCGCAGCGCGATCACCTGCGCGAGGTAGTCGTCGTGCAGCGACTCGTCGAGATCGATCACCAGGCCGGCGCGGCGCAGCTCGTCGAGCTCGGGCATCGCGAGCTGATCGCTGCGGCCGATCCGCGCGATCGCCGCCGCGATGCCGGCGTCGTGCGGCGGGATGATCTGCGCGCCGTTGCTCCAGTACACCTTGTAGCCGTTGTACGCGGGCGGGTTGTGGCTCGCGGTCACCATGACGCCGGCGCACGCCTGCTTGGCGACCACCGCCCACGCCGTGGTCGGCGTCGGCCACGGCCGGTGCGCGAGGTACACCCGGATCCCGGCGCCGCCGAGCACGCGCGCGGTGTCCTCGGCGAACACCCGCGAGTTGCGGCGCGCGTCGTGGCCGACCAGCACCCCGGCGGCCGCGGCGTTCGGGACGTTCGCGAGCAGGTACGCGGCGAGCCCGGCGCTCACCTTGCGAACCAGCACGCGGTTCATCCGCTGCGGCCCGGCGCCCAGGATGCCGCGTAGTCCGGCGGTCCCGAACTCGAGCGCGCCGGAGAACCGCTCGGCGAGGTCGCGCTCCGCAGCGGCGTCGCCGCGGTTGGCGGCGTCGATCAGCCCGCGCAGCTCGTCGGCGGTGACCGGGTCCGGATCCTCTTCGAGCCAGGCGAGGGCGGCTTCGCGATACGGCAGATGGAGCGACATCGCCGGAAACCTTACCAGCAACCACGCGGCGGTTGCCGGGCGCACACCTACCGCTGCGCGGTGGTCGCCTGCTTCTTCTTCATCTTGGCGATCAGCCCGTCGAACCCTTCCTTCTCCATGATCTTGTTGAAGGTCGAGCGGTAGTTCTCCACCAGGCCGACGCCATCGGTCTTGATATCGAATGCGCGCAGCTTGCCGCCTTCCTTGACCAGGACGTAGTCGACCTCGATCGTGTACGGGCGGCCCTTGCGCTGGGTGTTGATCTTCGTGGTCACCAGGGTGTTGCCGTCCTTGTCGGTCGACTCGCCGGTGTACGTCACGGTGTACTCGAGGTTCGCGCGCAGCCCGCGCACGTAGTTGTCCTCGATCAGCTGGCGCAGCAGCGTCAGGAACTGCTCCTGCTGGCTCTTGTTCAGCTTGCTCCACTGATCGGTCATCGCGCGCTTGCCGAGCTGATCGATGTCGAGGAAGTCGCGCACGCTGGTGGTGACCTTGGCGGCGAGATCCTTCTCTTCTTTGGAGCCGGGCGCGGGCTTCTGCTTGAGCAGGCCGGAGATCGTGGAGTAGGCCTGCTTGACAGCGGCGGTGCCCGCACCTTCCTTGGCGGCCGGCGCTCCCGCGGGCTGCTTGGCGGTATCGGGCGCGGCGACGGCCGGCGCGGCGAGCGACATCAGGACTGCGGCGACGAATCGGTACATGGGTCTCCTCAAGGACGACGCGGGCCGATCCGGTATTCACCGCCCGCGCGCCCCAGGCGTACCACGCTTACGTTCCATTGGAAGACGGCTTGCGCCCACCTGGCACGGATCTGAAACCACGCGATGTATGCGTCGGAGAGATCCTTGGCCTCGGCGGCGCCGATCGCCTCGGCCTGGAGCACCGAGGCGAGCCACGCGCGTGCGGCTCGCTGGCCCTCGTTGGCAGCGGACATCTTGTCGCGGGCCGAGGTCGCCTCGGCGAGCGCGATCTGCGCGTCGTAGCTGGCCCCGATCGCCGCGAGCTCGCTCTGGGCGCGGGCCTTGTGGGCCTCGGCGCGGGCGCGTGCGGTCCGCGCGCGCACGTTCCACGGCTCGATCGTCCACTGCAGCGCGAGCACCACGCCGATGCCGCGGCGGTTGTACGGATCGTTCGCGAACGCGCTCGGCGGATCGTCGACGCCCTGCGCGCCGGCGATCGCCGCCGAGCCGACCACCGCGAGATCCGGCCAGTACTGGCTCTCGGCGAGCGCGGCCAGCTCGTCGGCGGCGAGCGCGCCCTGGCGAGCGGCGTACGCCTGGGGCCGTCCGCTCGCGTTCGCGCTCGCCGGCAGCTTCCGCTCGACCGCCTCGAGCACGGCGTCGTCGAGGTCGGCATCCGGCAGCCCGGTCAGCGCGCGCAGCCCGGCGAGCGCCTGCAGCTCGCCGCCGCGGGCCTCGGCGCGCTGGATCTGCGCCTCGGCGAGCAGCACCGCGATCCGCTTGCGATCCTGGATCGATGGCGCCTCCTTGCCGGTGCGCTCCTCCATGTGGGTGATCGCCTTCTGGATCTCCTCGATGCCGTCATCGAGCATCGCGCCGAGCTCGCGCGCGAGCTTGAGGCCCCAGTACGCGCGCGCGGCCTCGACCGCGAGATCGCCGGCCGCCTCGTCGCGGAGCGCGCGCTGCGCGTCGAGCCCGCGGCGCGCGGCGCGCCGGGCGTGGGTGATCTTGCCGAACGTGTACAGCGGCTGGGTCACGTCGAGCTGCGCGCTGCCGAACAGGCCGCTGAACCGGAACGCGAAGTTCTTCGGCTCGGTCTCGTTACACGCGATGTCGACGCACCGGATCTCGGGGCTGATCGTGCCGAACGCCGTGCCCTTGATCCGCGGGTAGCGCGCCGCATCTGCTTCGTCGACCCGCGCGGAGGCGGCGTCGGTGTCGCTCTCGGCCATACGCATCTTCGGGTTGCTCAGGGTCCGCTGGATCACCTGCTCGAGCGTCAGCTTCCGCGGCTGAGCCGTCGCGGGACCGGCGATCGCGACCACCGCGAGCACGCAGACGTACGGACGCATCCTGGCGTTGTACTAAGCCCGCCACGCATCACCTAGCCGCGCCCAGTGTGCGCCCATCGTGCGCTCATCGTGCGCCTGGCGTGCGCCCGGCGAACGCGCGCGGGCGCTCGGCGAGTCAGGCCGCGCGCAGGATCACGCGCGTGATCTCGAGCGGAGCGAGCAGGCGCACCGGCGGGCCCCAGTAGCCGCAGCCCCGCGTGACGTACAGCTGCGTGCCCCCGTGCTCGTAGTGCCCCGCGAGCAGGCCTCCCTGCTGGATCTTCACGATGAAGTGCCACGGCCAGATCTGGCCGCCGTGGGTGGGGCCGGAGAGCTGGAGATCCACGCCGTGGCGCGCGGCGCGGCGCACCTGCCGTGGCTGATGGGCGAGCAGCACGAGCGCGCGCGCCGGATCGCGCCCGGCGGTCGCGGCGGCGAGATCCTCGCCGTGGCCGCGGTAGCTCGCGGCGCCGTGATCGTCGACCCCGGCGAGCTCGAAGCTCGCGTCCGCCGTGCCGATCACGACCCGCTCGTTGCGCAGGTAGCGCGCGCCGAGCCGGGTCAGCTCGGCGATCCACGGATCGACGCCCGAGTAGTACTCGTGGTTGCCGGTGACCGCGAACACGCCGTGCCGCGCGCGCAGCTCGCCGAGCGGCGCGATCTCGTCGCGCAGATCCTCGACCTTGCCGTCGACCAGGTCGCCGGTGAGCGCGATCAGATCCGGCGACAGCGCGTTGGTGCGCTCGACGACCCGGCGCACGAACGCGCGATCGATCGTGAGCCCGACGTGTAGATCGGAGAGCTGGACGATCGTGAACCCGTCGAGCGCGCGCGGCAGCTTGGCGAGCCGGATCTCGATGTCGACCACCTCGTGGGTGCCGCGCGCCTCGACCATGCCGGCCGCCACGCTCGTGCTGGCGAGCGTCGCCGCGGCCCCGCCGGTCGCGCGCGCGAGGAACAGCCGGCGATCCGGGTTGGTGGGCTCCCCGGCGCCCGATCGCGTGGCCTTCGCGCGCGTGGTGCGGCGGACCAGCCACGCGACCAGCCGCGCGGCGTCGATGGCGACCAGCGCGACGAACGTGAGCCCGACCAGCGCCATCCACGGGAACGCGATCCAGCCGAGCGTGGCGCCGAGCCCGGGGGCCCAGGTGCGGCTCGAGATCGAGATCGGGACCGAGACGAACAGCAGCACCATCGCCACGGTGAGCCCGAGGTGCCAGCGGCGCGGCAGGTGCGCGCGGCGGACCAGCCGCAGCCAGACGTAGGTGTGGATGCCGGCGGACAGCGCGCTCGACACCAGCATCGCAGCGATCAGGCGGATCACGGCTCACCTTAGCAGGCCGCCGCGCGGCGTCACGAGCGCGGCTCGACCACCGCGAACAGCCCGCCGCGCGGGCGCAGGGTGACCAGCGGCTCGGGATCGACGCGCGCGGCGAGCGGGCGCACGCGGACGTGCTGGACCATCGTCGCGAGGCACAGCTGCGCCTCGAGCAGCGCGAAGTGCGCGCCGATGCACACCCGCGGTCCGGCGCCGAACGGCAGGTAGTGGTGGCGCGGCCGCGCCGTCTTGGCCTCGGGCCGCATGCGCGACGGATCGAACACCAGCGGGGCGGGGTAGTAGTCGGCGCGGCGGTGGATGCCGCGGATGTACACCGCGAGCAGCGAGCGCTTCGGCAGGCGGTGCCCGGCGAGCTCGATGTCGGTCAGCGCCTCGCGGCCGGTCATGTACGCCGGCGGGTGCAGCCGCATCGCCTCCTCGATCACCGCGAGGTTCCACGGCAGGTTCGGCAGGTCCTCGGCGGTGACCGGGCGATCGCCGACCACGCGGCGCACCTCTTCCTCGAGCCGCGCGAGCACCGCGGGGTTGCGGCCGAGCTCGTGCCACGTCCACGTCAGGGCGTTCGCGGTGGTCTCGTGGCCGGCGAGCAGCAGGGTCATCACCTCGTCGCGCACCTCTCGATCGGTCAGCCCGCCTGCCTCGTCGGCGGCGAGCAGCAGCATCGAGAGCACGTCGCCGCGATCGGTGCCGAGCCGGCGGCCATCGGCGATCAGCCGGTACACCACCTCGTCGAGCTCGGCGACCGCGCGGCGCATCTGGATGTGGCGCGGCAGCGGCCAGCGATAGCCGAGCTGGATCGGCGACGTGATGTTGGCGAGCGTCGCACGCATCGCCAGCTCGAGCCCGTGCGCGACGGTGCGCGAGTCGCCGCGCACGTCCGCGTTGAACAGCGTGCGGCCGGCGATCGCGAGCGTCATCTCCATCATCTCGTGCGCGAGATCGATCGTGCGGCCCGGGCGCCACTTCGCGACCTGGGTGCGGGTCTCGTCGACCATCACCTGGCCGTACGCGGCGAGCCGCTTCGGCGCGAACGCCGGGGCGAGCAGCTTGCGGTGCCGCTTGTGGACGTCGCCCTCGGCGGTCAGCAGGCCCTCGCCGAGCAGCGGGATCAGGAACTGCAACCCGGCGGACTTCTTGAACGACGCGGCCTGGTCGACGAGCACCTCGTGCGCCAGGTCCGCGCAGCTGATCACGTAGAACGGCACGTGGGGCAGCGAGACCCGCGCGATCGGGCCGACCTGCACCGCGCGGTCCTGGAGCGCGAGCCGGTCGCGCCGGAACGCCACTAGGTTGCCGAGGATCGGCAACCCGGCGACCGCCGGGATCGAGGTCACCGCGCGGGGAGGCGCCATCAGCGGGTGGAGCGTGGTTGCCATCGTGGTTGACTAGAATGCGAGCGTTTGCTCACATTGACAACTCGCGTTTCGAGAGGCGGCAGGATGTATCGGCAAGTCAAGACAACCCCACGAAAACGCCCGCGCCAGCAGCGCAGCCGGGCCACCGTGGAGACGGTGCTCGAGGCGACTGCTCGGGTTCTGGTGCGCCGCGGATTCGATGGGCTGACCACCAACGCGGTCGCCGAGACCGCCGGGATCTCGATCGGCTCGCTGTACCAGTACTTCCCGAACAAGGAGGCGCTGGTCGCCGCGCTGATCGAGAAGCACCTCGAGGACATGAGCGCGGCGGTGCTGTCCGAGCTGACCCGGGTCGCCGCGCTGCCGATGGCGCAGGCGGTGCGCGCGGTGATCGAGCTGACGATCCAGGCCCACGCGATCGAGCCCGAGCTGCACCAGGTGCTGACCGAGCAGGTGCCGCGGATCGGCCGGCTCGCCCGGATCCGCGAGCTCGAGACGATCTGTCATCGCATGGTCGCGGGGATCCTCGCCGCGCGCCGCGAGGAGCTCGCGATCCGCGATCCGGATCTCGCGGCGTTCGTGATCGTCGCGTCGCTCGAGGCGGTGATCCATCGCGCGGCGCTGATCTCGAGCGATCTGCTGCGCGATCCGCGGCTCGTCGACGAGGCGTGCACGCTGGTCACGCGCTACCTCGGCGTCGCGGCGGAGTGACCTCGCGCACGTCCGCTGGCGCTCGCGGTGAAACTGGCCAAGAATCCGCGGATGCATCGCATCGCACCGCTGTGGCTGCTGCTGGTGGCCGCTTGCCCCAAGCCGGGGTCCACGCCTGCCGGCGCGCCCGCCGCCGGGCCCGGAGTCGGCTGTCCGGCTGCCTCGGACGTCTACGTCGCGTCGTACCTGGCGCCCGAGGAGGGAGGGCAGAGCCAGGGCCATACCGGCTGGGTGCTGCCGCTCCACGATCGGGTGGTCGATTCGGTGGCCGGGGCGCCCGAGTACGCGCAGATCGACGCCGCCGCCGCGACGGCCGCGGGCGTGCCAGCGCCGCCGTCCTCGATCTGGTTGCTCGTGCCGGGCGGGGCGCCGTGCAAGGCGTCGATCGGCGCGTACTACGCCGCGGCGATCGAGGGGCCCACCCCGAACCTCGCGTACGGCGTCGAGCTCTCCGGGTGCGCCGCGCCGCCGGATCCGAGCGATGCCTCGGCGATCGCGCTGGCCTCGGAGCAGCCGCCGAGCGAGTGCCAGGTGGTGCCGCCGCGCCCGGTGGCCGCCCGGCTCGGCGCGATGACGCAGCAGCAGCAGTGGCAGCGCCCGACCAAGGAGACGCCGATCCCGCCGGCGTTCGCCGCGGTGGTGCCGCCGCGGAGCTGCGCGGCGCCGGGGTGCGAGATGCTGTGGTCGGTCGCGCAGGTCGACCTCGGCGGCAAGCCGGTCGCGTGGGCCGGCGCGGTCAACTGGCTCGAGATCCCCGCGGGCGCCGGCGCGGACCAGCCGTGCTCGTGGAAGACCGAGGCGTTCAGCGGCTTCTTCGTCGCCGGCCCCGACGGCGCGCCGGTCAAGGTCACCGAGGGCCAGGAGCATCCGCTGCTGCTCACCGGCGTGCTCGCCGACCGGACCGGCGCCAAGGTCCTGCTCGCCGCCGGGCCCGGCGAGTACACGTCCTACGACCTGTCGGGCGGCGCCGCGACGGTGGGCCGCCACCTGGTGTGGCTGCGGCCGCCGCCGGACGCGTACGAGGGACTGGACCACCTCGGCCCCGACTGCGCGCCATAGAGAGGTCACCGTAGGGCGTGCCGCAACGGCTTGCGGTGCCACGCGCGGGATCCTACGGTCGCGGGATCGTGAGTCATCGGTGGCATTTCTTCCGCGCGGGCGGCGTGGATCAGGTCAGTCTGCGCGACGGCAGTGACCTGCTCGCCCTGCCGAGTCTGGATCACAAGCTCTGGGTCGCGCTGGCGATGCCGGTCAAGGACGTCGACGTCGACCCCGAGACCCTCGCGCTGATCGACGTCGATCACGACGGCCGGATCCGCGTTCACGACATCCTGGAGGTGGTGAAGTTCGTCGAGGCGACGTTCTCCAACCCGGACGATCTGCTGCGCAGCAGCGACGAGGTCAAGCTCGCCGCGATCAAGGACGAGCGCGTGGTCGCCGCGGCGCGCCGGATGCTCGCGGATCTCGGGCGCAAGGACGCGCCGGCGATCAGCGTCGCGGACGCGGACGCGATCACCAAGGCGTTCGCGACCACCGTGCTCAACGGCGACGGCGTGGTGATCCCCGAGTCGACCGACGATCCCGAGCTGCGCCGCGCGATCAGCGACGCGATCGAGAAGGTCGGCAGCGTGCCGGATCGCAGCGGCAAGCCGGGCCTCGACACCAAGCTCTCCGACGCGCTGTTCGCCGCGGTCGATCAGCGGGCCGCGTGGCTCGCCCGGGGCCGCGAAGGCGCGCTCGCCACGCTCGGCGACGCGACCGCCGATGCGTATTCGAGCCTCGACGCGGTGCGGGCCAAGCTCGACGACTACTTCACGCGCTGCCGGGTGGCGGCGTTCGAACCGCGGGCCGGGGTGGCGCTCGCGGCGCAGGAGGCCGAGCTGGTGGCGCTGGCGAGCCGAGCGCTGTCGGCCTCCGACGAGCAGCTCGCCCGGCTGCCGCTCGCCCGGATCGATCCGCAGGCGCGGCTCGAGCTCGGCGCCGGGATCAACCCGGCGTGGGCGGAGCGGATCCAGACGTTCGTCGATCGCGCCGTGGTCCCGGTGCTCGGCGCGCGCACCGCGCTGACCCGCGAGGACGTGGCGCAGATCGAGGCGCGGCTCGCGGCGTGGCAGGCGTGGCGCGCCGACGAGCCGAAGACGCCGATCGACGGTCTCGATCGCGCGTGGATCGAGAAGCTCGCGAGCCCGGAGCTGCGCGGCAAGCTCGGCGCGCTGATCGACGCGGATGCGGCGCTCGCCGCCGAGTACGATCAGATCGTCGCGGTCGACAAGACCGTGCGGCTGCAGCGCGACCTCGGGCGGATCCTGCGCAACTTCGTCAACTTCTCCGATTTCTACTCGCGGCGCGACGGCGCGTTCCAGTGCGGCACGCTGTACTTCGATAGCCGCGCGCTCCACCTGTGCATCCCGGTGTCGGACGCGGCGAAGCACGGCGCGCTCGCCGCGTCGTCGGACGCGTACCTCGCGTACTGCGATATCGTGCGCAAGGGCGAGACCCGCCAGGTCGCGGTCGCGCTGACCAACGGCGACGCGGACAACGTGTTCGTCGGCCGCAACGGCATCTTCTACGACCG
>JBQCJR010000396.1:0-8179 GCA_051952595.1 Kofleriaceae bacterium
CTCTCGAGCGCCGGCATCGCCTCGGCGAGCCGCTGCTGGTACGGCCTCATCGAGGAGCTGTTGTCGATCACGAACAGCAGGTCGACCTGGTCGATCGGCGAGAACGCGCCGACCTCGCTGTAGGTCTCGTCGTCGTCGGGCAGGCACGCGCCGGTCTGTCCGGGGAGCCGGCACACGCCCGCCAGGCAGGTGAGGTCGCCGGGGCACTCGCCGGCGCTCGCGCAGCTGTACGCGCAGTCGGAGGGGCTCGGGGCGTAGCAGCCGGCGGCGAGCGCCGCGGCGGCGATCAGAATGCGGTGGTCCATACGAGTCCGGCTCCGTGGGTGCGGGGAACGATCGCGAGCTGACCGCGCTCGGCGTCGCGCCGGCCGAGCACGTAGAGGAGGCTGCCGGTGAGCACCGCGGCACCTCCGATGCCGAGCAGGAGCGCGGCGCGGGCGCTGGCGCGTTCGCCCGCGTCGCCGACCGACGGATCCCATTCGCCGCTGCCGTTCGTGACGTCGTGAGCTGTTCGGCGCGCGTCGATCGCGAAGTACGCGCCGGCGCCGATGGCGAGCAGGCCGACTCCGCCGGTCACCAGGCCGGCGAGCTGCTTGTTGCGGCCGGGGAGGTGAGGGGACGGGGCGGGAGAGGGCGGAAGCATCGGAGTCGTTGGCGCCGTCGGAATCGAAGTGCTCGGAGTTGTCATCGGCGGAGTCGAAGGGCTCGAAGTTGGAATCGGCGTCGCCTTCGGCGTCGGGGGAGGCGCCAGAGTGCTCGGAGTTGGAGTCGGCGCCGCCTTCGGCGTCGTCTCCGCGGCCTTCACGCACGGCTCGAGCTCGGCGAGCAGCTTCTCGACCTTGTCGAGATTGTTCGCGGAAGGGTAGTTGCGCTTGTACGTCCGATAGCTGCCGGCCGCCTCGACGCAGTCGCCCTTGAGCCGGTACGCCTGCGCGATGTTGAACAGCGGCCGCGGGTCCGGGCGGAGCTTGTATGACTCCTTGAACTTCGCGATGGCCGCGTCCCATTCGCGCAGGTCGTAGAGCTTGCGCCCTTCCTGGTAAGCGTCGTCGGCGCGGTCGGCCCAGGCGGCGCGCGCGCACAACGACAACAACAACGTCACGATCCAGCAGCGTCTCATCGACAGCCTCCGACTCGCTGATGACCGCCGCGGCCGCGTGTAGCGCGCGACCGCGCGATAGATTCGGCCGCCGAACTGTGCGCGAGCGCTCGCATGCGCGCGCGATCGCGTGTTAGCGTGACTCGCACCGATGGCCACGGTCCTGCGTACGTACTGCTTCCTCGACGCGCTCCAGCCGCAGCAGGCGACCTTCGTCGGCAAGACCGCGCGTGGCTTCCTCCCGGTCCCGTTCCAGGCCTCGCTGTGGGTCGAGATCGCGCCGGGCATCGCGATCAACCAGGTCACCGACGCCGCGCTCAAGGCGACGCGCGTCCAGCCTGCGGTCCAGGTCGTCGAGCGCGCCTACGGCCTGCTCGAGATCCACGACCACGACAAGGGCGAGGTGCTCGCCGCCGGCGCGACGATCCTCAAGTACCTCGGAGTCGACGAGTCGCAGCGGCTCAAGCCGAAGGTGCTGACCAACCAGATCATCCGCGGCGTCGAGGCGTACCAGACCCAGATCATCAACCGGAGCTCGGCCGGCATGATGGTGCTGCCGGGCCAGTCGCTGTTCATCCTCGAGTGCGAGCCCGCCGGGTACGCGGTGCTGGCCGCGAACGAAGCCGAGAAGGCCGCGCAGGTGAACCTGGTCAACGTCACGCCGTATGGCGCGTTTGGCCGTCTCTACATGGCGGGGCCGGAGGCCGAGGTGGACGCGGCCGCGGCTGCCGCGACGGCGGCGCTCAACGCCGTCTCGGGCAAGGAACCAGAGAAGTTCGTCGACAGGTGACGTAAGGAGCTATGACAAATGGCTGACGCTCTCGGAATGATCGAAGTGAAGGGCTTCGTCGGTATGGTCGAAGCCGCCGACGCGATGGTCAAGGCTGCAAAGGTCGAGCTCGTGGGCTACGAGAAGACCGGCGGCGGCTACGTGACGGCCGTCGTGCGCGGCGATGTCGCTGCGGTCAAGGCGGCGACCGAGGCCGGCCAGCGCGCTGCCGAGCGCGTCGGCGAGGTGGTCTCGGTCCACGTGATCCCGCGGCCGCACGCCAACGTCGATGCGGTGCTGCCGCTCGGCCGCGCCGGCGAAGGCGGCAAGAAGTAGTCGCGATGGTCCTCGGCAAGGTGATCGGCACCCTGGTCGCGACGCGCAAGGAGCCGACGATGGAGGGCCTCAAGCTGCTCGTCGTGCGTGCCTGCGATGTCGATGGCAACCCGACCGGCTCGGTCGCGGTGGCGGTGGATGCCGTCGGCGCGGGGCTCGGCGAGGTCGTGCTGTACGCCGCGGGCTCCTCGGCGCGCCAGACCCAGGTCACGCAGAACCGGCCGGTCGACGCGACGATCATGGCGATCGTCGACCAGATCGCGATCGGCGACGACGTCCGCTACGTGAAGGACTAGCGCGATGGCGATCGGCGGCATCGACGAGCGCAAGATCGAGGAGATCGTCGCGCGCGTGATCGACCGGCTCGGCGGCGGCGGAAGCGCCTCGCCGGCACCACAGCGCCCTGCCGCGGCGGTCGACGCAGCGCCGGGCAAGCGCGAGCCGAACATCCCGCGCGGGACCAACGGCGTGTACGCCGTTGCCGACCTGGCGGCCACCGCGGCGCGCCGCGGGTTCGAGCAGAACGAGCGGCTGCCGGTATCCACGCGGGTGAAGATGATCGAGGCGATGCGCCAGGTGACGCTCGCCAACATCGAGGCGCTGTCGCGGTTCGCCGTCGAGGAGACCGGGCTCGGTCGCTACGAGGACAAGCTCCAGAAGAACCGGCTGGTGGCCACCAAGACGCCCGGCGTCGAGGTGCTGCGGCCGGTCGCGCACACCGGCGACGATGGCCTGATGCTGACCGAGCGCGCGCCGTACGGCGTGCTGCTCGCGGTCACCCCGACGACCAACCCCACCGAGACGATCCTGTGCAACGCGATCGGCATGGTCGCGGGCGGCAACGCGGTGGTGTTCAACGTCCACCCGTCGGCGGCGCGCACCTGCAACTGGTTCGTGCACCTGCTCAACGAGGCGATCCAGGCGGTCGGTGGGCCGCGCGACGTGATCGTCTCGGTCGAGAAGCCGACGGTCGAGAGCGCGCAGGTGCTGATGAAGCACCCGCTGATCCGGCTGGTCGTGGTCACCGGTGGGCCGGTCGTCGTCAAGCAGGCGATGAATTCGGGCAAGAAGGTGATCGCGGCGGGGCCGGGTAACCCGCCCTCGGTGGTGGACGAGACGGCGAACCTCGCGGACGCGGCCGATGCGATCGTGCGCGGCGCCTCGCTCGACAACAACATCGTCTGCATCGCCGAGAAGGAAGTGATCGCGGTGGACGCGATCGCGAGCGAGCTGGTGCGCGAGCTCCAGCGCCAGCCGGTGCTGATGCTCGACGCGCGGCAGACCCGCGAGCTCGAGAAGGTGGTGCTCGAGGGCGACCACGTGAACAAGGCGTGGGTGGGCAAGGACGCCGGCGTGATCGCGAAGGCGATCGGGATCGGCGGCAAGGGCCACGATCTGCGCCTGCTGATGTGCGAGGTGGACGAGCAGCACCCGTTCGTCCAGCACGAGCTGCTGATGCCGGTGATCCCGATCTTCCGCGTGCGCGACGCGGCGGATGGGATCGCGGCGGCGCTGCGCGTCGAGCACGGGTTCCACCACACCGCGACGATGCACTCGCTCAACATCGACCACATGGCGGCGATGGCCCGCGTGTGCAACTGCAGCATCTTCGTCAAGAACGACGCGTCGTACGCCGGGCTCGGCCTCGGCGGCGAGGGCTACACCTCGTTCACGATCGCGAGCCCCACGGGCGAGGGCCTGACGACGGCGGTGCACTTCACGCGCGAGCGCCGGTGCACGCTCAAGGAAGCCTTCCGGTTCGTGTGACGGTTTCGGAGGTGGTCCCTGCCTCGGGCGCCCTGGGGGTGCTGGAGATCGGCACGATCGCGCGCGGCGTGGTCGCGGCCGATGCGGCGCTCAAGCGTTCGCCGGCGCTGCTGCTGTCGTCGCGCGCGGTGTCCGGCGGCAAGCATCTGGTGATGCTCGCGGGCGGGGTGGCGGAGGTGGAGGAGGCGATGGCCGCGGGCAAGCTCGCGGCGGGTAGCGCGCTGCTCGACCAGATCGAGCTGCCCAACCCGGACGACCAGATCTGGCCGATGCTCGGCGCGCCGGTCTGCCCGCCGGACTGGACGGCGGATCCGGCGGCGGAGGCGGTCGCGATCATCGAGACGCGGACGGTGTGCGCGGCGATCGCCGCCGCGGATGCGGCCTGCAAGGTGGCCGAGGTGGAGGTGCGCGACGTGCGCTTCGCGGTCGATCTCGCCGGCAAGGCGTACTTCACGCTGACCGGCTCGCTGGATTCGATCGAGGCGGCCGCGGCCGCGGCGACCTCGGCGATCGAGGCGGACCGGCTGGTGGCGCTCGAGGTGATCGCGCAGCCGTCGCCGGACCTGCGCGGCCGGCTGTTCCGCTAGATCGCGCGCGCGAGGGGCCGCACGCGGACCAGCGCGGTCGCGATGGCCCAGCTCGCCGCGAGGCTCGCGGCGCCGGCGATCGCGAGCTTGGCGCCGCCGGACAGCGAGACGTCCAGCATCGCGTACAGCACCCACGAGACGATCGGGTAGTGCACGAGGTAGATGGCGTAGGCGTGGCGCCGCAGGTGGTCGAGCGGCCTCCACGGCCGGGCGAACCGCACGAACAACGCGGCCATCGCGAACGACAGCGCCGCGCACGCCACGCAGAACGCGTGTGACGAGATCACCGACCACGCCGAGGTCTGCGAGCCGGTGGCGAACGCGCGCATCGCGGCCTCGATCGAGCCGACCAGCGCCAGCCCGCCGAGCACGACCCACAGCGGCCAGCTCCGGGCCAGCGCGCCATCGCGCGCGAACAGGCCGCGCGACAGCCCGGCCGCACCGACGAGCGCGCCGAGGCCGAAGTACGCCGCGTAGTGGAGCAGCCGGCCGGTCTGGAAGGTCAGCGGCCCGAGCGCGGTCCACTCGAGGCCGTGGAACGCGAAGCTCAGCGGGACGTAGGCCGCGAACGAGACCGCGCAGGTCGCGACGAACGCGCGGACCGGGTGGCGGCGCGCCGCCGCGATCCAGCGCAGGAAGCCGCCGCAGGTCGTCGCCGACGCGTCCGCCGACACGCATGGCCGCTTCGCGATCGCGAACAGCCCCGCGGCGAGCAGGTCGAACACGAGCAGCAGCGAGAGGAACCACGCGGGGCCGATCGACCACGCCCCTGCGGCGCGCCACTGCCGCCAGAACTCGCCCAGCCCTGATCCGCCGGTCTGGAGGAAGGCGGGGTAGTAGGCCAGCGGCGCCAGCACGCCGGCCGCGACCAGGAACGGCAGCCCGAGGCGCAGCCCGCGGTCGCGCAGGTAGCGAGCCGCGCCCTTGCGCCGCAGGCTCGGCCACACGAACAGCCCCGCGATCGCGAACATCAGGGACATGAAGAAGGTGTCGTCGAACGCGACCAGCCACGTCGCGCCGGAGGACTTCGCGGTATCGACCACCGGGAACGCTCGCCAGGCCTGCATCCAGCCATCGAGGGACGGCCCCGGTGGCGGGGCAAACGGGTGATACGCGAGCGCGACGTGATGGAGGACCACCAGCACGGTCAACGCGCTCCGCAGGTACCCGATCGCGACGTCATCAGATTCGGGAGCGTGAGCCATGCGCGCACGATGGGGCGCGCGCGGGCCCTCGCAAACCGCGGGTTGACGGACCGCCGGCGGCGGTGGACGAACTGCGGGCCCCGGCGGGCGAACGGGGCGGGCGGCCGCGGTCCCCGAGGGCCTAGAACGGGTTCGCGGCGAGCGCGCGCAGCCGTTCGGCGTAGGTGCGCCCGGAGCGCAGCTTCGTGCCGTCGCGCAGCATCACCACGTACTCGCCGCTGCCGCCGGGGGCCGCGGCGAGCTCGGCGATCTGCGCGATCTTCACGATCGTCGAGCGATGGATCCGCACGAACTCGGCAGGATCGAGCGAGCGCTCGAGCCCGGTCATGGTGACCTGGAGCAGGTGGACCGCGCGCCCGGCGTGGAGCTCGACGTAGTTCTCCGCGGCGCCGATCCAGTCGACGTCGTCGAGGTCGACCAGCACGGTCTTGCCGCTCGTGCGCACCGCGAGCCGGCGCGGCGCCCGAAGCGGAGGCGGCGCGAGCGCGGCGAGCAGCTCGCGCAGCTGCGCCGGATCGGGGTGGCGGAGCCGCGCCTTGGCGCGCGCGAGCGCCTGCGCGAACCGGTCGCGGCGGATCGGCTTCAGCAGGTAGTCGACCGCGTGGACCTCGAACGCCTGGATCGCGAACCGATCGTGCGCGGTGACGAACACCGTGGCAGGCAGCTCGGCCGCGCCGATCGCGGCGACCACGCCGAACCCGTCGAGCTCCGGCATCTGGACATCGAGGAACACCAGGTCGGGGCGGCGCTCTCGGATCTCCGCGATCGCCTCGTGCCCGTTGCGCGCGTCGGTGATCGCGGAGACGTCCGGGTCATTCGCGAGCAGCAGCCGCACGCCATCGCGGGCGAGCGGCTCGTCGTCAACGATCAGCACGCGCATCGGCGTGGTCCTCCTGTGGCGCGGCGACCCGGAACGGGAGCCGCAGCGTCGCGATCGCGCCGCGCGGCGCGTGGTTGGCCACGGTCAGGGACGCCGCGGCGCCGTAGAGCTGCTCGAGCCGCGCGCGCGTATTCGCGAGCCCGATGCCGTGGCCGCGCTCGCCCGCCGCGAGCCCCGGTCCGTCATCGGTGACCGCGATCTCGAGCGCGCTGTCCCGCCGCGCCGCGCGCACCGCGATCCGGCCCGCCGCGGTGGTCCGCGAGATCCCGTGGCGGACCGCGTTCTCGACCAGCGGCTGGAGGCTGAGGTGGGGGACCGCGGCGTCGAGCGCCTCCGGCTCGACCGCGATCTCGATCGAGAGCCGATCCTGGAACCGCAGCTGCTCGATCGCGAGGTAGCGCTTCACGTGGTCCAGCTCGCGGTGCAGCGGGACTTCCTGGGCGTCGACGTCATCGAGCACGCCGCGCAACAGGTCACTCAGCTGGCCCAGCGTCTCGTCCGCCTCGGCCGTGCGCCCCTGGCGGACCAGGACCGTGATCGCGTTCAGGGTGTTGAACAGGAAGTGCGGCTGGAGCTGCGCCTTGAGCACCCCCAGCTGCGAGCGCACCAGCCGCGTCTTCAGCTCGGAGGCCGCCAGCTCGAGCCGCGCCGCCTCGCGTTCGCGGTCGCGATAGCGCTGGTAGGTGCGCGCCGCGTGGACCACCCCGAGCACGAGCCAGTACGCCACCAGGTGGTTGTGCGACACGAACAGCGCCACGATCTCGAGCGCCGTCGAGAACTCGTGCGTCGGCACCGCCGCCAGGAAGCCCAGCGCCGTGTGGGCCGTCGCCAGCACGATCAGCGCCACCGCGGCGAACCCGACGCTGAACACCGCGTGCAGCGCGAGCCGCCGCACCCACAACGCGCGCTCGATCGGGAACCGCCGCGCCAGCACGAGGATCGCCGGCGTCATCGCCGCGATCAGCGTCACCCCCACCAGCCACGACACCAGGTACTTCCAGAGCGGCGTCGGGTCGTGCCAGTACAGCTTGCGAGTCAGGTCCTGACTGAAGAAGAACGTGCCGACGAGCAGCCACGACCCGGCGATCAGCGCCCCGATGCGCGCCCGGCGAGCCAGTGTGGCAGACACCGCGCCAGCCTAGCACCTGGTGGGGCGGACGGAGCGCTGTGGACATGACGCGCCTGTGACCTGCGCCCAGCTTAGGCACAGGTCGCGCTGTGGTTCGCAGCTCGACAGTCGCTTGGACAACCGTCGTCCCTGGCAGGCCGACGGTTGCCCACATGACCACAGCGCCTGCTGCTGCCGGGAAGAGTTTTGGATCGTGGGAGAGAGAGAAATGGCTGGTAGAGCGGGTAGGGTGAGCATGGTGTCCGGTTCTGGTTCAGACCGGGTACATGGGTCCGGAATTAGACCGGGCACATCGGTTCGGTCGAGACCGGGCACATCGGTTCGAGGGCTGAGCGAAGGCTCGGTCTGTGCCCTGGAAGACAAGGAGCCCCGTGGATCTGCGAATCGAGCTGATGCGTCGGCTGTAC
>JBQCJR010000397.1:0-6539 GCA_051952595.1 Kofleriaceae bacterium
ACCAGCAACACGCCATCGGCGCTCGCGATCCGATCCTTGAGCGCTACGACCTCGGGAGGAATGCCCGACGCGGCCTCGACGTCGCCGTCGTACAGCGGGATGCCTCGGATCGAGGCGACCTCGATCGTGGTGCCGCTCGGCGCCATGCGCGTCGCCGCGGCGAGCAGCGCGGTGTTGTACGAGCCCGTGCGCAGGCTCCCCGAGATTCCTAGGATCGTGGTCATGTCTCGCGACAGCGTACCCGGTGGTAGGTTCGGGCGGATGTCCGAGCTCACGCTGTACGCCGAGTCGAGCTGGGTGAGCCCGTGGGTGTTCCACGCGATGGTCGCCCTCGAGGAGATGCAGCTCCCCTATCGTCTCGAGGTCGTCCCGATGCCGATCCCCGCCGCCCAGCGCGCGTCGCTGGAGCAGCGCGCCGTGATCGGCAAGGTGCCGCTGCTGGTCCACGGCGACCTGTGGATCACCGAGTCGCTCGCGATCTCCGAGTACCTGGCCGAGCGGTTCCCGCCGCCGGGCCACGCGCGGCTGCTCCCCGAGGGGCTCGCCGAGCGCGCCCGCGCGCGCCAGCTGATGTCGATGCTGCGCACCGGTCAGTCCGCGCTGCGCGAGGATCGACCGACCTCCACGGTGTTCGGCCGGCCGTCGCACCGCCCGTTCTCCGAGCGCGGGCGCGCCGAGGCCAACGACCTGGTGCGGATCGCGAGCGCGCTGCTCGCGCCAGGCCGCGGCCATCTGTTCGGGGCGTGGTGCATCGCCGATGCGGACCTCTCGCTCGCGCTCATGCGGCTGATCGCCAACGACGATCCGCTGCCCGAGCACCTGGTGACCTATGCGCTCGCCCAGTGGGATCGCCGCAGCGTCCGCAGGTTCATCGCGCACTTGCCGACCACGTCGTGACCCGCGGCACGCGTCGCGTGCGCCCGCCGTTGACACAGTTCGACAACTTTCGTACTGATGTGGCGTGGCCAAGGACGACGTCGATCGCCTCGCGCGGATGTTCCGGGCGCTCTCCAACCCGAACCGGCTGAGGCTGTTCCTCAACCTGCTCGAGGAGAGCAAGCTGGACCTCGCGCGCGGGCGGATCCACGACTGCTTCCTGGCCAAGCTGCTCGGCGGCCTCGACCTGGGCGCGCCGACCGTGTCGCACCACGTGAAGGAGCTGGCCGACGCCGGCCTGATCCACACCCAGCGCGAGGGCAAGCAGCTGATCTGCTCGGTCGACCCGGTCGGGCTCGCCGAGCTGCGCCGCGCCCTCAACACCGCCAGCTGAGCCGCTGCACCCGGCCGCGCGCCCCGATGGGCCGCGGCCTTTTGTTCGCCCAGTTAGTTCGACACTTCTAAAACTATCAAGGAACCCCATGCACCGCGACATCGTGATCGAGAAGTACGGCCCCGCCTCGACCCTGCGCCTGCGCGACCTCGCGCCGCGCCCCCCGGCCGCCGACGAGGTCGCGATCGACGTCGCGTACTCCGGCGTGAACTTCGCCGACGTGCAGATGCGCCTCGGCTTCTACCCCGACGCGCCGAAGAAGCCGTTTGTCCCCGGCTACGAGGTCAGCGGCACGATCTCGGCGGTCGGCGCGAACGTCCGCGAGCTGCGCACGGGAGATCGCGTGATCGCCGGGACCTACTTCGGTGGCTATGCCTCGACGGTCACGGTCCCGGCGCACCAGGTGTTCCGGCTGCCGGCCTCGATCGAGCTCGCAGCGGGCGCCGCGCTGCCGGTCGCGTACTTCACCGCGCAGCTCGCGGTGCTCGAGATGGCGCGCGTGCGGCGCGGCGATCGCGTGTTGATCGAGTGTGGCACCGGCGGCGTCGGCGTGATCGCGACCCAGATGGCGCGCCACGCCGGCGCCGAGGTCACCGGGCTGACGACCAGCCCACACAAGAAGCCGTTCATCGAGCAGCTCGGCGCCACCGCGCTGACCGTCGACGAATTCCGCGGCGATCCCAGCCGCCGCGGCTACGACTTCATCCTCAACGCCTCCGGCGGCGCGCAGATCAACTGGCAGCGCGAGCGGCTCGGCCTGACCGGCCGCATGGTGTGTATCGGCATGACCTCGGGCGTGAAGGACGGGCGCCGCAACTACCTGCGGATCGCCACCGCGGTGCTGCGCACCCCGAAGATCAGCGTGCTCCGGCTGTTCGACGCGAACACTGGGATCTACGCGCTCAACGCGCTGCACGTGCTGCGCGATCCGGCGTGGATCGAGAAGCTCACCCGCTCGATGTCGACGATCGAAGCGATGGGCCTCCAGCCACACGTCGGCAAGGTGTTCCCCGCCTCCGAGGTCGCCAGCGCCCACGCGTTCCTGGAGACCAAGCAGGCGACCGGCAAGGTCCTGCTCGCCTGGAGCTGAACCCGACGCTGCTAGAGGATCACCGGCGCGTTGGTGTTCACCGCGGCGCCCCACCACGACGGGCCATTGGCCTGGACCAGGGTGCCCACGCCGGTGTTCGGATCGATCGTGATGAACTGGCCGCCCGACGTGAACCCGAACAGCCGGCTGCCCCAGTACGCGACGCCCCAGACTCCCGAGAACCCGATCGAGGTGCCCACCGGCGTCGGCGCGAAGTCCCCGGGCGCCAGCCGGACCAGGACGTCTCCGGGCGACGTCAGCACGGTGCCGTAGCCCTCGACCGAGACGATGTCGCCGCTCGACGAGTACGGGGACACGTCGCCGATCTGAGCGGCGCCCCCGGTCGCGGGGTTGATCCGGTACACGTAAGGTCCGCTGACCGCGATCAGCACGTCGTCGCCGGTCTCCCCGACCTGCGCGGCCGGCACGAACGACATCCCGTTGAACGCGCCGCCCAGCTGGGCGAGGAACGTCGTCGCCGCGGTGCTCGGGTCGATCCGGTACAGCTTGTCGAACGAGATCCCGAGCAGCAGCCCGTTCCGGTCGATCGCGATGTCGGTGATGCTATCCGACGCGCCCTGGAACCCGAATGGGCCGACCGAGGTCACCACCAGGGTGTCCGGATCGACGCGGAACAGCTCGCCTGCGGTGTGGGCATAGACCGCGGTCAGCGAGGCCTGCGGCGCATCGCTCGACGGCGGGTCCGCGTCGCGGTCGCCGGTCTCGCCGGCATCCGGGAGGCCGCGCGAGGGCGAGCCACACGCCGCGACCACCAGAGTCATCCCAGTCAGAAAGCGCTTCACGGCGGCCATCCTACGTCGGCGCCGTCTGTGCGTCCTAGAAGATTGATGCAGTGCACCCAGCCGGCATCACTGCCCGAGACACGCCGCGAGCTCGGGCGTCTCGGTCCAGCCGCACTGGCCGTTCGCCTGCCGCTCACAGGTCGCCGTCGCGTAGCACGCGTACTCGTCGCGCCACTCGCACGTGGTGATCACGCCCTCGCGATCCGAGCACACCTGCCCCGAGCAGCCACCGATGTGGCAGCCGCCCGGCGCCGCGCCATCGACGAGCTTGCGGAACACCGCCGTCGCGGTGCGGCCCTTCGCCTTGCGCCCGTTCTCCCGGAACGTGTAGCGCTCCCCGGCGATCAACACGCCCGACGGCTCGAGCTGCGCCGCGATCATCGCCTCGCGCTGGGCCTCGCTGAGGTTCGCGTCGGCGGCATCGACGCCGGCGATCCGCGCGGCGCGCGAGGTGTTGAGGCCCTTCTCGATCAGGCTCTCGCACGGCGCGGCGATGCAGCGCACGCCGGCGTCGCGCACCTTGACGAACACGCCGTCGGCGACCGCGTCGGTCTCGGCGAGCCATGCCTCGGTGACGATGAACCGGCCGAGCTCCGGCGAGACGGTGCCGAGGCTACGCGGCGCGAACCGGCCGCGCACGATCGCTCGCACGCTCCCGGGCGACAGCGTGGCCTGCGCCGACGCGACCATCAGCGCGTCGCGGGGCTCGCCCGACAGCCGGGACTCCGACCAGTCGAGCTCCGGCGCGTAGCAGGCGTCGCGGCTCGTCCGGCCGTCGTGACACACCGTGGTGGTGCGGTTGAGGCGCTCCAGGAACTGACCGCCGCACCGCGGGCTCGCGCACTTCCGCATGTCGCCGCGGATCGCGAAGTAGGTGTACGCACCGTCGGCGGCCGCGTCGGCCTTGCCATCGAGCGCCTCGTCCGCAGCGGTCTCTCCGGCCAGCTCGTCCTCGACGGGCGACGCGCAGCCAGCGACGAGCGACAGCGAGATCAGCGGCAGCGCCGCGAGCGAGATCGAACGCATGATGTCAGGGCTCCTGGGCGAACGAGGGATGCCCCCGCGGGGGCCGTTGGATGCCGCGCGCCAGGAGCAAGCAGTAGGCCGATGTAGGCAAGCAGCCAACATGCCGCACCCGCTCGACGTTTCGGGAGCGCTCAGAGCGCCGCGGCGGCTATTCGTCCAGCCGTTCGTGACAGCATGTCTCACCGACCTGGCCGTCGTGGACCCACGCGATCGGCATCGCCGGCGTGGTCTGCACCGCGCTCCATCCAGCGCCATCGACGGCGATCACCCCGGCGTGGCCTGCCGCGATCGCGCGCAGCTCGGCGAGCGCGACGCGCACCGCGTCCGGGAGCGCGCGACCGGCGGCGAGCTCCGCGGCGATCGTCCGCGCGAGCGCGACCCGCAGGATCGCCTCGCCGTCGCCGGTCGCCGAGATCGCGCAGCGCGCGTCCGCCCACGTCCCGGCGCCGGGGATCGGCGAGTCGCCGACCCGGCCGCGGCGCTTGC
Source organism: Kofleriaceae bacterium (assembly GCA_051952595.1). Taxonomy (GTDB): domain Bacteria; phylum Myxococcota_A; class Polyangia; order Haliangiales; family Haliangiaceae; genus JABFXX01. The sequence goes on from JBQCJR010000397.1 coordinate 4,676, forward strand.
CAGAGGTCCCACCCGTCGAGGTCGCGGCCGCGCACCGGCCATCGCGATCGCGCGCGACCGCGCCGACCGTGCCGCCGCCCGGCTCGCCGAGCGCCGCGCGCAGCCGCTGCCGGGCGCGCTCGGTCACCAGCGATCCCGGCGCTGCCGGCGCGATCCCGACCTCGCGCGCGAACCGCCACGCCTCCGGCCCGGCCAGGATCGCGTGCTCTCCGGACTCGAGCACCGCGCGGGCGAGCGCGACCGCGTTGCCGAGATCCGGCACCGCCGCCACCGCGCCGACCCGCCGGGTCGCGCCGTCCATCACCGCCGCGTCGGTCTCCACCGTGCCGTCCCGGGTCAGCACCGAGCCGGTGCCGGCGTTGAGCTCCGGATCGTCCTCGAGCAAGCGCACCGCGGCGACCACCGCGTCGAGCGCCGAGCCGCCGCGCGCCAGCACGTCATGGCCGGCGATCGCCGCCGCGCGCACGCCCGCGAGCAGCCGCGCGTGGCGCTCTGGCTCGACCTTGCCTGCGCCGCCGTGCACGACCAGGATCGGCGCGCCGCTCATGGATCCGCCGCGCACCGGAACCCGACCGTCGCGTGCCGCGTGCCGGCCGGCCGCGCCAGCCCACCCGCGCCGCGCCCGAGCCCCGCGTGATCGCTCCACGCCGAGCCCTTCACGATCACCTCGCCGGCGTCGCTCCGGGTCGCCGTCCACTGCGCGACGTTGCCCGCCATCTCGAGCACGCCGAACGGGCTCGCGCCCTCGACGTACGCGCCCACCGGCGTCGTGTCGCCCGGCCCGCGCACCGCGCTGTTGAGCTTGTCGGGCTCGTACACGTTACCCCACGGATAGACCAGCCCGGCCTCGCCGCGCGCCGCCTTCTCGTACTCGGCGCTGGTCGGCAGCCGCCGCGACTCGCCCGCCAGCGCGCCGCGCCACGCGCAGTAGCGCTCGGCGTCACTCCACGACACCAGCACGACCGGGTGCTCCTCGCGGCCGAGCGGTGGCCGGCCATCGCGCCACGCGAACCGGCGCGCCTCGTCGGCCGCGGGCCCCGCCCCGCCCTCGCTCGAGGGCGCCAGCGCCTGGCCGGTCGCGACGAACTCGGCGTACTGCACCTGGGTCACCGGCATCAGGTCGATCCGGAACCCCGGCAGCGGGATCCGGCGCCGGTCCTCCTCGCGCGCGAACCACCCGCGCTCGCGCGCGCCGTCGTCGCCCGCGCTCGCCTGGTGGTCGTCGTACGCCATCGCGCGCTCCTCCTCGGTCGAGCCGGCGATGTACGAGCCCGCCGGGATCGCGATCATGCGCGCGTCGGCGGCCATCGACAGCGGCGCGGTGCTGCTCGCGTGAGGCGCCCCCGGCGCGCGCGAGCCACCACACCCGGCGACGAGCAACAGCAGGACCGGCCTCAACATCGCTTCTCCATCTTCACGGCTCCTGTCTGGCGTGTTCGATCGCGTCCGCCATGATCTTCGCGAGCTGCGACAGGTACTCCGGATCGCGGCGGAGCGCCTCGACATCGAGCGCCGAGGTCGCGATCGCCGGGGTCAGCCGGGCGACCGCACCCGCGCGATCCTGCAGCATGCGCGCGCGCCGCGGCGACTCCTGCAGATCGACGTGCACGACCGACGAGAACAGCGGCTTGCCATCCGCGCCGCGCAGCAGCGACGTCGCGAACACGAACCGGCCATCGCGCGACCACACCGGGCCGCTCTCGTCGGTCAGCGGCAGCTCGACCAGCCGGACCGGCGCCGCTTCGCCGCCGCGCGCGACCTGCCACAGCTCGGAGTGCGGCGCGCCGTCGTGGAGCGCGGGGCGCGCGAACACCAGGGTCGCGCCGTCCGGGGACAGCGCCGGGGAGGTGTCCGCCGGACCTTC
>JBQCJR010000398.1:0-11139 GCA_051952595.1 Kofleriaceae bacterium
CCACACTCGCTGCGCCGCTCTATCACCATGCGACCCGCGGCTTCGATTACCTTTTGGTGTGGCTGGTTGAAGCCCTTGGGGGTGCGGGGGCGCCCCCCCGCGGCGCTGTCCCAGTCCACCGTGTCGATGCGCCGGATCGCGACGATCTCCGGATGCGCGCGCGCGATCTCGAGGAGCGCAGGCTCGAGCACTTTGCACGGCTCGCACCAGGTCGCCCAGAAGTCGAAGATCGTGACCTTGCCGGTCACCGGCACCAGGTCGACCGCTTCGCCGGGCTTGCCCAGATCCGCGACGTCGAGGCCACTCGCGTCCACCGGCGGCGCACCCACGTGCGCGTGCGCGTCGTGGCCGTCGTGGCCGTCGTGGTCGTCCCCATGGCCGTCGTGCCCGTCGTGCCCGTGCCCGTCGTGCCCGTGCCCGTCGTGCCCGTGATCGTCGTGCCCGTGATCGTGGTCGTGCCCGTCGTGGTCGTGCCCGTCGTGGTCATCCCCTCCGTGCGCGTCCGCCGGTCGCGCCGGCCCACCAAACGACCACGACGCACCGAGCTCGAGGATCGCCGGCATATCGAGCTGCCCACCGACCGCACGCGTGATGACCGGAACCTTGAGCGCGAGATCGAGCCCGAGCTGCTTCGTCGCCGCCCAAGAGGCGCCCGCGCCGAAGATCAGGTCGAAGCGGCCGCGGTTGCCATCGTCCGTGGGCGTCATCCCATCCCAGCGCTCGGCGCTCTCGGCGAGCACGTCGACGCTGCCGCGCACCGTCCAGCGCGGTCCGAGCTGCCGGCGCAGCACCGCGCCGGTCGCGTAGCGATCGCCTGCCTGGTAGCCCTTGGCGTTCTCGTACACCACCTGCTGCGACAGCGCGAACACGCCGAAGCGCCAGCGCCCCCACGAGCGCGCCACCTCGGCGCCGACCACCGGATTGAGCGTGCCCGTCCCCAGCTGGATGTGCTGGTGGCGCAGCCCCTGATCGCCGAGCGCGAACGGATTCTCCTCGGTCCGGCCGGTCGGCAACGTGAGCCCCGCGCGCGCGGTCAGCCGCCACCGGCCGACCGACAGCGACGTCGAGCCCAGCAGCATGAGGTCCCCGATGCCCGCGACGGTCTCGTTGCGGTGGTGGATGTTCTCGTGGACCAGCCGGACCTCCGAGCCACGGGTATCGAGGTAGCGGATCGAGGTCCCGACGACCCGCACCGGCAGCACGAGCGACGCCGCGAACCGGCGCGTGATGCCCGCGTCGAGGCTCAGCCGCGCTTCGCTGACGAGCAGCTGCTGGTCGTGGACGATGTCGATCTCGCCCTGCCCCACGACGTCGTCGTGGTCGTCGTGCTGCGTCTGGACGTACGTCCCCAACCACCCCAGCCCGAGCAGGAACAGCCCAGGCGCGAGCGCTTCGTCAACTACCTTCACTACCGGGAGGTTAGGGTTGATTCAACCCGCTCAAGCACCGCCCGCGCGCACCAGCCGCGGGTCGACGCCGAGGAGGCTCGCGAGGATCACGACGAACGCGCTGCGGCGGTACGACATCGCGCGCATCATACGCGAACCGCGCAGCTCGCACAGGTCAGCGCACGCGGATCGCGTCGGCGATGACGACCGAGCCCGGCGCCTGCCACCGCGATAGCACCACGCGGTTCCATCCCGCCGTGAACGAGTACGTGCCCAGCGCGTTCCACTGACCACCCGCGGACTGCTGGTTCTTGGCGACCCGGCCGAGCTCGGTGCCCGCGGCGTTGTAGACGATGAACGTGGCCGCCGTGGAGCGGTTCGTGCCCGCCACCCACCACGCGTCGATCGTACGCGTGGCCGCGGCCGGCAGATAGAACGAGAACGTCGCCGGCGCCGAGGCCTGCTCGGTGGCCGCCCAGCGGTAGTCGCTGCCGTGGTAGCCCGGCGTCGAGGTCGCGGACGTCCAGGTCCCCGCGTACTCGACCTTGGCCTTCGAGGCGTCGTTGTTGGCATTGGCGCTGTCGACGATGATCGTCGTCGTGCCACCACCGCCGCCGTCGATCTTGGAGACCGTCGCGCCCGGATAGTAGTGCTGGAGGATCCACGCGTGGCTCTTGCCGCTCTGGCTCGCCCAGCGCTGACTGCCCCACTGGCACGTGCCGCGACCGTGGCCATTGCGCGTCCGGCCCGCACAGACGGTGTCCGAGATCCCCGTTGCCGTCGGATGACCGTTCTCCGCCGAGTACTCGGCGAACACCGGCGCGCCGCTCTTCATCACGAACGTGCTGGCCGTCGCATCGACCGCCGCGTTGGTCACCGTGAAGAACTCGTCCTTGTAGACCTGCGAGGCCGTCGTGTCGTCGAGGTCCGCGCACGAGTACTTACCGCCGCGTCCGATCCAGCTCGCCGCGTAGGTCCGGATCGCGATCGCGCCCGCGCGGAGCGACTCGGTGTGCCAGCTGCGGATCCACTCGTGCGGCAGCACGCCCTTGACGTACTTCTCGATCGGGATCACGTCGACGCGCCCCGAGCACGACGCCGTGGATCCATCGATCCCGCGCCGCCACACCCGGATCGTCGTCGGCGGGCGCCACGCGAGCGCCACCTCCTGCGGCATCTCTTGTTCACCCTCGCCGCGCGCGAGGATCAGCTCGCGCGCCTCCGGACGCAGGTCACCCGTGAGGTCCTCGTCGATCTCGACGCCCGTCGCCCACCTCTCCGGCGCCTCCCCCGCCGGGATGCCCTCCGTCAGCTCGCCCAGATCGGCCGGCGCTTCGCACGCGGCGAGGCTCGCAGCCAGCACTGTGCACACGAGCGATTGCAGTCGCCCGCCTCGAGCCCGAGACAACCCATGATTTGCAGCAGCTTCGAACGTTGATCCCCGATGCATGCCGCGCCCAGCTGCATCCGCCGGACCACGCGCGATGAACGGTTATGTAGGACCTCGCCGCACGCGCGTGGTTCGGGCGCCGCGGCTCACCGCTGGCGGCTCGCGGCGATCGCACGCGCGAGCTGCTGAGTGCCCGCGCGCATCGCCGAGGGCGGCACGCCACCGAAGCCAAAGACCAGGCCAGCTCGCCGCCTGCGTCCGACGTAGTAGCTCGACAACGCGCCCACCTCCACGCCGAGCCGCGCCGCCTCCTCCGCGATCGCGCGATCCGACAGCGGTGCGCGCAGCGGCGCGACCAGCTGCATGCCGGCGTCGCACGGCGCGAGCTCGAGCGCGTCGCCGCAGTCCGCCTCGAGCGCGGCCAGCAGCGCCTCGCTCCGCTCGCGATACGCGGCGCGCATCCGCCGCAGGTGGGTCGCGAAGTGGCCATCGGCGAGGAACCGCGCGAGCGCGGCTTGCTCGAACGCCGACGCCGGCGTCGATAGCGAGGCGCGCGCCGCGACGAACGTGTCGACCAGCGCCGGTGGCACGACGACGAACCCGAGGCGCAGCCCCGGGAACAGCGCCTTGCTGAACGTCCCGACGTAGATGACGCAGCCCGCGTCGTCGAGCCCGTACAGCGCAGTCAGTGGCCGACCGCGGTGGCGAAACTCGCTGTCGTAGTCGTCCTCGATGACGAGCGCACGCGCGCGCGCCGCCCACTGCAGCAACGCGAGGCGGCGCGGCAGGCTCAGCGTGACGCCGAGCGGATACTGGTGCGACGGCGCGAGCAGCACCGCGCGCGCGCGTGGTGCGCGGGCGATCCCCGCGGCGACGTCGAGGCCGTGCTCGTCCACCGGCACCGCGATCGGGCGTGCATGCGCGCCCACCACCGCGCGCCGCGCGCCCAGATAGCCCGGATCCTCGACCCACACCGCATCTCCCGGATCCGTGAACAGCCGCAGGACCTCCTCGAACCCCTGCTGGGTCCCCGTCGTCACGAACACCTGGTCGGCCGTGCAGCGCACGCCCCGCGCCGCCGTGACGTGCGCCGCGATCGCCTCGCGCAGGACCGGCTGGCCCGCCGTCGCGCCTCCGTCGAGCAGCGCGGTGCTGGCGCGCGCGTGACAACGCGCGCTGATCCGCGCCCACAGCGCCGCCGGGAACAGGTCGAGCGCCGGTGCGCCCGGACGGAACGCGCGAGGGGCCGCCGCCACGTGGGCCGTCCCCGAGGACAGCGCCCCCAGCGCGCGCGCGACCGAAGACCTACGCGGCGGCCGTGGTGGCCCCGGTGTGCGAGCCGGCCGCGCCACCAGCTCGACCGGCAAGCTCGGCGCGACCCGCGTCGAGGATGCCGCGCGCGTCACGATGTACCCTTCGGCCGCGAGGCCATCGAGCGCCTCCAGCACCGTGGTCCGCGCGACGCCCAGCTCGCGCGCGAGCTGCCGCGACGACGGTAACCGCGCGCCCGTCGCCAGCTCGCCCGCGAGGATGCGCGCGCGCAGCCCCGTGAAGATCTGCTCGTGCAGCGGCGTCGCCGCGCGCGGATCGAGGCGCAGCAGCACCGAGGCCACCGCGCCACGGCGGGCTCGCTCGAACTGGTCTGGTCGATTCGTCGCCAACTGGTCGTGGCGACCATACCAGTCCCGGCCGCAAGGTGCCGCCATGCACCCCGTGCACCGCCCCCGTTCGTCTTCCTCCGCGCTGGTCGCGATCGCCACGTTCACCGCCACGTTCACCGCCGCGTGCGCCGGCGGGCGCCCCGTCTCCCCGTCGTCCCCCGCCCCGCCCGCGGCGTCCACGTCCGCGGCCGCGCAGCCCGCGGCTCCTCCCCCCTCGCCACGCACGTTCGTCTACACGACCGCGCGCACCGGCGACGCGCACGACTTCGACTTCCTCTTCGGCGCGTGGACCGGCAAGCAACGCCGCCTCAAGGCGCGCGGCGTCGGCAGCAACGAGTGGGACGAGTTCCCCTCGGTGCTTTGCTCGACCCCCTACCTCGGCGGCATCGCCAACGCCGAGGAGGTCGCGTTCCCCACCAAGGGCTGGTCCGGCCTCACGCTCCGCACGTTCGACACCGAGAAGCGCCAGTGGTCGATCTACTGGATCAACAGCCGCACCGGCACGCTGTTCCCTCCCCAGATCGGCGGCTTCGACGGCGACCACGGCGAGTTCTACGGCGAGGATCTCGACGACGGCCGCCCCGTGAAGGTCGTGTTCCAGTGGACCAAGCTCGGCCCCGACCACGCCCACTGGGAGCAGGCCTTCTCCTCGGACGACGGCCAGACCTGGGAGGTCAACTGGACCGCCGAGTTCACGCGCGCGGCCCCCTCGATCTGCGAAGGCGGCCGGCCGAAGAAGTAACGGCTACCAGCTCCGCTGCTACAGCACGAACCCGAGATACCCGACGAGCTGCTTCTTGTCCTTCGCCGCGTACACCGCGATCGGCACCGCGATGCGCTCGCCTTCGGTCACGCGCATCTCGAGGAAGCGCCCGGCCTTGAGCGCGCCCGCGAATCGCTTCTCGACGACGACCGGCGCTTCCTTCAACTCGTGCTTCTTGGTCCCCGCCTCGGTGCAGACCTGGCGATAGACGATCTTGCCGCGATCATCGATCCGATCGATCTTGTTGGTCTCCTTGCAGTTGTAGAGCTGCTCGACCCACGTCTCCTTCTTGAACGTGACCGCGATCATGTCGCCCTTCGGCGCGACCGAGGCGATCACGCCCTGCGCCTCGGACGTGCGCGGCGGCGACGTGACCGGGCCGGAGATCGGCGCCGGGCGCTGCACCGTCATGTCGCGCACGCCCTTGATGTCGTCGGCGTTCGCGAACATCACCTCGAGCACCGCCGCGCGCACTGCTTCCATCGGCGTGCCCGGCGAGGGCTCGGAAGACAGGCGTCCTCCATAGATGCTGGCCACCAGATCGTGGCCGTCGATCGCCTCGCACGTCGCGAACGCCAGCCCCATGTAGTGGATGAACGTGTCGCGGAACGCGAGCTTCACGCCCTCGAGGTTGGTCGGGTGCTTCTCGGCCATCGCCTTGACGAGCAGCGGCTCGAACGTCGCCGCACAGCCCGCGTGCTTCGCGAGCTGCTTGACCTTGCGCGCGCCCGCGAACAGCACGGTCGCCTGGTCCATGACCGCCTTGTTGTCGTTGTACAGCGCCATGAACGCGCTGTAGCCCTTGGCCGGCGCGGTGAACAGCAGCTCCTCGAAGTACGGCTGCTTCGCCCCGATCTTCTTGTAGCGCTCCTGCGCCACCCCGATCAGCTGCTGCGTCTCGGTGAGCGCGGCCTTGGCCCACAGCGCCGCGTAGCGATTGAACCGCGGATCCGCCGCCACCTCGGCCGCGAACTTCTTCGGATCGAGGTGCGTCGCCAGCACGTTGCACGTCGCGAACTGGAGCATCGTCCACGGCTGCTGCGCGAACGTGTCGGTGTCGCGGTTGAAGTTGCTGGACACCGACCGCAGGCAGCCGTGCACCTGCGCCACGCGCTCGATCTCGGTGAGATCCGTCCAGTCGTAGTCGCCGCCGCCGTAGCCCCGATCGCACACCAGATAGCGCAGCGCCTTCGACTTGCTAACCTCGTGCGGCGCGGCGTCCTCGTCGACCCGGATCGCCTTGCAGAACGCATCGCTCTCCGCGGTCGTGCGCTTCTGGTCGAAGACGATCGAGAACAGCTCGTCGGTCTCGGCGTTCGAGAACCCCGTCGCGGCCATGAACTTCGCGCGCCCGGCGGCGACCCGCTCGCGGATCTTCTGCGTGCCCTCGGCGGTGGTCCGCCAGCCACACGCGCCTCGCGCGATCGTCCGCGCGACGCGATCGGTGCCGTAGCCCGTGTTCTTGGCCTCGTCCTCGATGAAGCTCGCCGACGACTCCATCCTGCCGTCGATGCCGGCGCACCACTTCGGCAGGTCGCCGGGCGGGCCGTCCGCGCGCGCTGTCGTCGCGGACAAAGAGATCGCGGCGAACAGCGCCGCACCACAAGCCAGTGTTCCGAACTGCATCGTGACCCTTTCGTAGATCTGGCCGACCATTATCGTCCGCGGGATCGGCGCGCAGTCCGGCAGCGCAGGATTCAGGGTCGCGCGGCAGAATCTATCGCGCCACGCAGCGTGGAATATTTTCTCGAGTTGCGCGCGCGAGCTCCGCGCCGGCGCTCGTCACCGCGCGCGCAGATCTGCGATCAGCTTCGCGAGCACCCGCCGGCCATCCGCGAACACGCCCGGCAGCTCGCGGTTCTCGTCAAGGATATCGACGATGCCGAGCGCATCGAGCAGCCGCGCGGTGAGCCACCAGCCGACCGGCAACGCGCCGTCCGCCTCGCGGTAGCCACGCTCGAACGTCGCGACGAACGCGCTGTCGAACCGCTGCGCCTCGCGGAACAACGCGCCGAGATCGACCAGCGGCGAGCCACCCGCCGCCGATTCCCAGTCGATCAGCCCCGCGATCCGCCAGCGGTCCGCGGTGGCGCGCGCGACCAGCAGGTTGCGGCCGCCGATGTCGCCGTGCGAGAGGCACGGCGTGCCCCACGCCAGCCGATCCGCGTGCTCGTCGAGCGCGCGCGCGATCGCATCGGCCAGCGGCGCGCCGAGCCGATGGCGCGCCCGGCCATCGAGCAGCTGGACGCGCGCCTGGGCCAGCAGCGGCTCCAGCCGCCACGGCGCGCCGATCGGCTCGACGCGCGCGAGCCACGCGAACATCCGGCCCAGCGGCCCCGCCAGCGACGCGAACGCCTCCGGCGGCTGGGTGCGCCTGCACTCGTCGAGCGTGATGCCCTCGATCCAGCGATAGACGATCGCGTGGCGGCGCCGGTCCACGCGCACCACGTCCGGCACCGGCAGCGTGCCCGCCAGCCGCTCGAGCACCGCCAGCTCTTCCTCGAACGGACGCGCGCCGCCCGCGTGGTGCCGCACCACCAGCTTCTCGCCGGTGACCCGCGTCACCCGGTGCAGGGTGTTGGTGTATCCGCCCTCGACCCGCTCGACGCGCGCGAGCGCACCACCGGCGAGCTCCTCGAGCTCGTCGCGAGATACGTCGACCAGGGGGAACACGCGTGGATCGGTCACGGCGGGTGGGCGGGCCCGGTGTGTAACAGACGTGGCCGGCGATTCGAACACGATGCGAGTCCGATGCCACGGAGGGGAGCACCGTTCGCTGTCACCCGTTCACAGCGCGAGATCCGTCACCCCGCTGGGGTGACTCGCCCACATCCTCCTGGGGGCGGATTAGCGCGCGTAGTCCGAGGCCCGCGTCTCGCGGACCACCACCACGCGGACCTGCCCCGGGTACGTCGCCTCGTTCTCGATCGCGCGCGCGATCTCCTTCGACATCACGATCGCCTGCGCGTCATCCACCTGGTCGTTCATGACCATCACGCGGATCTCGCGCCCCGCCTGCAGCGCGTACGCGCGCTCGACCCCGCCGAACCGCTTGCAGATCGCCTCCAGGTCGTCGAGCCGCTTGATGTACGAGGCCAGCTGCTCGCGCCGCGCGCCCGGGCGCGCCGCCGACAGCGAGTTCGCCGCCGCGACCACGTGATCGAGCAGCGACTGCGGCATCGGGCCGCCCCCCTCGTCGCCGTGGTGCGACGCGATCGCCTGCGCGACCTTCGGCGACTCGCCGTGCTTGCGCGCGATCGCCGCGCCCACCTCGGCGTGGGGCCCCTCGTGCTCGTGATCGATCGCCTTGCCGATGTCGTGCAGCAGGCCCGCTCGCCGCGCCAGCTTGACGTTCGCGCCCAGCTCCGCCGCGATCAGCCCCGCGAGGTATCCCACCTCGACCGAGTGCAGCAGCACGTTCTGCGCGTACGACTGCCGGAACTTCAGCCGCCCCAGCAGCTTCACCAGCTCCGGATGGACGCGGTGCAGGCCCAGATCGAACACCGCCTGCTCGCCCGCCTCCTTGCAGACCTTGTCGACTTCCTTCTCCGCCTTGCGGACCACTTCTTCGATCCGCGTCGGGTGGATGCGCCCGTCGGCGACCAGCGCCGAGATCGCCAGCCGGGCGATCTCGCGGCGCACCGGGTTGAAGCAGGAGATCGTGATCGCCTCCGACGTGTCGTCGATGATCATGTCGATCCCCGTCGCCGCCTCGAGCGCGCGGATGTTGCGGCCCTCGCGGCCGATCAGCCGGCCCTTGAGGTCGTCCGACGGCAGCGGGACCACCGCGACCGTGCGCTCGTGCACGAACTCGCTCGCGAACCGCTGGATCGCCGTCGCGACGATCGTCTTGGCGCGCGCCGTCGCTTCCTTGTGGGCGTCGTCTTCGATCCGCTTGATCTCCACCGCCGCCGCCGCATAGGCCTGCCCGCGGACCTCGTCCTCGAGCTTCTTGCGCGCCGCTTCTTCGGACAGCCCCGCGATCGCCTCCAGCTTCTTGCGCGCCTCGGCCTGCGCCGCCTCCGCCTTCTCGACCGCGCTGTCCGCCTGCTTGACCTTGCCGTCGATGCTCTTCTCTTTCTTGTCGAGGTCGGCGACCCGGCGCTCCGCGTCGCGGCGCTGCTTGTCCAGGTCGCGCTCCTTCGCCGCCAGCCCCTCTTCGCGCTTCTGCAGCTCGGTGCGCCGCGACCGCAGCTCGTCGTCGAGGTCCGCCTTGTGCTTGCGCGCCAGCTCCTTGCCCTCGACCTCGGCCGCCTTCTTGATCGCTTCGATCTCGGCGTTCGCCGCCGAGCGGATCTTCGCGGCTTCTTCCTCGGCTGCCCGCGCCGCATCGCCGGCGCCCCCTCCCTTGGCGCGGCCGATCCGCGTGCCGAGGAAGACTCCACCGCCCAGGCCAACCGCCACTGCGACGAGAATGATGAGCGCTTCCATGTTCAGGCGACCACGTGCGTCGCGAGCTCGGTGATGAGGATGTGGAGGAGCGCATCGTGCGGCTCGCTCGGCACGCGCTCGATCAGCTGACAATCGAACGCCAGCCCCACGCGCAGCGCTCCCGGCACTGTCACGAGCGTGGCGTCGTAGTGGCCGCGGCCCCATCCGATCCGCCCTCCCGAGCGATCGAACGCCAGGCCCGGCATGATCACCGCCGACAGCTCCGCGAGGTCGACCGTGGGACAGCTCTTCGGCGGCTCGCGCAGCCCGAACCGCGAGACCACCAGCTCTTCGAGCGCGATCTCGTGGAAGTCGAGCGCGCGCACGTCGTGCACCACCCGCGGGTAGGCCACGCGAAGATTGCGCACTCGCAGCGCCAGGTCGAGGGCCGTCGTGTCCACCTCGCTGCCCTTCGCCGCGTAGAGCGCGACCAGCGCGCCCTCCGGAAGCCGGCTCGCCAGGAGCGCGATCGCGTCGTCGGAGATCTGCTGACTCCGCGCTGCGCGCTCGCGCTCGCCCAGCGCGTCGCGCCGTGCGAGCAATTCTCGCCGCATGGCCGCCTTGTCGAGCGGACCTTGGCTGGTCGAGGAGGGCACGTCCGTCAACAAGGTGAAAACCGCGGCATCATAGCGAGGCCATCTTGGCGATCAAGCCCGCAAGCCATGGAATCACCAAGGAAAAGTTAGCGGAGCGTCTGGTGCTGTCGCATGATGAAGTTCGCCAGCGGGCGGCTCGGCTCCACCTGCTCGACGAACTTGAGCCCCATCCCCCGGTCCTCCACGCGAACCACTTCGACCATCAGGTGGAGGGTGTCCTCGCCCGGGAGGTCGAGATCCAGCTCCGCGGAGGTGCCCGGCCGAATCGAATTCGTCGCGGACAGGAACAGCCCGCTGCGCGAGACGTCCTCGACCAGACCATCGATCACGACCCCGGCGCACCGGCATCGAGCCCGGACACGGACGGGGACACGAACTGCTTCCCGCTTGTCCATCGACAAAAACCTACATAGCGCACCCGGGCCTAAGAAAGCAATTCTCCTCGTTATCTCACGATGATGCGCTGCGAGATCGTCTTAGATGGTCCGACCGGGAGCAGGTCGACCTCTTGCTTTCTGGGATCAGATACAGCAGATTGCTGCTCCTTCGAGGGCCCATAGCTCAGTGGTAGAGCACCGGCCTTTTAAGCCGAGGGTCGAAGGTTCGAGACCTTCTGGGCTCACTGACAATCAGACCCCATCGTCCAGAGGCCTAGGACACCCGCCTTTCACGCAGGTAACACGGGTTCGAATCCCGTTGGGGTCGCAACGCATCATGAACCAGAGCCCCGAGGGCTCTGGTTGCCGCCGGCTCGGCAAGAGAGAGGCGAAGCTTGTCTAGTGGCAGCGCTGCGGCAGCGCGCCCTGCGGCGAGTGAAAGAAGATTCCTTCGAGGGCGTCGTGGGCGTCCAGGACGAGCGATAGCGTGAGCGGGGAGCCCTTCGAGCAAGCGAGGTCGACGGACCACCCGA
>JBQCJR010000399.1:0-5999 GCA_051952595.1 Kofleriaceae bacterium
CGCCACGGTGTTCGCGATCGCGGGCGGTGCGGTCGCGATCGGCGGCGTGGTGCTGTACCTGACCGCACCCCAGGGCGCGACACGAAGCGGCGCGAAATGATCCGAGCGACGCGGGTGAACGCGGCAACGGCGAGCACGAGGCCGACAGCCGGCGGCGCGACCGAGTTTTCCGTCGGCCGGTCGCGGCGCACTGCGTCTCCGGGCACATCTCGTGCACCGGTTCTCTGCATGCGGAACACCATGAAGAACGTCATGCACAGCGTCGGAGACAGCACCGGCAGCTTCGCTCGGCGCGTCGGGTGCGGCACGTCCGACCTGGCTCGCCGCGTCGGCGGCGGCACCGCGCACCTCGCGAAGCGCGTCGGCAGCGGCACCGCGGACTTCGCGCGCCACGTGGGCCCGCGCCGCACCTGGATCGGCGTCGCGCTGGTCGGCGCGGGGATCGCCGGATCGATCCTGCTGGTGCGCTACCTGCGCGCCCGCCGCGAGCGAGCTCCGCTCGACGCGTACGGCAACGAGGACTTCGTGTCCCGCGCGAGGCGCGCGCGCCGGGAGCGCAAGGCCGACCTCCCGCACTAGCCGCCCGCCGACCAACCAGCTGCCAGCCGCAGCGGCCGGCGTTGCGCGGCGTCAGCTCGCCTTGAGGCGGCTGAGGTTGACCGAGACCAGCTTGGACACGCCGGGCTCCTGCATCGTGACGCCGTACAGGTTGTCCGCCGACTCCATCGTGCGCTTGTTGTGCGTGATCACGATGAACTGCGAGCGATCCGTCATCTCGCGGACGAGCTCGTTGTACCGATCGACGTTCGCTTCATCGAGCGGCGCGTCGACCTCGTCGAGGATGCAGAACGGCGACGGCTTGATCAGGAAGATCGAGAACACCAGCGCCACCGCGGTCAGCGCCTTCTCGCCGCCCGACAGCTGCTCGACCGTCGAGTTCTTCTTGCCGGGAGGCTGGGCCATGATCTCGATGCCCGCCTCGAGCAGGTCGAAGCCCTTGCCGCCGGCCCCGCCCTCGCCGCCCTCGCCGCCGGCGTTCGCCGCCGCAGCCGGCACGCCGGTCAGCGACAGCGCCGCCTGACCGCCGCGGAACAGCCGCGGGAACACTTCCTTGAACGTGGCGTTGACCGCCTCGTAGGTGTCCTTGAACAGCTTGCGGCTGGTCCGGTTGATCTTGTCGATCGCGCGCTGCAGCTGATCGACCGCGCGCTCGAGATCGATCTTCTGCGCCGACAGGAAGTCGAACCGCTGGCTGACCTCGGCGTACTCCTCGATCGCCGTCAGATTGATATCGGTGCCCATCCGGTCGATCAGCTCGCGCAGCTCGACCAGCCGCGCCTCCTCGGTCTCGGTGATCGGCGCGCGCAGGTGGTAGTCGTGCAGGATCGAGGTCACCTCGAGCTGGTACCGCTCGGCGACCTGATCCTCGACGACCTGGCGGGTCATCCGGATCTGGCCGTCGCGCAGCTCGAGCTGGCCGACCTCGGCGGACAGCCGGTAGGCGCGCGTCCGCAGCTCGCGCGCCACAATCTCGACCTCGGTCAGCGCGGCGAGCCGCGCCTGGTACGTGGTGCGCCCCTCCTCGAGGGTGCGCAGGCCGCCATCGCGCTCCTCGCGGATCGCGGCCAGCTCGGCGCCGAGCTGGTCGCAGCCCTCGCGCAGCGTGGCCGCGCGGCGCGCCGAGTCCTCGATGTCCGAGGCCAGCCGGGACGCGCGCTGCGCCAGCTCGGCGTCGCGGCGCTGCAGCCGCAGGGTCGCCGCCTCGGACGCCGCGCGCTTCTCGCCGAGCTGCGCGGCGCGGATCTTCGCCTCGGTCAGCACCTGCGCGAGATCGTCGAGCCGGTCGCGGTGGCCGCTCACCTCGGCCAGCAGGTCGAGCTGGGCGCGCTCGAGCTCGCCGATCCGCTCCTCGGCGCGCGTCCGGCGCTCGCGGTGGGCCAGCTCGTCGTCGCCGATCGAGCGCAGCCGCTCCTCGAGCTCGAGCTGCTCGGTGCCGAGCTGGACCAGGCGGTCGCGGTGGCGCTCGAGCTCGTTGCGCAGCCGCGCCTCGTCCTTCTCGTGGCCCATGATCGCGATGTCGCCCTCGTGGACCTGCGTGCGCAGGCCCTCGAGCGCCTTCACGACCTGCTTGAGCTCGGTCTTCGCGGTGACCAGCCGGGTCATCGCATCGGACAGGTCGTGCTCGAGCCGCCCGACGATCTCCTCGAGATCGCGGATCTCGCGCTTCTGCGCCAGCACGCCGGCGCCCTGCGCGTCGCGCGAGCCACCGGCGACCACGCCGTCCTGATCGACGACGTCGCCGTCCAGCGTGACCACGCGATCGCTCACGCCCTGCTTGTGCAGCTCGAGCGCGCGGCCGAGGTCGTCGACCACCACCGTGCCGCCGAGCAGCCGCTTGCCGACCGTCTCGTAGCCATCGGCGAACGCGACCAGGTCGGACATCCGGCCCAGCACGCCCTCGCCACCGATCGCCGCGTGGGCGGCGACCAGCTCGCTGCGATCCTCGAACTCGAACGGCGCGGGCGCGCTCTCGCCCGCGCCGCCGGCCACCGGGACGAACGCGCTGCGCCCGCCCCCGCCCTGCTTGAGGAACCCGATCGCCGCGAGCCCGACCTCGGGCTGCGAGACCAGCACGCCGCCGAGCCGGTCGCCGAGCGCCGCCTCGACCGCGACCTCGAGCAGCTCGGGCGCGCGCACGACATCCGCCACCACGCCGCGGATCGCCTCGCGCTGCGCGACCTGATCGCCGATCTGCTCGGCGCCCTGCATCACCGCGCGGGTGCCGCGCGCGAAGCCCTCGTACCGATCCTGGATCTCCTTGAGCGAGGTGAGCCGCGAGGTCCGCCGGTGGAGCTCGGTGCGCAGGGTCTCGACTTCGGCCTCGCCGCGCGCGACCTCCTCGGTCAGCACGTCGCGCCGGGTCTCGAAGCCGCTGCTCTGGCTGCCGAGGTCGAACCGGGTCTGGCGCAGCTCGGCCAGCGAGTCGTGGACCCGGCGGCTCTCGCGATCGAGCTCGCGCACCCGCGTGGTGTGCTGCTCGGTCTCGCCGAGCACGCGCTCGAGCCGGCGCCCGGCCTCGTCGCGGCGGCGCGCCAGCGCCTCGAGCTGGGTGTCCGCCGTCGCGATCTGCGTGCGCTGGGTCCCGAGCTCGCCGCGGGCCTCGTCGAGCCGGCCCTGCCCGTTGGCCAGCATCTGGCGGGCCTCGCTCGCCGCGGTCTCCCGCAGCGCGACCTCGGTGGCCTCGCGCGCGACCTCGGCCTCGAGCTCGGCGAGCTCGCCCTGGCGCGCCTCGAGCTCGGCCGTGCCGCGCTCGCGCTCCGCCCCGAGCTGCTCGATCTCGGCGCGCGCGCCGGAGATCCGGCCATCGAGCTCCTCGGCCTCGCGGCGCTCGAAGCCGATCTTGCTCTCGCCGAGCCGCAGCCGGTTATCGAGCTCGTAGACCTGCTCCTGCACGCCGACCAGCCGGCGCTCCTCGGTCGACAGCTCGCCGCGCTCGGAGACCACGTGGGCATCCTTGGCGGCCCACGCCGTGCGCACCTCCTCGAGCTCGGTGCGCGCCGCGCCGAGCCGGCCGCCGACCAGCTGGAACTCGCCGTTCAGCTCGAGCCAGCGGTGGGTCGACTTCCACAGCTCGATGTCGCGGACCTCGGACTTGTACTTGCGGTACCTCTCGGCCTTCTGGGCCTGGCGCCGCAGCGTGCCCATGCGCTTGTCGAGCTCGGAGACGATGTCCGAGACGCGCATCAGGTTCTGGCGGGTCTGGTCGAGCTTCTTCTCGGCGGCCTTCTTCTTCGCCTTGAACTTCGTGATGCCGGCTGCTTCCTCGATGATCGCCCGGCGGTCCTGCGGCCGCGCGCTGACGATCTGGCCGATCCGGCCCTGCTCGATGATCGCGTACGCCTTGGTGCCGACGCCGGTGCCGAGGAAGAAGTCCGTGATGTCGCGGAGCCGGCACGGCGTCTTGTTAATGAAGTAGTTCGAGATGCCGTCCCGGTAGAGCCGCCGGGTGATCGTGACCTCGGTGTAGTGCGAGAAATCGATCGCGGCCGGCTGGTCCGCCAGCAGCTGGTTCGCCTCGTCGACCGGCGACGGAATCGGCTTGCCCTCGGCGTCGAACCACACGTGGCGCTCGCTCTCGGGAGGGCCCGCGGGAGCCGGCTCGCCGTCTCCACCCTCGGACAGCCCCTCGAGCGCACGCTCGGCCTCGGCCTCCTCGCTGTGGCGGGCCAGATCGAGCTTCTCGCGCGAGAACCCCACGTCGTCGAACGTGAGCGACACCTCGGCCATCGGGGCTGGGCCGCGGGTCTCCGAGCCGGCGAAGATGACGTCCTCCATCGCCTTGCCGCGCAGGTGCTTGGCGCTCTGCTCGCCCATGCACCACCGGATGGCATCGACGATGTTGGACTTGCCGCAACCGTTCGGGCCGACGACGCCCGTGATCGACTCGCCGATCTGGACGACCGCGCGGTCGCAGAACGACTTGAAGCCGATGATCTCGACTCGCTTGATGCGCATGGAACTTCCTGGACCTCGAGAAACCCTCTGGGGCCGCGTCAGGGTGGATCGCCCCTATGACATTCGCCGTGCTATCACCCTCCCGGTGCGTCGGCTCGCGCGTTGGATCATCGCCGGTGGAGCGCTGCTGGGCCTGCTGCCCGACGCCGGTCCGGCGCGCGCCGCGCCGCAGGTCGAGATCAAGGCGCAGACCACCCTGTCGGTGGAGAAAGTGCGTCGGTCCGGCGATGACGGCGTGGCGGTCTCCGGCCACCTCGTCGACAAGCTGACCAACGAGCCGATCGGGAATCAGGTCGTGCTGATCGAGCTCGGCGGCGAGGTCGCCCGCGCGACCACCGACCCGGACGGCCGCTTCTCGGTGATGCTGTCCGCGGTGCCCCACGGCCCGCAGCCGCTCGCGCTGCGGTTCGCCGGCGGCGATCAGCTCGATCGCGCCGAGCTGCGGACCACCACGGATCCGACGCGCGCGCAGGTCTCGCTCGCGCTCCGCGCCGAGGACGCTCCCGGCGGCGCCACGATCCACGTGGTGGCCACGGTCGACGATCAGCCGAGCCCGCTCCCGGTGCGGCTGTTCTGGGGGCTGCCGACCGATGCCCAGCTCGCGCCGCTCGCGACGATCACCGCCGGCAAGCCGTTCGCGCTCGCCCGCGCCCAGGCCGGCGGCCCCGGTCCGCGCCGGATCCGCGCGTCGTTCGACGGCGACGAGAACCGCCAGAGCGCGACCGCCGAGGCGACGATCGAGCTGACGACCAGCACCACGACCACCCTCGCGGTGAGCTCGACGCGCCTCGCCTACGAGGACGACCTGGTCGCCACCGGCAAGGTGACCGACGAGGACGGCAAGCCGGTGGCCCGCGCCGCGGTCGCGCTGACCGCCGGCGATCGGCGCCTGGCGCAGGGCGTGACCACCCCCGACGGGAGCTACCGGTTCGAGCTCGAGGCCGAGATCCTCGGCCAGGGCCAGTTCGGGATCCAGGTCCAGACCGATCCGGGCGCGTCGTACATCCGCGCGAGCCGGTCGAGCCCGGTCGTCGTCAAGATCGCCGCGCCGCAGCCGGTGCCGGTCTCGTACACGATCGCCGCGTTCCTCGCGACCGCGCTCGCCGCCGGCGGCTTCTTCCTGGCGCGCTCCAAGCCGTGGCGCCGGCTCCGCCGCGCCGCGCCGCCGGCCGAGGCTCCCGCGGCCGAGGTCGCGCACGACCCGACGGAGGGCGGCCTGGTGCTGCACAAGCAGAGCATCGTGTCGTCGCTGCGCCGCGCCCACGACGACGGATTCTCCGGATCGGTGCGCGACTCGGTGCGCGGCCGGCCGATCGGCAATGCGACGATCCGCCTGGCGCTCGGAGATGCGACGCGCGCGCTGCGCACCGACGACGACGGCAACTTCCTCGTCGAGGGGCTGGCCGCGGGCGAGTGGCGCGCGGAGGTGGCCGCCCCCGGGCACGTCACCGAGCGATTCACCGTCGCGATCCCGCACCGCGGCG
>JBQCJR010000400.1:0-7716 GCA_051952595.1 Kofleriaceae bacterium
CTCGATCCGATCAACGCCGAGCTCGACACGGCGATCAGCGCGAATGCCGACGACCCGCCTCCTCCGCCGCCGGACGACAAGCCCGACGACGGCACCGACGAGTCGGGCGGCACCGGCACGGCGATGGCGCTCGAGGAAGGCAAGATGGGCAAGAAGGACTCGGACCGCGCCGAGGGCCAGTACAAGATGCAGAAGAACCAGGAGGACCCG
Organism: Kofleriaceae bacterium; assembly: GCA_051952595.1. Lineage (GTDB taxonomy): Bacteria > Myxococcota_A > Polyangia > Haliangiales > Haliangiaceae > JABFXX01. The sequence goes on from JBQCJR010000400.1 coordinate 211, forward strand.
CAGCTCGCTCGCCAGCAGGCGGTCGAGGCGGCGCGCAGCGCCGGTATCCTCGGGTCGACGGCCCTGCAGCAGGGCGGCGCGTTCGCCTCGCTGACCGGCACCGGTGACATCTCCAGCGGCTTCGACGACTCCAACATCTACGGCGGTCTGCTCGGCAACGAGGCCGGCGAGATGAACGGCGGCTTCGGCTACGGCCGGTCGGGCTTCGGCCCGGGCGGCGGCGGCACCGGCTGGGGCACCATCGGCACGGGTCGCTACGGCACGATCGGCCACGGCTCGGGCACGGGCTCGGGCTACGGCGTCGGTGTTGGTCGCGGCGGCATGCGCGGTCGCACCTCGGCGGTGCCGACGGTCTCGATCGGTCAGCCGAGCGCCCAGGGCGATCTCGACAAGGCGATCATCCGCCGCTACATCAAGCGCAACATCCAGAAGATCCAGTACTGCTACGAGAAGGAGCTGCTCGCGAAGTCGAACCTGTCCGGTACGGTCTCGACGCAGTTCTTCATCACGCCGAACGGCAACGTGGCCTCGGCGAGCGGCTCGGGCGTCGACCCCGAGGTCGCGAACTGCGTCGCGAACGTGATCAAGGGAATCGAGTTCCCGAAGCCGAAAGGCGGCGGTGGCGTGCAGGTGAACTATCCGTTCACGTTCCGCCCCGCGGGCTCGTGACGCTCGGCTAGTTGCCTCGCGCTCGACGGACGCCGGTGCCCTTCGTGGTCACCGGCGTTCGGCGTTTTCGGAGACTGGCATTTCGAGTCGCGGACAAGAAAAATAAGCCACATGAGATGACTTGAGACTTCCTGCACAGCGTTCTACCGTTCGCGACATGAAGCTCGTCGCCGCCACGCGCGCAGCCTGCGGGGTCTGTCTGGTGATCTCGCTCTCAGCCTGCCCGGACAAGTCACGAAACGAGTCCATCAAGCTCTCGAACGAGGGCAACAAGGCACTCGGGCAGAAGCAGTTCGAGACCGCGGTCGAGCGCTACGAGAAGGCGATCGAGCGGTGGGGCGAGAACACGACGGCGTGGTACGGCCTCGCCTCGGCGCAGATCGGCAAGAAGGACTGGAAGAACGCGGCGGACGCGATGGAGAAGGCCGTCCAGATCGGGCCCGACGTCGCGATGTACCAGATGGTGTACGGCTACACGCTGTACGAGAAGGCGGTGTTCCAGGCGCGCGAGGACGAGGCGCGCAAGCAGAACAAGAAGCCGGAGCAGGTGCAGGTCGACTTCGCGAGCGTGAACTTCGAGAAGTCGATGCAGCACCTCCAGCAGGCGGTGAAGCTCAACCCGGAGCTGTGGCGCGCCCATTACTACATCGGCCGCATCTACCGCGACACCGGCAAGGCGAAGGAGGGCGCCGAGAACCTGAGCAAGGCGCTGCTCTCGGCGCCGGCCGAGTACGGCCCGTGGGTCGCGCTGTCCGAGCTGTACCGCGGCTGGGACTACACCGACCAGGCGATCGCGGTGGCCGAGCAGGGCGTCGCGGTGGTGCCCCAGGGCGCGGAGAACTACGGCGAGATCTACTACTCGCTGGGCATGGGCTATCAGGACAAGCGGCTCGACGAGAAGGCGATCGAGGCGTTCTCGAAAGCGGTCGACATCAAGCGCGACCTGCACAAGGCGAAGTTCCAGCGCGGTCAGGTCTACTTCCGCAAGGGCGATCACGCGAACGCCAAGCGCGACCTCGAGGAGTTCGGCAAGTCGGGTGGCTCGTCGCTCGAGTTCGAGAAGCAGATGGCGAACAAGATGCTGATGGACATCGCGTCGAAGTCGGCGCAGAGCGCGGCGCCGACGGAGAAGCCGTCGCCCGAAGATCTGGTGAAGAAGAACAAGAAGGGCTAGGCGAGCGCTTCAGCCTCGGCGACGAGGCCTCGAGCTCGAACGCGGGTCGCATCGAAGAGATGCGGCCCGTTGTCGTTTTCGGGCCGTGGTGTCCCACCTCGTACGACCTGCACGAGCTCGTTGAGCATCACCGTGCACAATGAATGACTTCGATATGAACTTGATACCGAATCGCTCAGACCTGCTTCACGGTGACGTGGATTTTGGTCGGCGCGCGCACGTCTCTCGTCGAGAAAGTCGACCTCGGAGTCGATGGAGCAGACGGCGAGCGCGGCTCGCCGACAGCAAGACAGAAAGAAACCGCGCCGAGCTTCCCCCACGCGCCTAACCACCCGTGATATAAGGCTCAAGAGGGTAGGAGCGTGGTTTTCTCTGAGTTTGCGGGAGGATAGACCGCAGATGGATACGCGCACTTTGCTTCGGGAACGCCTGCGCCGGTCTCGTGACTGGGCTGTGGCAATCGATGAGCTCGAGAAGGAAATGGAGGCCTCGGGCACCAAGCCCGAGCAAAGCGAGCGCCTGTTCGAGCTCGCCGCCCTCGTCGAGGAAGTGATTCCCGAACGGGAACGCGCCCTCGGCCTGTATCAACGCGCCTGGAAGCTCCATCCAGACAACCTCAAGGCGCTGTCGCGCGCGCGCGAGGTGTACGGGGAGATCGGGCGCTTCGAGATGGTCGCCAAGCTCGGCGAGATGGAGCTGCGCAGCCCACTCGCGCCGCTGGATCTCGCGCAGATCGTCGGCGAGGCGATGCTCGACAGCGGCCAGAAGGACAAGGCGCTGCCGATCCTGCAGCGCGCGCTCGAGCGCACGCCCGATTCGGTTCGCGTGAAGGACGCGCTCGCCGCGCTCAACTACGATCCGGAGTTCTGGGCCGACGAAGTGGAGCGCCTCGAGGACGAGGCGGACCGCAACGACGAGGAGACCGCGGTGCGCATGCTGGTGCGTGCGGCGCGCATCCTGCGGAACGAGTCTCCCGATGATCCGCGGCTCGAGGAGCTGGCCAAGCGCATCCTCGCCAAGGACATCCACGAGCCCACGGCGAACTTCATCTACGAGACCCTGCTCTCCAACACCAACCGGTGGGATGAGCTCGAGGAGCACCACCGGCGCCGCGCGGAGCGCGCGTCCGACCACGGTCAGAAGGTCGAGGCGCTGCGGCTGTTCGCGCTCGAGTGGGTGCAGCGGTTCAAGGATCGCGATCGCGGCGCGAAGTTCTTCGACGCGGCGATCAAGGCGGCCGGCTCGAACGGCGCGACCCCGATGAAGTCGGTGGTCGCGGGGTTCACGCTGCTCCAGCAGGTGCAGGGCGAGCGCGGCGAGTGGGGCCAGTTGCTCGATCTCGCCGAGCACGTGCTCGACCGGCTGAGCGGCGAGGACAAGCTCTACGTCGCGGTCCAGGCCGGTCAGATCGCATTCGACAAGGCGAACGACATCGCGCGCGCGCGCAAGTTCTTCGGGATCGCGCTCGGGATCGAGCCGCAGAACCCGAGCGTGCAGGAGTTCGTCGAGGTGGTCGGGCTCGACGAGCCTTCGGCCGCGGGCTCGATGCGGATTCCGGTGGTCGCCTCGGCCGAGGCCGAGGCGCAGGCGCCGAGCGATGCGGCGAACAACGCCGCTGCCGCGCAGCCACAGGCCGAAGTGGAGGCCGCTGCAACGGCGCAGGCCGATGCCGCCGCGAAGGCGGAGGCCGATGCGGCCGCGAAGGCGGAAGCGGATGCCGCCGCTGCCGCGCAGGCGGATGCCGCCGCTGCCGCGCAGGCCGATGCCGCCGCGAAGGCGGAAGCGGATGCCGCTGCGAAGGCCAAGGCGGAGGCGGATGCCGCCGCGAAGGCGCAGGCCGCCGCCGTGCCGGCGACGCTCGAGGACGCCATGGCCGCGGCGCGCGCGGCCGAGGGCGGTAACGACAAGGGCGTGGCCGCGTGGAAGGATCTCGTCGCGAAGCATCCGTCGGAGCGCGCCCCGCGGCGCGAGCTGGCGCGCGTGCTGCGCACCAACCAGGCGTGGGCCCAGCTCGCCGACGCGCTCAAGGACGAGGAGGCCAAGGCGGTCCCCGATCCGGCCGACAAGGCCAGCGTGTGGCTCGAGCTCGCCGACTCCTACGGCAAGCTCAACAACGACAACCAGGTGATCGCGGCGCTCACGACCGCGGCCCAGCACGATCCGTCGCAGCTCGAGACCTACGACCGCCTCGCGGCGATGTACGAGGCCAAGAAGCGGTGGCCTGACCTCGTCAAGGTCCTGCTCGAGAAGGCCGAGCGCGTGCCGGACGGCATCGCGATCTACCTGCAGGTCGCCAACCTGTACCTCGAGCGGTTCTCGAACCAGGCCGAGGCGATCAAGGCGTTCGAGCGCGTGCTCGAGCTCGATCCCAACAACAAGCAGGCGGTCGATCACCTGCTCGCGGTCTACGAGAAGCGCCGCGACTGGGAGAAGCTGATCAAGCTCAAGGAGGCCGAGGTCGAGCGCACGCCGGAGGACGAGCGCGCGGCCAAGGTGATCGAGGTCGCCAAGATGGCGGCGACCAAGGTCAAGAAGCCGGAGATCTGCACGTACTGGTGGGAGAAGGTCGTCCAGTACGAGCCGACCCACGAGGAGGCGCTGGCCGAGCTGTACAAGCTCTACGAGCGCAACAAGGAGTGGGACAAGCTCGCCGAGATCTCGAGCCGCCAGGCCGACGCGGCGACCGATGACAAGCTGCGCGCCGATGCGCTGCAGCGGCTCGGTCTGCTCTACACCGAGAAGCTCGAGAACAGCGCCAAGGCGATCCAGGCGTGGCAGCGGCTGCTCGCGATCGACGAGAACAACCGCCGCGCGCAGGACGCGCTCAAGAAGCTGTACGTCACCGAGGCGCGGTGGGACGACCTCGAGGAGTTCTACCGCTCGCGCAACAAGATCGACGAGTACATCCGCGTGCTCGAGCGCGAGGTCGAGGCCGGCAGCGAGCAGCACCGGCTGCCGCTCGCGATGAAGATCGCGGTGCTCTATCGCGACACGCTCCAGAAGCCGGATCGCGCGATGCGCGCGTTCGAGAAGGTGCTGTCGCTCGACGAGCACAACCTCGAGGCGGCCGAGGCGCTGATCCCGCTGTACGAGACCGGGCGCGATCCCAAGGCGCTGGTCCGCGTGCTCGAGATCCAGCTCCGCGCGACCGAGGATCCGCACGTCCGCCGCGAGCGGATGGAGCGGCTCGCCCGGTACAGCGAGGACAAGCTGCGCGACAAGGGCGCGGCGTTCGGTTGGTGGCTCAAGGCGCACGCCGAGAACCACCAGGACGAGGAGATCCGCGAGCAGATCGAGCGGCTGTCCGGCGAGATCGCCGGGTGGAACCAGCTGGTCGACGCGTACGGCGCCTCGCTGCCCAAGTTCGAGCACAAGGCCGACGCGTTGCCGCTCATGCTGGTGATGGCGGGGGTGATCGAGAAGGAGCAGGGCGACCTCGATCGCGCGCTCGACATGAACCGCCAGATCCTCGCGATCGACGAGGGCAACGAGCAGGCGCTCGACGCGCTCGACGGCCTGTATCTCGGCAAGCGGCAGTTCACCGAGTTGCTCGACATCTACGAGCGCAAGCTCCAGCTGACCCACGACGGCGACGCGCGGATCGCGATCCAGTCGAAGATCGGCCAGCTCTACGAGGACGAGGTCAAGGACGATGGCAAGGCGATCGCCGCGTACCTCGGGATCATCGAGGCGGCCGGCGACGAGCCGAGCGCGCTGAGCTCGCTCGATCGCGTCTACCAGCGCAACAGCCAGTGGAAGGAGCTCGCGGACATCATCGGCCGCCAGCTCACGATCGCCGGACCGGACGAGGACAAGCTCGGCCACGTCGAGCTGAAGTACCGGCTCGGCCAGGTCAAGGAGCAGCACCTCGGCGACGTGCCGGGGGCGATCGAGGCCTATCGCGACATCCTCGATCTGATGCCGTCGCACGAGCGCGGCCGCGAGGCGCTCGAGAGCAAGCTGACCGACGCCGAGCACAAGCTGGTGGTCGCCGGCATCCTCGAGCCGGTCTACGAGCAGCTGTCCGAGTGGGCGCCGCTCGTCGGCGTCCACGAGATCCAGCACGCCGCCGAGCAGGACTCGCTGCGCCGCACGCAGCTGCTGCTCCGGATCGGCGAGCTCCAGCGCACCAAGCTGCTCGACGGCGAGAAGGCGTTCGAGGCCTACGCGCGCGCGTTCCGCGGTGCGATCGACTCGCCGGGCTCGACCGACGCGGCCAAGGAGCAGCTCGAGTCGCTCGCCCCGCTGGTCGACGACGGCTGGGCCCGCCTGGTCAAGCTCTACGAGGCCGCGCTCGGCCACGCGGAGCTCGATCCGCTGCTCGCCCATGAGCTCGCCACCAAGGTCGCGCGCTCGTACCAGGACCGCCTCGGCAACAGCGACCGCGCGGTGGAGTTCTACCGCAAGGCGCTCGCGATCGAGCCGGACGACCTGGGCGCGCTCGCGGCACTCGAGGCGATCTTCACCCGCGAGGAGAAGTTCGCCGACCTGCTCGAGATCTATCGCCGGCGCACCGACATCGCCCAGGAGCCGGACGAGCGGCTCGACTTCCTGTTCCGGATCGCCTCGCTCCACGAGGAGATGCTGAACAACCAGGACGAGGCGATCGCGACGTACATCGAGATCCTCGGCCAGGCGCCGGACGACCTGAAGGCGCTGCGCGCGCTCGATCGGCTGTACGTCCAGCGCGGCGCGTGGCGCGACCTCGGCGACAACATCAGCCGCCAGCTGCAGCTGGTCGAGAGCACGCACGAGCAGGTCACCCTGCTGGTCCGGCTCGCCCAGCTCCGCGAGACCCACCTCAACGAGGTCGGCGCGGCGGTCGAGACCTACCGCCAGGTGCTCGAGCACGAGGACCAGAACCGCGACGCGGTGGCCGCGCTCGAGCGGCTGATCGCGCACGCCGAGCACGAGCTGACGATCGCGAACATCCTCGAGCCGATCTACAAGTCGCGCGGCGACTGGACCAAGCAGATCGGCGTGTACGAGATCATGGCGCGCCACGCGTTCGATCCGGCGCGCAAGATCGAGCTGCTCGGCGAGATCGCCCAGCTGCACGAGATCGGCGGCGACAACGCCGACGCGGCGTTCCAGACCTACGCGCGCGCGATGCGCGACGATCCGCGCAACGAGGCGACCCACCAGCAGCTCGATCGCCTCGCGCGCGGGCTGTCGAAGTGGGGCGAGGCCGCGGCGCTCTACGATCAGGTCGCCGGCGAGGCGCACGAGGACGACCTCAAGGTCGCGCTGCTGTTCCGCCGCGCCCAGATCCAGGAGCACGAGCTACGCGACGATCGCGCGGCGGTCGAGACCTACGAGCGGATCCTGGTCGCCGCGCCGTCCACCGTCGAGGCGGCGACCGCGATCCAGACCATCCACGAGCGCACCGGGGACTGGCCGAAGCTGGTTGAGATCCTGAAGCGCAAGGCCGAGATCCTGCCGAACGTCGACGAGCGCAAGGCGCTGCTCTATCGCTCGGCGCAGATCGAGGAGGAGGTGCTCTCGAACGCCGACGCGGCGATCGAGACGTTCCGCCAGGTGCTGTCGATCGACGACGTCGACATGGTCGCGATGGACGCGCTCGAGCGGCTGTACGTGCGGCTCGAGCGGTGGGAGCCGCTCAAGGACGTCTACGCCAAGAAGGCGGACCTCGCCGAGGATCC
>JBQCJR010000401.1:0-3657 GCA_051952595.1 Kofleriaceae bacterium
CAGCTCGAGTACGCCGCGATCGCGTTCCTCAACCAGGGCATCGCGACGGCGCGCAACTGCGGCGACAACGCGAGCGAGGATCTGTTCACGCGGATCCTCGTGTCCGAGGAGCAGCACACCGACTGGATCGAGACGCAGCTCGAGCTGATCCGCCAGGTCGGCGAGCAGAACTACCTCGCGCAGCAGATCAAGAAGTAGCGCCTCGGCTCAGTGCATCAGCACGAGCATGCGGCGCTCGCCGGTGGGGCTGTCGACCGTCAGGTCGATGAACCGGCCCCTCCCGCTCGAGCTCGAAGCCAGCGCCACGCCGGCCTCGAGCTCGCTCGCGACCGTTCGACCGTCGATCTCGACGATGTGCTCGCCCGGCGCGAGCCGTAGCAGCCGCGCGACCTCGCGGACGTGGATGCCGTACGCCACGTCGACGACGTTGATCTGCGTCGGCGCTGGCGGGCTCGTGGGTGCGCCCCCCTGCCGCGGCGGCGCCATCTGCCCCGTGGCCAGCTGGACGACGAGGTAGAAGCACGCGCCGAAGAACCCGGCGGCCAGCGAGCGGACGAGCACCATGGCGCCCGACGGTGCAACCAGCCGGCCAGGCCCGGCGCCGCAGAATGGCGGGGTTACGAACCGCGCTCGGCGAGTGCGTTGCCACCCTGGCAATCGCGCACTCGACCGGGCGGTCAGCGAGGCATCAGCTGGATGCCCGCGCGCTGGCAGGCGTCGATCAGCTGCCGGCGGAGCCGCGGCTGCGCGATGTTGCGCAGGCTGATCAGCGCGCCTTCCTGGTTGTGGTTCATCGTGCACTGGACCGTGCCGCGGATCAGGTGCGCCCTCGCGCGCTGGCGAGGACCGGCGGCGCTCGAGTCGATCACCGCGTTGGCGAGCTGCTCGGCGCGTCCGAGCTGCCCGCCCGCGAGTGCGGCCTCGGCGGCGCGCAGCTGATCGCGGAGGGTCGGGTCCTCGGGCTCGGTGGGCTCGGGTGGATCCGTGGGCTCCGGTTTCGCCGGTCCACCGGAGCCGCGGGGCCCGCTGTGCCCGGTCGATGCCGCGTTCGGTGGTCTCGCACGCTCGACCGCCGCGGCATCCGGCGCGACCGCGACGACGACGGCGGCGTCCAGCGCCGCGAGCGCATCCGGAGCGAGCGCGGCATCGGCCGGGGCCGTGGCCACCTCCACCGGCTCGGGCGCGGGCTCGGGAGCCGACGGGGCGGGCTTATCCGGGCGCATCGCGAAGTACATCGCGACCGCGGCGATCGCCGCACAGCCGAGCGCGAGCCCGACGATCCGCCCCGTCGAGCGGCGGGCCGGCGGCGTGGTGCCGGCGGCAGGGGCGGGCGCCGGCGCGACCGGTGGCGGCGGCGCGGGGAGCGGCGGGCTGGTCTGATCGACCGAGCCCATCGTCTGCGCGAACGCATCCTTGCCGGTGTCCTTGGTGGTGAGCGGCTTGGGCCGTCCGCCGCGACCGGTCACCGGGATCGGCGACGGCGACGGCCGCAGCGTCGCGGCGAGCGGCTGACCGGTCAGCGCCTCGATGAACGCGCCCACCGACGCGAACCGATCGTCGCGCTGCTTGGCCATCGCCTGCTCGATCGCCGCGATCACGTGCGGCGCGAGCCCGGGCGCGCGATCGCCGAGCGGCGCCGCCGGCTCGTAGACCACCTTGAACACCACCTCGGGGATGTTGGCGCCCGAGAACGCCGGCTCGCCGGCCAGCATCTCGTACGCGATCGCGCCGAGCGCGAACACGTCGGTGCGCTCGTCGACCAGGGCGTGTTGCCCGGTGGCCTGCTCCGGCGCCATGTACTGCGGCGTGCCGAGCAGCGTGCTCTCCTGCGTCTTCACGGTCTGCGAGCCGCGGATCTTCGAGATGCCGAAGTCGAGCACCTTGGCGATCTCGACCGAGTGGCCGTGCAGCTCGGTGGGGACCAGGAAGATGTTCTGCGGCTTGAGATCGCGGTGCACGATCCCGGCGCGGTGCGCGGCCGCCACCGCCGAGCCGACCTGGCGAAGGATCGACATCGCCTCGTCGAGCGGGAGCGGGCCGAGGCTCAGCCGCTGCGCGAGCGTCTCGCCGTGCAGGAACTCGAGCACCAGGTACGGCGTGCCGTCCGGCGTGACGTTGAAGTCGGTGACCCCGACGATGTTCGGGTGATCGAGCTGCGAGGCGATCAGCGCCTCTCGCCGGAACCGCGCCACCACCTCTTCGTCGGTGAGCTCGGCGTGCAGCAGCTTGATCGCGACCTTCTTGCCGGGCAGCCGGTTGTGGCTGGCCAGGAACACCGCGCCCATCCCGCCGCGACCGATCAGCGCCTCGATGGTGTAGGTGTCCGCGATGATCGACCCGACGTCGACGGCCGAACGCGCGGGTGAATACCCCATCGCGGACCAGCGTATAATGTCTCGCTCATGAGTGCACGAGGTTGGGTCGCTGTCGTTCCCGCGGTGCTCGCCGCCGCCACCGCTCACGCCGATCCCAAACCGACCAAGCCCAAGCCGGTCGACGCCGCTTCGGTCGCCGACAAGCTCGAGGTCTATCGCGACGAGGCCGGGCAGTACTACGTCTCGCCCAAGGCCAACGCGTTCGGCGATCAGACCAACCAGTGGGTGTTCTACGGCGATGGCAAGTCGATGTACCGCCAGCGCGTCGTGGGCTACGGCCTGACCGACGGCCGGTACTCGTGGACGCTGTGGTCGCCGCGCGCCCGCCAGCTCACCCACGCGGGCCTGGTGCTCGATGGCGACAAGCCCTACGTCGAGTGTCGTCGCAGCGACGACGGCCGCAAGATGCTGACCCAGCTGACCGCGAACGAGGCCAAGGCGCTGTTCCAGCGCGCGACGTTCCTGCCCGAGCTGTGGCAGCGCCAGGTCCGGCTGGTCGCGCGCAACGAGGACGGCGTGTACTACCTGGTCGATCAGCTGCGCGAGGACTACGGCGGCCGCGGGTTCCGCGTGTTCGTCGGGCAGAAGGGCGCGATGAAGGAGCTGCCGATGACCAACGTGGTCAGCGACACCGCCGGCGACATCTACGCGACCAAGGCCGGCGAGCTCAAGATCATCGCCGAGGCCGGCAACAAGGCGTACTGGAAGAAGGGCAAGACCAAGGAGGAGCTGGTCGTGCTCGACCCGTTCGACAACCGGTACATGATCTACCGCGAGCTCGGGATCTACGGGCAGCTCGGCGTGGTCTGCGACGAGCAGTAGATCGGGTACGTTCGGTCCATGAAACTGCATGGATCGGTCGCCCTCGTCACGGGCGGAGCTTCAGGTCTCGGCGCGGCCACGGTGCGGCGCCTGGTCGCCGGCGGCGCGAAGGCCGTCATCGTCGATCGCGACGAGGCGCGCGGCGCGGCGCTCGCCGGCGAGCTCGCCGGCAACGCGGTGTTCGCGAAGGCGGACGTCACCGACGCGGCCCAGATCGAGGCGGCGATCGCCGAGGCCGCCCAGCTCGGCACGCTGCGGATCGCGGTGTCGTGCGCCGGCGTCGGCTGGGCGTCGCGCACCCTGGACCGCACCGGCAAGCCGCACGAGCTCGAGCTGTTCCGCACGGTGATCGGCATCAACCTGGTCGGCACGTTCAACGTGCTGCGGCTCGCCGCCGCGGCGATCGCGAAGGCCGAGCCGCTCGAGCACGGCGAGCGCGGCGTGATCGTCAACATCGCCT
>JBQCJR010000402.1:0-9808 GCA_051952595.1 Kofleriaceae bacterium
GGGCGGATCCGAGCGTCGGGGGCGGGGCCCGCCGGGGCGAGAGGCGAGGCTCCGCGTCGCGGCGGCGATTCCGACGCGGACTAAGCGCCCGTCGCGCGCCTATCTCGCGCCTCGCGCCGTCTCGCGCCCACCGCGCGGGGGCCGCGCACGGTCGGGCGCCACCGCACGCGGCGGATCTCCCGCGCGCCGACCGCCGCGCCGCGCGGGCCGGGGTATGGTGCGCCGGTGCATCTGCCGCAGCTGTGGTTCGCGTCGCCCCGGGTGTTGCCGCGACCGGACAAGCTCACCGGCCGCGTCGTTGTCCTCGACATCGCGTTCGCCGCGACGATCGGCCAGTCGATCTCGTTCGACGCGGTGACCCGGCCGTTCCTCGAGGGGCTGGGCGATCGGCTGGCCGCGTGGGTCGATCACCACGACCACGAGCGGCACGCCGAGTTCGCGCGCGATCCGCGGTTCGTGCTGTCGACCAAGGCCGAGCACGGCGCGTGCCCCGAGATGGTGACGCCGGACCTGGTCCGCCAGGTCGGGCCGATCGACTGCATCTGCACCCACGTCGATCTCGACGGGCTGTACGCCGCGGCGAAGTGGATCCTCGGCGGCGCCGAGCCGTACCCGGGCGCCGATGACGACGCGCGCGCGGTCGACACGCGGGTCGGCACGCCGGGCCCGATCGCGACCCGGATCGATCGCGCGCTGCGCGCGAGGTTCCGCGACGACCAGCTCAAGCGCGCGGTGGTGCAGTACCTGGTCGGTGGGCTGAAGCCGGGCGTGCACCACGATCTGATCGGCGAGGCGGCCGCCGAGTTCGAGCGGCGCGACGCGCGGACCCAGGAGCTCGCGCGCCAGTTCACGATCCGCGGACGGGTCGCGGTGGTCGACACCGCCGGCGCGGCGGGCCAGTTCGACAAGACGGACCTGCTGCTCGCCGGGCAGGCGAGGGCGCCGGTCTCGATCGTGCGCGACTCCGGCATGCTCACGATCGCCGCGGCGTTCGACTCCGGCTGGGACTTCGTCGAGCTTTTCGGGCTCGGCGGCGGCATGCCGACGCGGGTCACGATTCCGGAGGCCAAGCTCGACGACGTGATCGCCCGGATCAACGATGCGCCCGCGCCGGTGCCGCGCCCGGGTGCGCGTTCGCCCGAAGCCGACGCATGACGTGATCGCGCCGGTACGTGCTAGACGTGGACCATGAGCTCGGAACGGCGCGCGCTCCCCGTCACGGGAGAAACCCGGTCGCACCTCGACACCGTCGCGGACGAGCTGATGGAGATGTACGTCGATCCGTCGGCGCGCGAGATGCAACACATCGGCAGCTACGAGCTACCCTCGGAGCAGCAGGTCGAGGCGATCGTCGAGATGGCGCGCGCGCTGCTGTTCCCGGGGTACGCCGGCCCCGAGCTGTCGCGCATGGCGATGCCGCAGCTGCGCCAGTACGTGCGCCAACGGCTGGCCGAGCTGCGCTCGCTGCTGCACGGCCAGGTCTATCGCGCGCTCCACCACAAGCGGCAGCAGTCGCTCGGCCGCACCGACCTCGAGTGCGCCGACTGCGCGGGCAAGGCCGATGCGATCGCCGACCGCTTCCTCGCCCATCTGCCGGAGCTGCGCGCGCAGTGCCGGCTCGACCTGCGCGCCGCCTACGAGGGCGACCCGGCCGCCACCGGCGTCGACGAGATCCTGTTCTGCTACCCGGGCACCTACGCGATCACCGTGTACCGGATCGCCCACGCGCTGCTCCGCGAGGGCTCGAGCGTCGTGCCGCGCATGATGACCGAGCTGGCCCACCGGCGGACCGGCATCGACATCCACCCCGGCGCCGAGATCGGCAGCTCGTTCTTCATCGACCACGGCACCGGCGTGGTGATCGGCGAGACCACCCTGATCAAGGACCGCGTGCGGATCTACCAGGGCGTCACCCTCGGCGCGCTGACCGTCCCACAGGGGGAGCACCGTCCGGAGCCCGGCGTCCGGCGCCACCCGACCATCGAGGACGACGTGGTGATCTACGCCAACGCCACCATCCTCGGCGGCGAGACAATCATCGGAAAGGGCTCGGTGATCGGCGGGAACGCGTTCGTGACCACCAGCGTGCCGGCCGGGTCCAGGATTCCGGGATCGAGCCGTACGCAGCGCTCCTGACTTCCCCTCGATGTGTGCGGGCGTGTTAGAGTTTTCGCGCGTCCGATGAGCGACGAGCCCCTGGTACGCCCCCGTACCGCCACACGTTTGCGCGGTGAGGCCCCGCCCGGCATGCAGCTGGGCAGCGAGGAGGGTCGGCAGCGCATCGGCCGGTACGAGGTCATCAAGACGATCGGCAAGGGCGCGATGGGCGTGGTCTACAAGGCCCGCGATCCGCTGCTCGACCGCGTGGTGGCCGTGAAGACGATCATGTCGCCGCAGGCCCAGGGCCGGCGGGTCCGCTCGGCGTTCCTCGAGCGGTTCCAGCGCGAGGCCAAGGCCGCGGCGAAGATGCAGCACCCGGCGATCGTCACGATCTTCGACGTCGGGCTCGACGAGGACTCCGGAGCGCCGTTCATGGTGCTCGAGTACCTGCCGGGCGAGTCGCTCGCGGATCGGCTCGATCGCGTGCGGTTCCCGCTGGCCCGCTGCGTCCAGATCGCGCTCGATCTCGCGTCGGCGCTGTCGTTCGCGCACCGCCAGCGCATCGTCCACCGCGACGTCAAGCCGGCGAACGTGCTGCACGCCGGGGACAACCGCTGGAAGCTGGCGGATTTCGGGATCGCGCGGATGCCGGACTCGGATCTCACCCAGGTGGGCATCTTCATGGGCACGCCCGGCTACTCGCCGCCCGAGGCGATCCGGGAGGGCCGGTACACGCCGCAGGCTGACGTGTTCGCGTGGGGCGCGGTGTTCTACGAGCTGCTCTCGGGGAGAATCCCGTACGAGGGGCCGGACACCAAGACGACGAACGGCTACGTGGTGCAGGGCAACGCGCCGTCGGTGGCGCGCCACGACGCGTCGATCCCCGAGCCGCTGGTGCACGTCACGATGACCGCGCTCCAGCCCTCGGACCGCACGCGGTTCAAGGACGCCGGCGAGGCCGAGATCGCGCTGCGCGAGGCGTGGGATCGCTGCCTGACCCAGGGCCTGGTCCATCCGGCGGTGCTCGCGATGGAGGAGACCGCGCACGACAAGGTCGGTCCGCGGATGCACGAGGCGCGCGGCGCGGTTCGCCCGCAGCCGCAGCCGCAGCCGGTCGCGATCGAATCGGTCGAGACGATCGAGTCGATCGAGTCGATCGAATCGATCGCGATCGAGTCAGGCGAGGCGACGGCGATCGATGGCACGCCGCTCGGCGATCCGTTCGTGATCGAGAGCAGCAAGGCGGCGCGCGACGGCGACGACGACCCGACGACCTTGGTGGTGCGCGACGATCTCAAGACCCGGCCGGACGGCGCGCGCGGCGTGCGCGGCTCGGGCGCGCACAAGCCGATCGCCGCCGAGTCGCGCGATCGCGAGCCGGCGGTCGAGGTGGCGCCGTCGGGATCGCAGCGCCGCCCCGATGACAGCGCGACGCCGACCGTCGAGCAGAAGCAGCGGTTCGCCCCGAGCGTCGCACGCACGGCGCGCTCGTCGCGGGCGATCTGGATCGCGCTGATCGCCGCGATCGTGGTGATCGGCGCGGCCGCCGCGCTGTTCGTCTCCGGCGTGCTCGGCTAGCGCTCGGCTAGCTCTCCGCGACGATCGCGGCGACCTGCTCGGCGCAGCCGCGGCACAGCGTGTAGCCGGCGCCGCCGTGGCCGTAGTTGTGGACGATCCGCGGCTCGTCGGGATCGCGCTCGAGCCGCACCTCGAGGCGGTACGGCCGCAGCCCGGCGCGCACCGTGCGCACCGGGCCGATAGGGAAGCCAAGCGCGTGGGCCAGTCCGAAGATACGGGACGTCAGCTAGGGATCTATATCCGCGGGCGCGCCGGGCGGCCACGGGCGCGAGCAGCCGCCGAGCACCAGCTCGTCGCGCCGGGGGATCACGTAGAAGATGCGCTCGGGATCGCGATCGTCGGTGACCGTGACGGCGCGATCGACGTCGCCGGGCTCGGTGATCACGACCTGGCCGAGCAGCGGATAGAGCAGGTCGTCGCCGGCGAGCTCGCGCGCGGCGAGCCCGGTGCAGTTGATCACGACGTCGCCGGGCTCGGCCTCGAGATCGACCACGGTGCGGTGCTGGACCTCGGCGCGCAGCCGCGCGCGGATCCACGGCAGGAACCGCGCCGGCTCGACGCGTGGCGCGCGGAACTGCCACGCGAACGGCGCGCCGGTCACCGGCGCGGGGGCGCGCTCGACGTCGATGTTCGCCGCCCACCACGGCCGCGCGATCGGATCGGCGTCTGCGGTGATCTCGTAGCCGGTGAGCACGTCGATCCCGGCGGCGCGCTCGTGGACCAGCCGATCGAGCCAGTTGCGGGTGTGCGCGGCCCACGCGGCGACCCGGTCCGGCGGTCCCGCGCGGTACGGGAACCACACCGCGCCCGCGACCGACGACACCGTCGCGCGCGCGTCGGCCGCCGCGACGATCACGACGTCGTGGCCCTGTTCCTCGAGCGTGAGGGCGGTGGTCAGTCCGATCACACCGGCACCGACGACGGTGACCTGCACCCGCTGAGGATAGCGAGAAAGCTGCTATACCGCTGCGCCGTGGACCCGCTCGTGATCGGCCTGCTGACGGTCACCGCGTTCCTCGCCGGCACGGTCGACGCGATCGCCGGGGGCGGCGGGCTGATCACGCTCCCGGCGCTGCTCACCGCCGGATTGCCGCCGCACCTCGCGTACGGCACCAACAAGGGCCAGAGCGTGTGGGGCTCGGGAGCGGCGCTGCTCGCGTTCTGGCGCGCCGGCACGGTCGATCGCCGCCAGGCGCTGATCGCGTTCCCGCTCGGCATGCTCGGCGCGCTGATCGGCGCGCGCCTGGTGCTGCTGCTCGACAGCGAGACCCTGCGGCCGGTCGCGATCGCGATGCTGATCGGCGCGGCGGCGCTGCTCGTGGTCAACAAGCCGTCGCGCGACCAGGACGATCCGGCGGCCGCGCACGCGACGCGCCCGCTGGTGCTCGCCTCGGTGCTCGCGTTCGCGATCGGCGCCTACGACGGGTTCTTCGGGCCGGGGACCGGGACGTTCCTCATCGTCGGGTTCGTCGCGCTGTGCGGCAAGAGCCTCACCCGCGCCACCGCCGACGCCAAGGTCGTCAACTTCGCCTCCAACCTCGCGTCACTATCGGCGTTCGCCGCGGCGGGCACGGTCGCGTG
The DNA here is from genome assembly GCA_051952595.1 of Kofleriaceae bacterium. Taxonomy (GTDB): domain Bacteria; phylum Myxococcota_A; class Polyangia; order Haliangiales; family Haliangiaceae; genus JABFXX01. The sequence goes on from JBQCJR010000402.1 coordinate 5,260, forward strand.
GCAGATCGCGCTGCCGATGGCGGCCGGTCAGCTCGCGGGCGGCCTGGTCGGCGCGCGGCTCGCGATCCGCGGCGGCGCGCGCTTGATCCGGCTGGCCGTGCTGGCGGTCTCGGGTGCGCTGGTGATCAAGCTGGCGATCGATCTGATGTGACGGCTACGGCGAGACGGCCGGCAGGCCCTTGGTGGCGCGCAGCTCGCGCACCAGCTGGGCCTGGCCGTCGGCGTGGTAGCTCGAGCGGACCAGCGGCCCGGAGACCACGTGGGTGACGCCCTGGGCGCGCGCGTACTGCTCGAGCTCGGCGAACTCGGTGGGGTGCACGTAGCGCTCGATCGCGAGGTGCTGCTTGCTCGGCGCGAGGTACTGGCCGAGCGTGACGATGTCGACGCCGAGCGACGCCACGTCGCGCAGCACCTGCTCGATCTCCTCGCGGGTCTCGCCGAGGCCGAGCATCAGGCCGGTCTTGGTGACCGCGCCGCGCTTGCGCGCGTGCTCGAGGATCTTGTAGCTGCGCGGGTAGCTGGCCTGGACGCGGACCTGGCGCGAGAGCCGCGGCACGGTCTCGAGGTTGTGCGCGAACACGTCCGGATCGGCGTCGAGCACGATGTCGGCGTGCTCGGTCTTGCCCTTGAAGTCGCCGGCGAGCACCTCGAGCGTCATCGACGGGCACGCCTCCTTGACCCGGCGGATCGTCTCGGCCCAGTGCGCGGCGCCGAAGTCGGGCAGGTCGTCGCGATCGACGCACGTGATCACGGTGTGCTCGAGCGAGAGCCGGCCGAGCATCTCGGCGACGCGGCGCGGCTCGTCGGGATCCGGCGGCAGCGGCCGGCCGGTGGTGACGTCGCAGAACCGGCACGAGCGGGTGCAGATGTCGCCGAGGATCATGATCGTCAGCGCGCGGCGGGTCCAGCACTCGCCGATGTTCGGGCAGCTCGCGCTCTCGCACACGGTGTGGAGCTGGAGCTCCTTGACCATCGCGCGGAGCTCGAAGTACGCCGGCTTGGTCGGCAGCGTCGCGCGGATCCACTCGGGGTGGCGGCGACGGACGGTCGGCGAGGGCTCCGGCCCGGACGAGCCGAGGACCGGCAGGTGCACCCGTGGTTCGGACATCCCGGGATGGATACCGCACGCGCGCGGGGAACGCGAGGGTGCATCCGGTGGGCCGTTCGTCGTAGGCTTCGCCGGTGAGAGCGATCCTGGTGACTTGTCCCCACTGTGGCGGCAGGGTGCAGGTGGCAGGTACGGCGACGGACGTGCGCTGCGAGTACTGCGGAACGGTGTCCCGGGTGCAGCGGCGCACCCAGGTGCTCCAGCGCGTCTTGCCACCGCCGCCGGCGCCGCCGGTCCGGCCGGGGCAGCCGCGGATCCAGATGCCGGTCGCGGTGCAGCGGCCGAGCACGGGCAAGTGGGTGCTGGTCGGCCTGGCGGCGACCCTCCCGGTGTTCGTCCCGGCGGCCTTCGGCGTGTACAAGGCGAGTCGCAACGTGGACCGCTCGCTCGACGAGCTGCGGCGGACGCCGGACACGCCGCCGGGCACGCCGACCCATCCGCCGAGCTGGCAGGGCAGCTCTCCGCTGTTCGTCGATATCGATGGCAACGGCGTGGTCGATCTGATCGGGCGCAGCCGGCGCGTGCAGCAGAAGGACGAGGTCCGGCTGATCGCGCTCGACGGCGCGACCGGCCGGCCGCGCTGGGAGAGCGAGCCGCTCGGCAGCTACTCCGACACCTACCAGGGCGCGGTGGTGGACACCGGTGACCTGCTGGTGTTCGCCTCGCCGCGCGGCGAGCTCCGCGCGTTCGATCGCGCCACCGGCGCGGCGCGCTGGAAGGTGCAGCTCGACGAGCGGGTCAACACGCTGTGCGACGGCGGCGAGGCGCTGGTCGCGATCGGCACCGACGACGTCGCGCGCTCGGTGCGGCGGAGCGATGGCACGCGGATCGACGCGCCTGCCGCGCCGCCGCCGCCGGCCGCGGCGGGGCGCAAGGGCAAGCCGGCCCGGCCGGCGTGCAAGCCGTACCCGCGCGACGACCGCCGCCGGGCCGGGGCGCGCGAATGGGAGATCACGCGCAAGCTCGGGGTGTGGAACGGCAGCCTGTACGAGGGCCCCGGCGGTCGCGTGGTGTCAGCCCAGCGAGAGAAGGGCACGCGGTCGCCGATCCTGATCGCGATCGACGCGCGCGAGGCCGAGCGGTGGCGGATCGTCGTGCCCCGCGATCCGCTGGCCGCGGCCGAGCACGGGCCGCTCGGAGTCGCGGTCGGCGAGCGCGAGGTGTGCGCCACGTACTACGCCAAGTCGATCACCGAGCGGGCGGCGCTCGCCTGCTTCTCGCTCGAAGACGGCGCGCGGCGGTGGGACGTGCCGCTCGACGGCTCGTGGGGCGAGCTCTCGATCCTGGGCGACAAGCTGTTCGTCTCGTCGGGCAGCGGGGTCGAGCAGCGCGTGCTGGCCACCGGCGACGTGCGGTGGCGATTCTGACGATCGACGCGGCGCCTCGTGCGCCGCACCGCGCGCCGTCCTAGAGGTCGATCGCCTGGCCGAGCGCGGCCTCGGTCGCGCCCTTGATCGTCTCGGCGAACGTGGGGTGCGCGTGGATCGTCGCGAGCAGGCTCTCGGCGTTGACCTCGGTGGTCTTGGCGAGCGTGAGCTCGGCGATCAGGTCGGTCACCGCCGGGCCGATCAGGTGCGCGCCGACCAGCTCGTGGGTCTCGGCGTGCCACAGCACCTTGACGAAGCCGGTCGTGTCGCCCGCGGCGCGCGCCTTGGCGAGCGCGCTGAACGGGAACTTGCCGACCTTGAGCGGGATCTGCTGCGCCTTGGCCTTCTCCTCGGTGAGCCCCACCGACGCGATCTCCGGCGAGCAGTACGTGCACGCGGGGATGGCGTCGTAGCGCACCGGCTCGGCGTGCACGCCGGCGATCTTCTCGGCGACGAACACGCCCTCGGCCGAGGCGACGTGGGCGAGGCCGCGGCCGGCGACGTCGCCGATCGCCCACAGCCCGTCGCCGCAGCGGCAGTCGGCGTCGACCTGGATGAAGCCGCGATCGAGCTGGATGCCGTGGGCCTCGAGCCCGAGGTTCTCGGTGTTCGCCGCGATCCCGACCGCGACCAACAGCACGTCGGCCTCGATCGACTTCGGTTCGCCGCCGGCGTTTGGCACCACGGTCATCGCGACCCGATCGCCGGTGTTCTTCGCGGCGGTCATCTTGTGATCGACCAGCGACTTGATCCCGCGCTTGTCGAACGCGCGGGTCAGCTCCTTGCTGATCTCCGGGTCCTCGTTGGGGACCAGGCGCGGCAGGAACTCGCAGATCGTGACCTCGACGCCGAGCGAGCGATAGAACGACGCGAACTCGACGCCGATCGCGCCGGCGCCGAGCACCACCATCGACGTGGGCTGGGCGTCGAGCGTCATCGCCTTGCGGTACTCGATGATCCGGCGGCCATCGAGCTCGATCCCCGGCAGCGTCTTGGCGCGCGCGCCGGTCGCGAGGATCACGTGCTTGGTCGAGATCGTCTGTTCGCCGCCCCCGGCGAGCGCGACCTGGATCTGGTGCGGCTTCCACGCGCCGGCGCGCGGCAGCAGCTTCGCGGTGCCGGCGATCGAATCGATCTTGTTCTTGCGGAACAGAAAGCCGATCCCCTTGGACACCTTGTCGGCGATCCCGCGCGATCGCGAGATGATCGCGGGGAAGTCCGGCTCCACGCTGCCGACGACGATCCCGAAGTCCTTGGCGTGCCGGATGTGGTCGAGCATCTCGGCGCTGCGCAGCAGCGCCTTGGTCGGGATGCAGCCCCAGTTGAGGCAGATCCCGCCGAGGCTCTCGCGCTCGATGCAGGCGGTGCGCAGCCCGAGCTGGGCGCACCGGATCGCCGCGACATAGCCACCGGGGCCCGACCCGATGACCACGACATCGTACGCATCGCTCATAGCGCGAGCGACTCCGGCTTCTCGATCAGCTCGGCGAGCACCTGCAGCCAGCGGGCACCCAGCGCGCCGTCGATCACGCGGTGGTCGCACGACATCGTGACGGTCATCCGCTTGCCGGGGACCACCGCGCCGCCCTCGATGACCGGGACGTCGCGCACCGCGCCGACCGCCAGGATGCCGGCCTCGGGCGGGTTGATGATCGCGGTGAACCGCTCGATCCCGAACATGCCGAGGTTCGACACGGTGAACGTCGAGCCGGTGATCTCGTGGGCCTTGAGCTGGCGCTTCTTCGCGCGATCCGCGAGGTCGCGGACCTCGGTGGCGATCGCGCCGATGCCCTTGAGATCGGCGTCGCGGACCACTGGGGTGACCAGGCCATCCTCGATCGAGACCGCGACGCCGACGTGCACGTGGTGGAACCGGCGGATCGCGTCGCCGACCCACGCGGCGTTGCACTCCGGCATCCGGCGCAGCGCGAGCGCGACGGCCTTGACCACCAGATCGTTGACGCTGACCTTGCCCTTGTCGACGAGCAGGTCGTTGAGCCGCTGGCGGAACCCGAGCAGGGCGCGCGCGTCGAGATCGCGCATCAGGTAGAAGTGCGGGACGTCGCGCTTGGCC
>JBQCJR010000403.1:0-2635 GCA_051952595.1 Kofleriaceae bacterium
TGACAGAGAACGACCTGCCGAGGAACGGTTGAGCGTGTCCTCGAAGGCGACCGCAGAGTCCATACTCGTCGAGATCGGACAGGCCAGCCGCTACAACGAGGTTCCACGACCACCCAGACCGGAGGACGGGATCGATCTCGCGTGCGACTACCTCAAGCTGATCCGCGGAGAGTCGAGCGCGAGCCCGCTCCGTGCTGCGGCTCGGAAGATCGCGGTCCAGATATTGGAGGACACCACCACCATCCCATTCTCGAGCTGGGAGATGCTGGCGCGCGTCTACCTCAACGTGACGGCGAAACGCACGACGTTGGGTGACCTTGGGGAGATCAAGATCTCGCGCAGCGCGCTCGCCATCTACGCCCGCGATCAGCGGCTCGACCTCGGCGATGCACAGCGAGAACTAGCGGACCTCCTTCGGTGGGCCAGCCAGAAGCCCGACGGCCGATGGATCACGCGCCGGAAGCTCACCAATCTGGACATCACCGTGCGAGTCGTCGCGGATCAGGGGTGCCAGGTCGTCGAGCACCTCCGCGTAAGAACGCTCAACGTGGGGCGTCGACGCGAGGACTAGCGCCGGCCGAACGCGCGAGCGAACCAGCCACCAACCGCACGCGCGCGACCGCGCACGAGTTCGATGACCTTGGTCGTGAACCGCACCCGGACCGCGCGACCGGATTCGACGGCGATGATCGCGGCCAGCGCGCGGCTCGGCGCCGACACGACTTCCTCCACGCGGCGAACGCGCGGGCGGTTCTCCTGCTCCACCTTGTCTGCGGGCGCCGCGCCCACGCGTTCGATCGGCCCTGCCAGCGCAGCACCGAGCGCATCCTCCGGCCCCACGAGGTCGAACTTCGCGCCGACGCCGACGAAGTCGAGCAGGAGCGCGAACTCCTTGCCGGCGAACAGCCGGAGAGCCCGGCCGACGGCCTGGGAGTAGAGCACCCGACTCTGGGTCGGACGGGCCATCGCCACGCACGCGATCGCGGGGTCGTCGTAGCCCTCGGTGAGCAGCATGACGTTGACCAGAAACTGGAACTCGCCAGCGCGGTGCGCCGCCTGCACCGCCTTGCGCTCGCGCGCCTTCATCCGGTGGTGGACGATGCGCGCGACGCCCCGGCCTCGCTTGACGCAGATGCTCTCCGCGATCGCAGCCGCGTGCCGCACGTTGACCGCGAACACGATGGTGCGGCGCGCCTCGGCGAGCTCGAGGAGAGGGACGACGATGCCCTCGACGGCCTCCGGCGCAATCGCGGCGCGCCCGAGGTCGCCAGGATGGAGGTCGATCGAGTAGCGCTCGCCATCCGGCGACACGCGCGCCTGGCCAGCCGGCGCGAGGATGTCGGTCGTCTCGTTGTGGATGTCGGCGGTCGGGTCCACCCCGCGACCACGCTTGACCTGTCGGCGGAGCCGGACCTTCGACAAGTCCAGCCCCGGAACCGTCACCTGGATCCCGCGGATCGGGGTGAGGTAGCCATCGTGGATCGCCTCGGCGATCCCGTAGCGATGCGCCACATGCGAGAACACGGTACGGAGTGGGATGCCGTCGGCGCGATCCGTCGTCGCGGTGACACCGACGATGCGAGCGTTTGGAAAGTGGTCGAAGATTGCCTGGTAGCTCGGCGCGGCAGCGTGGTGTGCCTCGTCGACGATGATGACGTCGAACGCGTCGTGCGGGAACTTCCACAACCGCGGCCCGCGCATCGTCTGCACCGACGCGCACACCACGGGCTCGGCACCGGCGCGGCTCGAGCCCCGCTCGATCCCGACCAGCAACCCGAACGACTGGAAACGCGCTGCTGCCTGGTCGATCAGCTCGCGGCGGTGGGCGAGGAACAGCACGGTTTCGCCGCGCGGTACGGCCCGACGCGCCAGCTCGGCCGAGCTCGTCGTCTTGCCCGTGCCGGTTGCGGCCTCGACCAGCACGCTACGCACCTGGTGGATGTGGTGGTAGCGCTCGACAGACTCCACCTGCTCGAGCTGGTAGGGGCGCAGCTCCACCGGAGGAGATATCACGTGCCAGTCTCCACGGCGAAATAGATGTATTCGTAGATCGACTGGTTGTTGATGCCGCGGCGGGTATGCGCGCGAATTCGCCGAACGCGACCCTCACCAATGAGGTTGTGGAGGTGAGTGGCTACTCGACCGGTGTTGGAGCCGCCGATGCGATCGACGATCTCGCGAAGGGTGAGCGGCGAGTGCAGCTCGGCCAGCACCTGCGACTCCTGAATAGTAATCGGGGCTCCGTCGGGGACGGAGATTCCGTATGCTTCGGCCAGCAACTCGAGCGTTGCGTATCGAGCGATCGGACGCCCGAGGAACCGATCTCGATCCGACGTGTACACCGCCCAAGGCGTGAGGATTCGAAGGAGGTTCTCCGCACGGGCTGCCTGTGAACGACCCGAGAGCGTCGGCGGTGTGCGGCGTAGTATGAGCCCACGCACGAGCAACGCGCGCCGTAGAAAATCGACTTGTGCCTCGGTCACGCGGACCTCCGCGCGCCGACACGAGCCATCGAGGCGTCCAAATCCAATGATGTAGTGAGACGCACCGCGCGGCGCGCTCGCCGGCGGACGTGACGATTCAGGTGCCCGCACTCGCCGGCCTCGCGGCGCGCTGCGCGCGCGAACGCGTCCGC
>JBQCJR010000404.1:0-2821 GCA_051952595.1 Kofleriaceae bacterium
CGCGAGCGTCGTCTTGCCGGTGCCCGCGTATCCCGCGAGGTACGCGACCTGCGAACCCAGCGGGTCGGCCAGCCACGCGCGCGCCTCGCGCAGGACGCGATCCTGATCGGCGCTCGGGGACCACGTCTTGCTCACCTGGCTGTGAACCCCAGGTTCGCGCTGCGCGCTTCCGCCCAAAGTGGAAAGCCGACGACTGCCATCGTCGGCTCTCGGTTCGATTTCCCAAGTCGTTCCGGGCGACACCGGTCAGCGCAAGGGAGTTCGAGTCCGAACTGACCATAGCGGGCGCATCACACGCCCGCCACCGACGTCTTGACGGGCCCCGGGTTCGAACCACGGTGGTCCCGTGGACCATATCGACCAACGCGGCCGCCGGCGAAGCGCGAGCGCGCCCGCCCGGGTGGACTACTCGGTGGGCAAGACTCCGGTCGAGCGGATGCTCCAGGCGCTCGAACTCGGGCGACGGGGGCGTCTGATCCAGCGGCTCGCGCAGCGGGGTAGGAACGCGGAGCGGGATCAGGCGGGTCGGGACTCGGGGCAGATATCGAGGAACCCGACACGGGCGGGTCGGGGCCATTTCTAATTTCGCGCTCGACACACTCGAGTTGAGTCGAAATTAGAAATTTCGAAAATTTTTCGGCGAGTACTGTGTTTGGGGTGGCGCCCCCCACTCGGTCCCTATACGGGCGATGCGCCTTGCGCGAGCTCGAGCGCTCCTAGGTACACCACGTGCATGTCGACTCGCGCCCGCTAGTCCACCACCAGGAAGTGCACCGCATCCCCGTCGATCTCCACCCTCGACGAGCGCACTAGATCAGGATCCATCGCCGCGACCAAGTCCGCACGAGAGAGCACGATCAAGCCGTCCCGGTGCAGCGCCCGTAGAACCCTCGGAGTAGAGCCTCCGAGATCGATCCCGAGCGACGCGAGGTACACCTTGCGGGTGCCAAACCGGACACCGCGCGTGCGCGCAGCGTGGAGTAGCCGGTCCCGGGTCTCGTAGTCGGCGATGTCCAGTTGCATGTCCAGGAGTAGTGCATGCGATGTGCCGTGGACATCGCGGTCCAACACTGCGGTATCACTAGCGCTACTACGGCACTACGTGCCTCTAGTGTGGTGTTCCGGATACGGGATGTGTCCCCGTTTCACATCACGTCGCCAGCGACCGACAGCCGCTCGATCGCCCGGTCGACATCACCGCACCACGTGACCCGCGAGCACGGCACGCCCACGGCCTCGAGCCCGCTCGGGGGCCACGCGTCGACGTGTCCCGCGCCGATCACGCTCCGGGCGAGGTCCGGCGTGCACCACGCGATCGGCGAGCCGTAGGTCTCCGCGATCTCGCGGCGCCCGCGCGCCGACATCCCGAAATCGAACGGGTCGAACGCGGGGATGTCGGCGTCGAGCTCGGCGCGGGTGTCGTAGCAGAACTCGGTCGTGGTGTCGGTCATCGAGTAGAGCATGTCCAGGATTCCTGCGCGTCGCGTGCCAGGTCTAGTAGACGCGCACATCGGTCGCTTGACCCGTACCGGACATCCCTGATCTTCGAGCAATCCATGGTACTTGCGCCGTGGACTGTAACGGAGGGTGTAACGGCGCGGTGTTGTCCGGACGCCACACCCCGTATCCGGACCACCACAGATCGGGGCAAGTCCAGGATTCGTGCGTCAATGATCGTCGGTAGTTGCACCGACGATCCGGGTCGCCGGACTCGGCACGCAACACGCAAGACTCCTGGACATGACCCACGCGATGCTCGCCGCCGACCCGACCTGCACGACGCTCCTCGCGGCCGCGCTCAACGGCGCGATGTCGCGCGACGCCGAGGCCCGCGCCCGCTACCTCGCGATCTACGGAGAGGAGTGGTCCTCGCTCGGCAACGGCGCCGAGGTCCGCGACGACGCCTCTACCCGCGCCTCGACGGTGCTCGCGTGACCCGTCTCGTGCCCCACACAATCTACCTCGTCACGGTGCTCGGCGACGACGCGACCCGTCCGGCCAGCCTCGACGAGATGCGCGCCGCGCTCCGCGCACCGTACGACGGGATCATCAACGTCGAGGGCGTTGACGTGTACCTCGCCCGGTCGATCATCCGCGCCGAGGGCGAGTTCGTCGAGCCCCTGTCCGACGAGGAGATCGCCCAGCTGATCGCGCTCGTCGAGGGAGACCACTCGTGATCGCCCACCTCCTCGTCACCCTCGCCGCGGTGCTCATCCCCGGCGCCCTCGTCGTCGTCGTGATGCGCGACGGCACCCGCTAGCTCCACCCCACACCCCAGAGGATCCCCATGTTCAACTCCACCATCTCCATCGCGGCCGGCGCATGCCCCGGCCTTCCCGCCCAGGTCGCCGCGCCGGCGCGCTCGTACACCGAGGTTGCGCCCGACATCGACCGCGAGGCGCTCGCCTGTTGCGCGCGCGGGGTCTACCAGCGCGCGCTCCTCGCGGGCACCGAGGCGTGGTCCGGCGCGACCCTGCAGGGCGCCGCGCGACGCTACGGCTATTGGTACGCGCGCTCGCGCGCGAACCTGATCGAGCGCATCGAGCGCGCAGGGATCTCCGTCGAGCTCGAGCGTCGCAAGCACGGGCGTATCGTCGCCGTGGTCGGCTGATCATGCGCGTCGCATTCTTCCTGGACGGCCAGCTCGCCTACGCCGATCGCCGCGGTCTACCGACGCTCTCCGCGATCGTGAGGAGCGTGGCGAGGCGCGTGGGCGCCGATGTGACCCTGCGGTACGACCACGCCGCGACGCTCGAGCGTGGCGACGGATCCGAGGTCCACCGCGCGCAGTGGTACGACGCGCGCGAGGAGCGCTTCGAGG
>JBQCJR010000405.1:0-2444 GCA_051952595.1 Kofleriaceae bacterium
TACCTCGGCGGCGATCGCCCGGTCGAGATCGTCGATGCCAGCTCCCGCCCCGCGCTCGACCTCCAGATCATCGTCCCCGCGGCGGACATGGACCAGCCGCCACCTCCGCCGACCGCCACCGCCAGCCCCGACGGACCGGGCGCCGGCGGCGGGATGTGGCCACTGATCTACCCGCGGCTGCTCGAGCTGATCCTCGCGCACACCACCACGATCGTGTTCGTCAACTCGCGACGGCTCGCCGAGCGCGTCGCCCAGCAGCTGACCGAGCTGGCGATCGCGACCGGCCAGGCGCCGCCGGACGTCGAGCTGGTGCGCGCCCACCACGGCTCGGTCGCGCGCCACCAGCGGTTCGAGATCGAAGAAGCGCTCAAGGCCGGCCGGCTGCGCGCGCTGGTCGCGACCTCGTCGCTCGAGCTCGGCATCGACATGGGCGCGGTCGACCTCGTGATCCAGGTCGAGTCGCCGGGCGCGGTGTCGCGCGGGCTGCAGCGCATCGGGCGCGCCGGCCACCACGTCGGCGGCGTGTCGCGCGGCCGCATCCTGCCGAAGTTCCGCGGCGACCTGCTCGAGGCCACGGTCGTCGCGCGCCGGATGCTCGACGGCGAGGTCGAGGCGATCCGCGTCCCCGACTCGGCGCTCGACGTGCTCGCGCAGCAGATCGTCGCGATGGTCGCCACCGATCCGTGGCCGGTCGACGAGCTCGCGCGGCTGGTCCACCGCACCGCGAGCTACCGCGACCTGCCGCGCGCCGCGCTGCTCGGCGTACTCGACATGCTCGCCGGCCGCTATCCCTCCGACGAGTTCGCCGAGCTGCGCCCGCGCCTGACCTGGGACCGCCAGGCCGACGTGCTGATCGGCCGCCGCGGCGCCCGGCTGCTCAGCGTGGTCTCCGGCGGCACGATCCCGGACCGCGGCACCTACGCCGTCCACCTCGGCACCGGCCCGCGGATCGGCGAGCTCGACGAGGAGATGGTCGCCGAGAGCCGCAAGGGCGAGACCTTCATCCTCGGCGCGACCACCTGGCGGATCGAGGACATCACCCGCGATCGCGTGATCGTCTCGCCGGCTCCCGGCCAGCCCGGCAAGATGCCGTTCTGGCGCGGCGAAGGCCCCGGCCGCCCGATCGAGCTCGGCCGCGCGCTCGGCGCGTTCTGCCGCGAGCTCGATACCCGGCTCGCCACCGATCCACACGGCGCGCGCACCTGGCTCACCTCCGACTACAAGCTCGACGGGTTCGCCGCCGACAACCTGATCCAGTACCTCGCCGACCAGCGCGCCGCGACCGGCGCCGTGCCGACCGATCGCGCGATCACGATCGAGCGGTTCCGCGACGAGCTCGGCGACATCCGCGTGTGCATCCTGTCGCCGTTCGGCAGCCGCATCCACGCGCCGTGGGCGCTCGCGATCGCGCGGCGGCTCGAGGCCGAGCTCGGCTACCCGATCCACCCGCTGTGGACCGACGATGGCATCGCGCTGCGGTTCGCCGACGGCGACCTGCTGCCGACCGACGACCAGCTGGTCCCCGATCCCGACGACGTCGAGACCGTGCTGGTCGACGAGCTGTCGCGCTCGAGCGTGTTCGCGACCCACTTCCGCGAGAACGCGGCGCGCGCCCTGCTGCTGCCGCGCCGCCGCCCCGGCCAGCGCACCCCGCTGTGGGCGCAGCGGCTGCGCGCCCAGCAGCTGATGGGCGTCGCGCTGCGGTTCCCGGCGTTCCCGATCACGCTCGAAACCTACCGCGAGGTGCTGCGCGACGTGTTCGATCTGCCCGCGCTGGTCGACGTGCTGCGCCAGATCCGCTCGCGCGCGATCCGCCTCGAGCCCGCGATCACCGAGGCCGCGTCGCCATTCGCGCGCTCGCTCGTGTTCGACTACGTCGCCGCGTTCCTCTACGAGGGCGACGCGCCGCTCGCCGAGCGCAAGGCCCAGGCGCTCACCCTCGACCGGAACCTGCTGCGCGAGCTGATCGGCGGCGGCGAGCTGCGCGACCTGCTGGATCCCGAGGTGCTCGACGAGGTCGAGGCCGAGCTCCAGCAGCTCGCCCCCGAGCGACGCGCCCGCTCCGCCGACGAGCTCCACGATCTGCTGCGCCGGGTCGGCGATCTCTCGCGCGACGAGCTCGCGGCGCGCGCCACGCTGGAGGTGCCGACCGAGCTCGACGGCGCGCTGCGCACCCTGATGGCGAGCCGGCGGATCGCCCCGGTGCGGATCGCCGGCGCCGAGCGGTTCATCGCCGCCGAGGACGCCGCGCGCTACCGCGATGGCCTCGGCGTGGCGCTCCCGCCGGGGCTGCCGGCCGCGCTGCTCGAGCCGGTGGACCAGCCGCTCGATACGCTGATCGCGCGGTGGGCGCGCAACCACGCACCGTTCACCGCGGCCGAACCGACGAAGGGGCAAGGAAAGACTCCCCCCCCAAAATAACATCTAGACACTCAAAGCAATTC
>JBQCJR010000406.1:0-8059 GCA_051952595.1 Kofleriaceae bacterium
TCGGCGACGTGTTCGACGGCAGCGTCGCGCAGCGCGCGGGGCTCGAGCCCGGCGACAAGCTCGTCGAGATCAACGGCGCGACGATGCGCTACTGGGAGGAGATCGAGGACGCGGTGCGCTCGGCGCCCGGCAAGGAGCTGCACCTGCGGGTGTCGCGCAACGGCAAGATGTTCGAGCGCTACGTCACGCCGCTCGAGGAGACGGTGCGCAGCCGCGATGGCCGCGTGGCGGTGCAGGGCCGGGTCGGCGTGACCCACGCGCCGTTCGTGCCGCTGGTCGGCGTGATCGACGGCCAGTCGCCGGCCGCGCGCTCGGGCCTGCGCACCGGCGACCTGATCATCAGCGTCGATGGCCAGCCGGTCCGCAACTGGAGCGACGTCCGGCGCATCCTCGGCCGGTTCGCCCGGCGCACCAGCCTCGTCTACTTCCGCGGCACCGAGGTGCCCGGCGTGCCGCAGATCCAGCTGCTCGCCGCCGGGTTCGCCGATCTCGTCCCCGAGACCCAGATCGACCAGACGCTCAAGCGCCAGACCTACACCGGGCTCGAGCACGCCGAGATGTTCGTCGCCCACGTCGATCCGGGCTCGCCTGCCGACAGCGCCGGGCTGCGGCCCGGTGACCTGATCACCGCGCTCGACGACAAGCCGGTGATCCACTGGCTCGATCTCGATCAGCGGCTCCAGGCCGAGCCGAACAAGACGTTCAAGGTCACCTGGAAGCGTGCGGTCGCCGGCAAGACCGAGACGATGTCCACCGAGCTGACCCAGGTGTGGCGGCGCGAGCTCGACGACTACGATCACACCGTGTCGCGCCTGGTGTTCGGCGCGCGCAACGACGTCGATCGCGGGCGCGGCGCGATGGTCGCGATCGACGGGCGGTTCGGCTACGCGCTCGGCAAGGCGCTCGAGCGCACCGGTGAGACGATCTCGACGATGGCGAACGGCTTCGTGCAGATCCTCGGCGGCGACAGCCCCGGCGAGGCGCTCGGCGGCCCGCTCATGATGTACCGGGTCGCGTCGGTCTCCGGCAACCAGGGCTGGGACAGCTTCCTGCTCATGCTGGCGCTGATCAGCGTCAACCTCGGCCTCATCAACCTGCTGCCGATCCCGATGCTCGACGGCGGCCTGCTGCTGGTGTTCGCGATGGAGGGCGCGCGGCGCAAGCCGCTCACGCTCCGGACCCGCGAGCGCGTCCAGCTCGCCGGCCTGATCGTCGTCGGGCTGATCACGATCCTCGCGCTGCGCAACGACGTGATGCGGTTCTTCTTCCAATGAAAGTCCTCGGCCTCGATACCGCCACCCTCACCTCCGGGATCGCCGTCGTCGACGGCGACCGGCTGCTCGCGACCGCGCGCCACGACGCGAGCGGCCGCACCTCCGACCTGCTGGTCGCGATCGACGCGGTGTGCGCGCGCGCCGGCGTCGCACCGGGAGCGCTCGACGCGATCGCGATCGGCGCCGGCCCCGGATCGTTCACCGGATTGCGGATCGGGATGGCGACCGCCAAGGGGATCGCGTTCGCCGCACACCGGCCGCTGTGGGCGGTGTCGTCGCTCGCCGCGCTCGCCGACGACGCGCGCCGCCACCTCGCCGCACAGCCCCGCCCGGTGCCGTTCAGCGGCGCGATCGCCGCGGTGCTCGACGCGCGGCGCGGCGAGATCTTCGCGGGCTGCTACCGCGACGGCCGCGCGCTCGCCGCCGAGCGCGTGATGGCGCCCGGCGAGCTGGCCCCGTGGATCGCCGAGCTCGCCGGCGATCAGCCGGTGATCTGCGCCGGTGACGCGCTCGCCGCCCATCCCGAGCTCGCGCCGTTCGCGGATCGCTGGCTGCCCGTCGCCACGCCGTCGGGAGAGGCCGTCGCGTGGCTGGCGCTCGCCGGCTCGCGCGAGGACGTGCTGGTCGGTGGAGCGCCGTCGTACATCCGCCCGTCGGAGGCCGAGGTGAAGTACCCGGATGGCGTGCCCGGCGCGCTGCGGCGCCGCTGAGCCGTCGCCCCGCCGCCTCGACCCATCTTGCCCGCCTCGGATCGGCGTTCTATCGTAGGGGGGACTGCTGGCTCCAAGCGGAGGATGCGTGAGCAACACGGTCTCGAACCAAGCTCTCCTCGATGAATTGACCGCCGAACATCGCCGCCTCGACGAACAGCTGCAGCTCCTCGAGCGCCGGCGCGCCTTGACCCCCGCCGAGCAGGCGGAGATGAGTCGGCTGAAGAAGCAGAAGCTGCTCACCAAGGACCGGATCGCGCGGTTGTCGTAGCGCCGGCCAGGCGGCAAGGTTGCCGGGTGGATGGCTCTCCGGCTGGTTCTCCTCCCGCACTGACTCCCGAGCTGATCGAGAAGATGCGCTCGATCGGGCTACGGCTCGATCGCAGCGGCACGTTCTGGCACGAGGGCGGCGCGGTGACCCATCCGCGGCTGCGCCAAGCGCTGCTGCGGTGGCTGGACGTGCGGGACGACGGGCGAGACATCGTGCGGCTCGACGACAAGCGATACGCGTACGTCGAGATCGATGACGCGCACCTGCGTGCGAGCTCGGCGCGCTGGGACGGCGATCGTTGCTACGTGTTGTGGGACGACGACACGGAGGAAGAGCTGGCGTACGGCACGCTGCGCCAGGGCGCGGATCACGCGCTGTACGTCGCCGCGCGGGGAAAGCTGAGGGGGCGGATCGCCGGGCCGGCGTATCACGCGATCGCCGAGCGGGTGATCGAGCAGCCGGACGGGACGTTTGGATTGGAGGCGGTGGGAGCGCTTTGGGAGATCCGGGGGGCGGGCGAGAACTGAGGAGTTACGCCTCGCGCTCCGGCGCGACCACCGCGACGATCTCCTCATCGGTCAGCACCCGGTTCCCGCGCTTGGCCTCGCCGAGCACCTTGGTCACCAGCTCCTTGGTCGGCTCGTAGCCGCGCTTCTTCAGCCAGTAGACGACGTTCGACTCGCCGGAGTAGTGCCCGATCTCGATCGCCTGCTCCTTGCCGAACATGCCCGCCGGCACGCCGGAGTAGATCCGATCGGCGAGCCACGAGTCGCCCTTCTTCTCCGCCTTGATGATCGCCGCGGCGTGCACGCCGGTCGCGGTGCGGAACGCGTCGCTGCCGGCCAGCGGGTACTGCGGGTGGATCGGCACGTGGGTCGCCTCCGAGGCCGTCTTGCACCACTGCACGAGCTTGGTCAGGTCGTGGTTCGGCAGCTCGCCGAGCAGCTTGAGGTTGAGCAGGATCTGGTCGAGCGCGGCGTTGCCGACCCGCTCGCCGATCCCGAGCGCAGTGCCGTGGATCCGGTCGGCGCCGTACTCGATCGCGAAGATCGAGTTGACCACGCCGAGCCCGCGGTCGTTGTGGCCGTGCCAGTCGATCCCGACGTCGGCGCGGCCCATGCCGTCGAGCATGTTGCGGGTGAACCGCAGCAGGTTGCGGATCCCGTCGGGCGTGGCGTGGCCCACCGTGTCGCACACGATCAGCCGCTGCGCGCCGTGCTCGACCGCGGTGGTGAACATCCGGGTCAGGATCTCCGGGCGCGACCGCGTGGTGTCCTCGGTGACATAGGCGACCGGCAGGTTGTAGCGGCGCGCCAGGTCGATCGCGCTCGCCGAGAGATCGAGCATGCGCGCGAGGTCCCAGTCCTCGGCGTACTGGCGGATCGGCGAGGAGCCGATGAAGCACAGCACCTCGATCTCGATCCCGACCTTCTGCGAGATATCGATGATCGCCTGGACGTCCGCCTGGTGGGTGCGCGCCGCGCACGACGCCTTGACCCGCAGCCGGTTGGCCTTGATGTGCTCGGCGATCGTCGTGACGTCCTCGACGGCGCGCTTGCCGGCGCCCGGCAGGCCGATGTCCATCGTGTCGATCCCGAGATCGTTCGCGAGGTCGACGAGCCGCAGCTTGTCCTCGATCGTCGGATCGACCACCGAGGGCGACTGGATCCCGTCGCGCAGCGTCTCGTCGAGGACCTGGATCCGCCGCTTCGGAGACAGCGGCGCGACCTTCTCGACGGAGTTCCAGTCGTAGATCAGCTCGTGGTCATGCATCGATCACCTCTGGGGGGTCACTCTCTACATCACGGCGTGCAGGATCAAGATCGCGACCACGGTCGCCGCGACCACGACCGCGATCATCAGGAACCAGCCGAGCACCACCGACGCCAGCGCGAGTCCGAGCCCGAGCGCCCACAGCCAGTAGGCGCCGCGCTCGCGCCGCGCGATCGAGACCGCCGCGGCGGCCGCCGTCGCGATCACGCCCGGCGCGCTGAGCCACCAGTCCGGGACCGAGGCGATGTCGCCCTGGACCACCGCCACGACCAGGAACGCGAGCACGCCCAGCCCGAGCGCGATCGCCCCGGCGGCGCGCTGCGCCCACCACGACGACCGGCCGTCGGTGGCGCGCTGGAGCGCGGGCTTCTCGAGAGGACGTTCGGACACGCGAGCGCACTATAGCCCGAGACCTGCGCGCCGGGACCGCGGGCGGCGCCGCGCGCGCTCGACGCGGTGCGGTGCGGTGTGTCGCGCGTCAGCCGCGCGCCAGGCCGAGCTGCTTGCGCAGCCGCACGTGCGCCGCGCTGTACGCGAACTCGATCAGATCGCGGTCGAGCTCGCCGACCTCGCGCGCCCCGGCGAACGCCGCCGGGATGTCGCCGCACAGCAGCATGCCGGCGCGATCCGCCGTCCGCGACAGCGCGCGCGCCCACACCGACAGGTTGAGCCCGCCGCCGCGCGACAGCAGGCGCAGCGCCGCCGCGCGCGCCGCGACCCGGGCCTGCGAGGGCAACCGCGCGACCGCGTCCGCCGCCGCCGCGGCCTGCGGATCGTCGAGCCCGACCGCCGTGCCCGAGGCCTCGCGGAACACCGCCATCACCACCGCGCGCAGGATCCGGCCCGGCCGCGACGCCCCGACCGCGCGGCCCGGCCACAGGAACGTCATCGCGCGGGCGACCGAGAACACCAGCTCCGGCCGCTCGGGAGCGGTCAGCGCCTCGTCGCCGGCCACCAGCACCGGCGGGTCCGCGGCGATCACGTGGATCTGCGCGCCGAGCTCGACGCGCGCGTAGACCTCGGGCACCGCGACGCCGAGCAGCGCGGCGCACCGGTCGCGGGTCCGCAGGAACGGCCCCGGCAGCTCGGCGTCGTCGATCCGCTGGCTCGGATCGAGCTCGCTATCGGCGAGGGTCATCGGCGCGATCGCGTGGACCGCCGGCGCGACCAGCTCGATCAGCCCGCCGAGCTCGAACGAGTCGTCGCGGTGGCGGAGCAGCGCCCATTGCTCGCGGTCGAGCGGCCGCTCCGGATCGATCGTCGAGCGCACGCGGTGGGCCTCGTACAGCGCGGCCATCTGCGCGTCGGCGGTGCCGAGCGCGACCATCGTCGAGGCCGCCAGGAACGCGGCGTCGGCGTGGCCGCTCGCCTCGGTGGTGCGGACCAGCGCCGCGCCGGACTGCGGATCGCCGAGCGCCTCGTGCCAGCCGGCGCGGATCGGCCCGGACGCTCGCTGCGCCTCGGTGGACTCGACGAGCGTCGTCACGTCCGAGTCCTTCGGCGCGAGCCGGCGCGCGTTGGCGGCCGCCCCCTCTGCCGCCGCCGCGTCGTCGAGGTGATCGAGGTACAGCCGGGCGAGCCGCGCCCAGGTGCGCGCCTCGAGCACGCTGCCGCGGCCGCGCAGCCGGAACAGCCGCCGCTTGAGCGCCCGCTCGTAGCGGCGCAGCTCGCCGCGCGCGATCAGCAGCTGCTCGATCGCCGCCAGCGCGTCGGTGCGCGCCGGATCGAGATCGATCGCCCGCTCGAGGTGGAACAGCGCCTCGGCGTCATCGCTGCGCAGCGCCGCGTCGATCCGGCCCTTGTAGTCGTGCGCCGGGGCGTGGTCCGGATCGATCTCGAGCGCGCCGTTGAGGTGGGTGCGCGCGACGTCCGCCGCCTCGGGGCGCTCGCCGCCCGCCATCCACTCCGCCCAGCCGAGCGCGGCGTGGTAGTCCGCCTCGTTCGGCGCCTGCGCGATCACCTTCTTGAGCAGGCCGATCGCTTGCGCCCACTGGCGCTTGGTCATCAGCTCCTCGGCGATCCGGAACTCGAGCTCGGTGTCGATCGCGGGCGGCGCCTGGACCAGCTCGCCGCCCGCGAGCTCGCGATCGTAGGCGGCGCGCTTGCGATCGTCGAGCAGCACGCCGCGCGCGGCGGCGTACGCGGCGCGCAGCTCGCCGAGCCGGGCGCGGTCGCGCGGATCGCGCAGCCACGGGGCCTGGGAATCGAGCAGATCGTCGCGGGCCGCGAACGCCTCGTCGATGTCGTGCGTGGTGGCGCGGCGGCCGACCATCAGCACGGCGTAGTGATCCGCGCCCTGGATCCGCTGGTGCTCGGCGGCGAGCGCCCGGCGCGTCGCGGCGGCCTGCTCTCGCTCGGCGGTCGCGGCGGTGAGCTCGGCGGTCGACACCACGCCGGAGTCCTCGCCGCGCAGCTCGGTCTCGTCGAGCTCGATCGGCGCGGCGCCGCGGTCCGGCTCGCCGAACCCGAAGTCGTCGAACAGGATGTCGAACAGCGCCGAGCCCGGGGCCTGCGGGCGGGTCGGCGCGCGGGCGACCCGCACCGGCTCGGCGAGCGACGCGCCCGGCGGCCGTGGCTCGCTCGCGCCCAGCCCGGGCTGCGCGAACGTGGCCTCGACGGCGTCGCACAGCACCATCGCGTCGAGCGCGAACCGCGCCTGCGCGCGATCCTCGAACGCGCGCTCGAGCTCGCCCATCTCGGCGCCGTCGTCGAGCAGCGCGACCGCGCGCTCGCCGAACCCGCGCTTGAGCTCGTGGCGGAGCCGCCGGCCGCGCGAGGTCAGCTCGAACCGCATGCCATCGAGCCGGCCCAGCCGCTCGAGATCGTCGACCTCGGTCTCGCGCAGCCCGTCGAGCACCACCTCGACCATCCGCAGCTGCATGCCCTCGATCGCCTCGCTCGCGTCGTCGAACCGCCACGCGCCCTGCGGCCAGCGCAGCGCCTGGACCAGCTTGTGGCGGGCCTGGCGGCCGAGCTGATCGATCAGCTGCTCGATCGTCAGCACGCCGAGCGCGACCAGCGCCTCGCCGAGCTTGCCGCCGAGCTGCGCCGCGCGCGCGACCGCGTGGCGGTGCTGCTCCTCGGTGATCACGCCCGCGGTGACCAGGAAGTGGCCGAGCGTCTCGTCGCGCGGAGTCGACGCGGTGCTCACCGGGTTGCCGTTGACCAGCTCGACGGTCTTGGGGACCCGTCCGCGCTTGAGCACCAGCCGGCCGGTCGCGAAGTCCTCGTGGAGATCCAGCAGGACCGCGGGAAGCGGTCGCATCGCTAACTCCCCCGACCGTGCGGCCATGGACCCCGATCCTACCGCACTTCCGATCGCCATCCGGAGATCGCGGCACCGCGCCGCGCATCGCACCTGCGGACCGGCCCGCCCCTGGTGTGGGCGGCTTCACCGCAGCGGAGGATCACTCGGCGACGTGGCAGGCGACCTGGGTGCCGTTGCCGAGCACCCGCAGCTTCGGCAGCTCGGAGGAGCAGGCGGCCGGCTTGTCCTTGACCGGGCAGCGCGGATGGAACGGACAGCCGGGCGGCGGGGCGAGCGGGCTCGGCACGTCCCCTTGCAGGAGGATCCGCTCGCGGCGCGCCTGCGGCTCGATCCGCGGCACCGCCGAGAGCAGCGCCCGGGTGTACGGGTGCTGCGGCGCGCGGTACAGCTCGGCGGCCTCGGCGAGCTCGACGATCCGCCCCAGGTACATCACCGCGACCCGGTCGCAGATGTGCTGCACGATCTTGAGGTCGTGCGAGATGAACAGGTAGGTCAGCTGCTCGGCGCCCTGGAGATCCTCGAGCAGGTTGACGATCTGCGCCTGGATCGACACGTCGAGCGCGCTGATCGGCTCGTCGCACACCACGAACTTCGGCCGGCACGCCAACGCGCGCGCGATCCCCACCCGCTGGCGCTGGCCGCCGCTGAACTCGTGCGGGTAGCGCCGCAGGTGCGCCTTGCGCAGGCCGACGACGGAGATCAGGTGCTCGACGCGCTCGCGCCGCTCCTTGCGCGAGAGCATTCCCTGGACGCGGAGCCCTTC
>JBQCJR010000407.1:0-2794 GCA_051952595.1 Kofleriaceae bacterium
CACGGGGTATCGAACCACAGAGGTACCGCATCGACTTTCCGGCGGGGCGGCCCGCCCACGACGAACCGGCGATCCCCGATGGGCACGCGCAGCGCGCTCGCGGATGGCGCTCCGGCGAGCGGCTCGCCGACCCGCAGCGCGACCGGCGCCGGCGCGAGCGCGCGGGCGATCCACGCATCCACGAGCAGCGAGCGATCGCCGATCGAGAGCCAGCGTTGCTCGTCGGCCTCGGCGCCTCGGTGGACCACGATCACGAGTGGCTCGCCCGCCCGCCGCTCCACGGTGAGCGTGGCCGCCGGTGCCGAGCCTCCGGGCGGCGCCCCCACGCGGCGGCGCTGCCACCTCGCGCCGCGCAGCGCGGCGAACGCGTCCTCGATCCGGCCGCCGTGTGCGGCGCCGCGTGGATCGATCGTCCAGCCGGTCGTCGACGTCGGATCGCGGACGACCCGGACCGCGCCCGCGTCGCCGCGCCACGCCAGCGCCACGACCTCGTCGGGCGCGAAGCCGGGCACCAGCGCGCGGTCGACGGCCGCCCCGCTGCCACCACCGGTGAGCGCGACGAGCACCGCGAGCACCGCGGCGATCGCGGTGGCGATCGCGACGCCGAGGCGGGTCGAGATCATCGAGGCGCCTCCGCCGAGCGTGGCCGGCGCCGCCACCACACGACGAGCCCGCCGAGCAGCGCCCACGCGAGTGGGATCCCGGCGACCGACAGCGCGATGATCGCGTTGCGCTGGCCATCGGTCAGCACGAGCCGGACCTGGTCCGGCGTCCGCGCGGCGATGTCGACCCCGCGATCCGGCGCGCCGGCGAGGAAGCGCACCGCGCGCGCGATCCACAGATCGCCGGCCACCGCGACCGGGCCGAGCACCGCCGTCGACATCGACTCCGCGGAGCCGATCGCGATCACGCGGTGGCGGGCGCCGAGCGCCGCGAGCGCGAGTGGCCCGGCGAGGTCGTCCTCCTGCTTCTCCGGCGGGCCGCCGCGTAGATCGGTCTCGCCCCAGCTCGCCGCGGTCGCCGAGATCAGCGGCCGCGCGCCGCCGGTCGCGATCACCGGCCGCGGCTGGTACCACAGCGTGGTCCGGGCGCGCGCGAACCCGCGGTTGAGCGGGTGCTCGGCGTAGCCATCGACGACCATCAACGCGCCCGGCAGCTCGCGTACGGCGAGGCTGGGATCGACCGCGATCGCCTGGGGCAGCCCCAGCCCATCGGCGGCGAGCACCGCCTCGAGGCCGGTCGCCCCGAGCCCACCGACCAGGGTGCGGCTCGGCGCCGCGACCAGGAGGCCGCCGCCGCCGCGCACGAAGCTCTGAATCGCGAGCGCCTCGGCCGGCGACAGCGCGGTCGATGGCCCGGCGACCACCAGCACGTTGCACGCGCGCGGGACCTCGCGCTCGATCGCGACGTCCTCGACGGTCATGCCGTCGCCGCGCAGCCGCTGGGCGATCAGCGTCCAGTCGGCGCCGGTCTCCTGGCTCGCGAGCATCGGCAGCTCGCCGTGGCCCGTGGTCGCGCACACCTGGATCGGCCGGCTGGTCGACAGCGCGGCGAGCGCGCCGGACAGCGCCTGCTCGATCGCGAGCTGCTCCACGGCGGGCGCGCCGCCGGGGCCGCGATCGATCGTCGCGATCGCGAGCAGATCGACGACCCGGCGCCGGCCGCCGAGATCGACGACCACCGCGCCGCCCGATGCCAGATCGGTGGGCTGGAGCCCGGCCGCACGCGCCACGGCGTTCAGCCCGTCGGGCGCCTCGGCCGGATCGACGATCCGCACCGCGACGCCCGGCCCTGCCCCGGTGGTCTCGGCCGCCTCGCTCATCCGGCGCGCCACCCGCGCGACCTCGTCGTAGATCGGCTCGATCCCGCCGAGGGTCGGGCGCACGATCGTGAGGGTCGCGGGCGCGGGCAGCGCCGCGAGCACCTCGTGGGTCACCGGATCGAGGGTGTTGCGGGCGTCGGCGCTGAGATCCAACCGCACCGGGTGGCGCACCGCGAGCACGCCGGCGAGCGCGCAGCACGCGGCGATCGAGAGCGTGCCGAGCACGCGCAGCCGGACCTCGCGCGCGCGGCGCCGGCCGGCGGTGGCGAGCGCGATCGCGAGCGACAGCCCGGTGACCGCGAGGCCGCCCACCAGCGCGATCGACGGCGCGCCGAGCTCGCCGCGCGCGAACCCGAGCGCGGCGCCGCGGACCGACACCGCCTCGAGCAGCGCGACGAGCCGCGGGTGATCCACGGCGAGCGACGGCCACAGCGCCGGCAGCTCGCCGATCAGGAACAGGCCGATCAGCAGCGCGAACCCGAGCGCGCCGGCGCCCAGCGTCGACGACATCGCCGCGCTGGCCGCGACCGCCCACGCGAGCAGCGCCGCGCCGATCGCGATCGCGCCGGCGTACCCGGTGGCGATCGCGCCGAGGTCCCAGCCGCCGCCATCGGCGCGGTACGCGGCGACCACCACGAGGTACGCGAGGGTCGGCACCCACAGCACCGCGTACAGCGCGACCGCGGCCAACCACTTGCCGACCACCGCGGCGCCCTCGCCCACCTGCGCGGTGAGCAGCAGCTCCCACGCGCCGCTGCGCTTGTCGTCGGCGATCGCGCGCATGCCGAGCAGGGTCAGCACGACCAGCGACAGCACCCAGGTGAGCAACGTGCCGGCGAGCTGGCCCTCGAGCAGCGCACCGAGCGGCGCCGGCCGCCGGGGATCCGACAGCACATTGACCAGCCCCGCGAACGCAAACCCCTGGACCGCGAGGAACAGGCCGACGACCACGTAGACCACCGGCGTGCGCAG
>JBQCJR010000408.1:0-4211 GCA_051952595.1 Kofleriaceae bacterium
GATCGCGATCCTCGACGCCGACAAGGAGGGCTTCCTCCGTGGCAAGACGTCGCTGATCCAGACGATCGGCCGCGCGGCGCGCAACGTGCGCGGCAAGGTGCTGCTCTACGCCGACAAGCAGACCGAGTCGATCCAGCACGCGGTCCAGGAGACGGCGCGCCGGCGCGCGCTGCAGCACGCGTTCAACGTCGAGCACGGGATCGTGCCGCGCTCGGCGAACCGGGCGATCCTCGACATCCAGCCGGCCGAGCCGATGCCGCAGAAGGGCAAGAAGTCGCTGGTCCCGTCGGTGGATCTGAAGAAGATCGACGATCTCGGCTCGCTGCGGAGCGCGATCGAGAAGCTGCGCAGCGAGATGAAGCAGGCCGCGGCGGACCTCGAGTTCGAGCGCGCGGCGGCGCTGCGCGACAAGGCGCGCGAGCTGGAGCAGCTCGAGCTCCAGATGCGATGATCGAGCGATGAGCGACGCGATGACCATGCGCGCGGTGCACGAGCACGTGCGTGGCTTCTACGCCGTGCTCGATCGCGACGACGAGTCGCTCGCCCGCGCGCTGCTCGCGGGCGGCGCGCGGGTGCTCCAGGTGCGGCTCAAGCCGCGCGGCGCGCCGATGGTCCCGGCGGCGGAGGTCGCGCGGGTCGCCGCGATGGCGCGCCGGATCTGCGACGAGCTAGGCGCGGCGCTGGTGGTCAACGACCGGATCGACGTCGCGCTCGCGGTGGGCGCCGACGGCGTACACCTCGGCCAGACCGATCTGCCGCTCGCCGAGGCGCGCGCGATCGCCGGGGACCGGCTGTGGATCGGCGTGTCGACCCATGACCTGGCCCAGGTGCGCGCAGCGCGCGACGGCGGCGCGGACTACCTGGGCTTCGGACCGGTGTTCGCGACCTCGACCAAGGAGAACCCGGATCCGGTCCAGGGGATCGAAGGGCTGCGCGGGGCGGTGGCCGAGGCAGCGGGGCTGCCGGTCGTGGCGATCGGTGGGATCGGCCTGGGGGACGGCGGGGCGCTCTACGCCGCAGGCGCGGCGGCGGTGTGTGCGATCAGCGCGGTCAACGACGCGCCGGATCCGGTGGCCGCGGCACGGTCGCTCGCGTCGCAACCGGCGGACATTGCGCCGAGATCCGGGCTGTAGCAGGATCTGCGGCGCGGTTCATGCGCGCTGAATAGCAGGCGCGCGGGGCCGTCGAAGCTCCATCTCCAACCCAGGGATCATCCACGCCATGGCAAAGCTCGGGCTGTTCGCCACCCTCGTCGCGATCGTCGGCGCGCTCACGTTCGCCAGCACCTCCAAGCCCGCGGCCGCCGAGGCGCCGTGTGTCGCCAAGGAGTTCAAGACCGAGATGATCAAGCAGGCCTGCTCCAAGGGCGGTCAGAAGGCCGCCAAGGACGCGATGAAGGCGTGGAACAAGGAGAAGAAGCTGAAGAGCTGCAACCAGTGCCACAGCAAGCTGGCGCCGAGCTACGAGCTCAAGCCCGACGGACTCGAGCAGTTCCAGAAGCTCGGCGGGAAGTGATCGCGCGCTCGGCTACGCCGAGCACTTCGCCTTGTTCTTGGCGTCCTTCTTGAGCGCCGCGTCGAGATCGGCGGCCTGCTTGGCCACGTTCGACTTGGCGTACTTCGATTTGATGATGCCGAGGTAGGTGCGCGCCTCGGTGCACTGCTTGAGCTGCTGCGCGGCGAGCGCGGCGAAGTACAGCCCGTCGTCGGTGAGCGAGCCATCGGGGTACTTGTCGACCAGCTGCTGGTAGACGCCGATCGCCTTCTCCCAGTCCTTCAGGTTGGTGTGGCTCTGGCCGCGGAAGTACAGCGCGTCGTCGGCGCGCTCGTGCGTTGGATAGGTCTGGGTCAGCCGCTTGAAGATCTCGATCGCGTCGTTGTACCGGCCGGCCTCGAACGCCGCCGAGCCGAGCCGCCACAGGTCCTCGGGCGACGAGCTCGCGGTGGGCTTGCCGCTCTCGATCTGGGCGAGCCGCTGCTCGAGCGCATCGAGCCGGGCGTCGTTCTGCTTGCGGTAGGCGTCGAACCCCGTCTTCAGCTCGTTGATCGAGGTGTTGACCGCGGTGACCAGGCCGGTCGCGGTGCGCACGTCCGCGCGCAGCTGATCGACATCGGCCCCGAGGTCCGCGCTGTTGCGCTTGAGCAGCTTGGTCGCGTCCTCGAGAACCTTCTTCAGCTGATCCACCTGATCGTCGAGCGACTTCTCCTTGGTGCTGATCCGCTCCTGGAGCGAGGTGACGTCGCGTCGCAGCGACTGTCCCTCGCTCTTGGTGGTTGCCCAGAAGCAACCCGACATCATGGAGAGCAGCGCGAGGCCGCCGAGGCGTGAACGCAGGTGAGTCATGGGGCTCCTCCGTGGTCGATCCTCAACGCCACTGGAACTCGCAGCGGCGATCCTTGTCGTCGCCGAACCCGGTGGGCTCGGTCTCGCCCTTGGGCACGACCTGGAGCCGCGCCGGATCGGCGCCGAGCCGCGCCATGTAGTCGGCGACCGACTGCGCGCGGCGCTCGGACAGCGCGATGTTGTACTCCTCGGTGCCGGCGGTGTCGGTGTGGCCGATCACGTAGACCGACTTGCCCTTGGTCTTCTCGATGCATTGCGCGTTCGCGTCGAGCCGGTCGCGCTCGCTCGCCTGGATGCTCGCGTCGTCGTACCCGAAGTACACCGTGGCCAGCGGGCACGACGCATCGCCCGCGTTGCCGGCGGTCGCCCGCTTGCAGTAGCCGGAGATGCAGTCCTCGTCGTCGGCGCAGTCCTCGTCCTGGGTGCACTTGTTGGCGCGCTTGCACGCGCCGGCCTCGCACGTGCCGCCCGGACCACACTCGCTGTCGGTCGCGCACGACTTGCACTTACCAGCCTGGCACACCTTGCCGGCGGGGCACTGGTCATCCTTGGTGCACTCCGGCGCGGCGATGCACGCGTTCGCGCTGCAGCGCTGGCCCTGGGGACACTGCGAGTCCTCGGCGCACTCGACGCACCGATTGTTGTCGCAGACCTGACCGGCCTTGCAGTCCTTGGCAGACGAGCAGCTGCCGGGCTTCTTGGTCTTGTCGCCACAGCCGGCGAGCAGCCCGAGGAGCAACGCGAGCCCCGCGACGAGCATCGCCCGGCGGCTGGAAGATCGGCTCATGGCTGGAACCTAAAGGCCTTCGGCACGTTAGTCAAATCCGCGTGCTAGGTTCGGGGCGATGCCGCGCTCGACGATCCTCGTCATCGATGACGAGCCGAACATCCTGACGACGGTCCGTCGCTCGCTCGAGATCGAGGGCTATCACGTGGTGGTCGCGGGCAGCGCTCAGGCCGGGCTCGCGAAGATCTCTGATGCCGATATCGATCTTGTACTGCTCGACGTCATGATGCCAGGCGAGAGCGGGCTCGAGGTGCTCCCGAAGATCCGGGTCGCCAGTCCGGAGACCATCGTCGTGATGATGTCGGGCAACGCGACGATCGAGACCGCGGTCCACGCGACCAAGGCCGGCGCGCACGACTTCATCGAGAAGCCGCTCTCGGGCGACAAGCTGCTGCTCACGGTGCAGAACGCGCTGTCGTTCGCGCGGCTGCGCCACGAGGCGGATCGGCTGCGCAAGCGCGCCCAGGCCGACTTCGCGATGATCGGCAAGGGCGCGGCGATGCGCGCGATCTTCGACAAGGTCGCCAAGACCGCGCCGACCACCGGGAGGGTCCTGATCACCGGCGAGAACGGCACCGGCAAGGAGCTGGTCGCCCGGGCGGTCCACGAGCACTCGCGGCGCGCCGACGGGCCGTTCGTGAAGCTCAACTGCGCGGCGATCCCCTCGGAGTTGATCGAGAGCGAGCTGTTCGGGCACGAGAAGGGCGCGTTCACGGGAGCGACCCAGCAGCGCCGCGGCAAGTTCGAGCTGGCGGACGGTGGCACGCTGTTCCTCGACGAGGTGGGCGACATGAACCCGAGCGCGCAGGCCAAGGTGCTGCGCGTCCTGCAGGAGAACGAGCTCGAGCGGGTCGGCGGCGCCGAGACGATCAAGGTCGACGTGCGGGTCGTCGCGGCGACGAACAAGGATCTCAAGAGCGAGATCGCCCAGCAGCGCTTCCGCGAGGATTTATTCTATCGATTGAACGTCGTCGCCGTCCGCGCGCCGGCGCTGCGCGATCACGCCGAGGACATCCCCGAGCTCGTGCGGACGTTCCTCGCCGACGCGTGCAAGCGCAACGGGCGGCGCACGCTCCAGCTC
>JBQCJR010000409.1:0-4670 GCA_051952595.1 Kofleriaceae bacterium
CCCCGGCGAGCGAGCCGCCCACGCCGACCGAGCGCGCGACCGAGCCGCGCGATCAGCGCGACGAGCGTCGCGAGGATCGCCGCGACGACGCGCGCGACGATCGCCGCGACGATGCGCGCGACGATCGCCGCGACGAGGTGACCCCGGGCGGCGGCAACGACGACGGCGCGGGATCGCCGAGCGCGGCGCAGGCGGGCTCGAACGCCGATCGGAGCGATCGGTCGAACGACGACCGGACCAAGAAGGCGCAGAACGGCAAGGCGACGTCGAAGCGGATCGCCGCGGTGGACGATCGCCCCGGCGATCCGAAGGCGCTGATCAAGCAGGGCAAGGCGTTCGAGCGCGCGGGCGAGTGGGACCAGGCGCGCGGCATCTACCAGAAGCTCGAGAAGGTGAAGGGGCACGCCGCGCAGGCGCTCTATCTGCAGGCGTGGGCGGCGATCAACTCGAACGACACCACCGCGGCGGTGCAGCTCGCGAAGCGCTCTGTCGAGCAGCCGGGCGGCGGTGACAAGACCGACGCGAAGTTCCTGTACGGCGACGCGCTGTACAAGCTCGGCGAGTACCAGCGCGCGAAGGACGTCTACGTCAATCTGCGCAAGTCGCTCGCGGGCGATCAGCGCTCGCTCGCTGCGAAGAAGATCGCCGCCGCGAATCGGCAGCTCAAGCTGCCCGAGTCCGACGGCGTCGTCGACTGAACGCGCGTCGCCACGCGTGCCGATCCGACGAGCTCGCGCTTGTGAGCGCTGGCGTCCTGCGCCATAGTCACGATTCGTTTGATCACCAACGATCGCCGAGTCTCCGCCGCGTGCATGCTCCCAATGTTGCCTTCTCGTTGCCCGATCCCGCCCGCTGGCGGGGCCTAGCGTCTCGCGAGACGCTCGCGCTGCTGCTCGATATCGACGGCACGCTGATCCCGTTCGCGCCGACGGTCGAGCAAGCCACCTTCGATCCGGACCTGGTGCGCCTGCTCGAGACGCTGGTCGCCTCCGGAGTCCACATCGTGATCGCGACCGGCCGTCCGCTCGCCGCGGTGCAGCCGCTGGTCGAGCGCGTGTCGGGCGTGACCTGGTTCGCCGAGCACGGCGCGTGGGCGTGCATCGACGGGCAGTGGCAGGGACCCGCGAGCGCCGCGGAGCTCGACGAGCTGGAGGCCACGCTCGCGGGGGCGGTCGAGACCCCGGGTGCGCGGATCGAGCGCAAGTCGCTCGCGCTGTGCTTCCACTGGCGGCTGGTCGATGCGGCCGCGCGCACGGACCTGGTGCCGCGGGTCGATCTGGCGTGCGAGGAGTGGCTCGAGGCGCATCCAGACTTCGAGCGGCTCGATGGCATCGAGGTGACCGAGGTCCGGCTGCGCTCGATCCACAAGGGCAGCGCGGTGCGGTGGGCGCGCTCCCGGATGCCGTCGGCGCGCGTGATCGCGATCGGCGATGACGTCACCGACGAGGACATGTTCGCCGCGCTCGGGCCACACGACGCCGCGATCGCGGTCGGCGATCGCTGCCAGCAGACCCGCGCGACCGCCGCGCTCGCTCATCCGCTCGCGGTGCGCACGTTCCTCCACTGGATCGTCGACATCCGCCAGGGCGCCGAGCCGGTGCCCGACGTGCCGGTGATGGAGCTGCGGGCCGCGCGCGAGCGGCGCGAGCTGGTGGTGGTCTCGAACCGCACGCCGGCCTCGGTGCGCTCGACCGGCCGCACCCGCGAGGTCGGTGGCCTGGTCTCGGCGCTCGAGCCCGCGCTGCGCGCGCGCAACGGCATCTGGCTGGGCTGGAGTGGCCACGACAGCGACGACGCGAGCGCGCTGCTCGTCGATCCGATCGCCGAGCCGCCGCGCGCGAGCTTCGATCTGCCGCTCGCGTGGCACCACAAGTTCTACGGCGGCTTCTGCAACCGCGTGTTGTGGCCGCTGTTCCACGGGTTCCCGGGTCGCGTCCGCTACAGCGACGACGAGTGGGAGGCCTACGTCGAGGCGAACGAGGCGTACGCCGAGCACGCGCTGGCGCTCGCGGGCGAGCGCGCGACGATCTGGATCCACGACTACCACCTGCTGCTGGTCGCGCGTGGGCTGCGCCGCCGCGGCTACACCGGCCCGATCGGGCTGTTCCTGCACGTGCCGTTTCCGCCGCGCGATCTGTTCGAGACCGTGCCGTGGCGCGGCGCGCTGGTCGAGGCGCTGCTCGATCACGACCTGATCGGCTTTCACACCGCGCGGTGGGCGGACAACTTCGTCGCGTCGGCGACCGGGCAGGGCGCCGCGGCGGAGGGCCGCCGGCTCGCGCTCGGCGCGCGGCGCTGCGACGTGGGCGTGTTCCCGATCCCGATCGAGCCGAGCGTGTTCATGACGCCGGCCGACGAGGTGCCCGATGTCGCGCGGCTGCGCGCCACGCTCGGCGAGCGCCGGCTGCTGCTCGGCGTCGATCGGCTCGACTACTCGAAGGGGATCCCGGAGCGGCTCGCGGCGTTCGAGCGGCTGCTCGATCGCGAGCCGCAGTGGCGCGGCAAGGTGTCGTTCGTCCAGGTCTCGGTGCCGAGCCGCTCGGACATCCCGGAGTACGCCGAGCTCCGCCAGCTCGTCGAGCGCGAGGTCGGGCGGATCAACGGCAAGTTCGGCGAGGCCGACTGGGTCCCGGTGCGCTACCTGTACCGCTCGTACGATCCGGCGGTGCTCGCGCAGCTGTATCGGCTCGCCGATGTCGCGCTGGTGACCCCGCTGCGCGACGGGATGAACCTGGTCGCCAAGGAGTTCATCGCGGCGCAGGATCCGGAGTGTCCGGGTGTGCTCGTGCTGTCCGAGTTCGCCGGCGCGGCGGTCCAGATGGCCGACGCGGTGATCACGAACCCGTACCACCCCGACGGGCTCGCCGCGGATCTGCATCGCGCGCTCCAGATGCCCGCGGCCGAGCGCGTGGCGCGCCACCGCCGGCTGCTCGCCACGCTGATCGGCGAGGGCACGCCGGATCGATGGGCCGAGGAGTTCCTGGCGCGGCTGCGCGCCCAGCGGGTCCACGCGATCGGCACCGTGCCGCCCGCCGAGCTCGATCCCGACCAGCTGTCGTAGACGCGCGATGAAGCCCGGGCCCGGCGATCCCGACCCTGCTCGCCCGCCCGGCCGGTTCCAGGTCGTGATGCGGCCGGTGCGCGGGCTGGTGGCGCTGATCTCGACCGAGCAGCCGCTCCAGCTCCAGCTGCTCGGGCGCACGCTGCTCCACGCCGCGCTGGTCGGTCTCGGCGCCGGCATCCTCGGCTGCGCGTTCTTTGCCGGCGGCGAGGCGGTGCAGACCCTGCTGCTCGAGCAGCTGGTCGGCTACGAGCCGCTGCGCGCGCGAGGCGAGCGCGTGTGGTCCCACGCCCACGCGCCGGAGTTGCGGCTGTGGCTGCTGCTGCTCGTGCCCGCGCTCGGGGCGCTGGTGGCCGGCTGGTTGACCCGGTTCGCCCCGGAGTGCAGGGGCGGCGGCGGCGACACGACGATCGAGGCGTTCCACCACGGCAACGGCGTGGTCCGGCGGCGGGCGCTGTGGGTCAAGCCGCTGGCGTCGATCGCCACGCTCGGCAGCGGCGGCTCGGGCGGCCGCGAGGGCCCGACGATGCTGATCGGCGGCGCGCTTGGCTCGACGGTCGGCCGCTACCTCGACGTCTCGCCGCGCGAGCGCCGCGTGCTGATGGTCGCCGGGATCGCGGCGGGGATCTCGGCGGTGTTCCGCGCGCCGCTCGGCGCGGCGCTGATCGCAATCGAGATGGTGTACCGCGACGACATCGAGTCCGAGGCGCTGATCCCCGCGGTGCTCGCCTCCGTGGTCGCGTACTCGATCTCGATCTCGGTGTTCGGCCACGCGACGCTGTTCGGCGCGCTGCCGGCGTATGCGTTCCACCCCCGCCACATCCCGCTGTACCTCGCGCTCGCGCTGGTGGTGTCGATCGGCGCGTCGTTCTTCGTCGGCTCGCTGCGGCTCGCCCACCGATTCGCGGCGCGGCTGCCGGTCGCCGACTGGCTGCGCCCGGCGATCGGCGGGCTCGCGCTCGGCGCGTTCGCCGTGGTGGTGCTGCACTACCTCGGCCCGCTGGTCGGCCGGATGGATCGCGGGGTCGGCGTGCTCGGCGGCGGCTACGGGATCGCGCAGGTCTCGATCACTGGCGCCGACTGGCTGCCGTCGGACTGGACCGGCGTCCAGATCCTGCTCGTGCTCGCGGTGGCCAAGATCGTCGCCACCGGGTTCACGATCGGCAGCGGCGGGAGCGCGGGCGACTTCGCGCCGTCGCTCGCGGTCGGCGCGATGCTCGGCGGAGCGTTCGGGCTGGCGGCGCGGCTGGTGCTCGACGATCCATCGATCGAGCCGGGCGCGTTCGCGCTGGTCGGCATGGGCACGTTCTACGGCGGGATCGCGAAGACCCCGCTCGCCGCGCTGGTCCTGGTCTGCGAGATGGCCGGCAGCTACGAGCTGCTGGTTCCGCTGATGCTCGCCGGCGGGGTCGCGTTCGTCACGCTGCGGCGGGTCGCGCTGTATCCGTCGCAGCCGCCGACCGCCCGCGATTCACCGGTGCACCAGCGCGAGGGCGACGCGCTGCTCCAGCTGTTCGCGCGCGACGTGCTGCGCGCCGAGCGCTCGTTCGAGGCGATCGCTCCCGACGCGCCGATCGGCGAGCTGGTGCGGCTCGCGGATCGCGCGACC
>JBQCJR010000410.1:0-3427 GCA_051952595.1 Kofleriaceae bacterium
CGCCGCGCCGAACGACTCGACGAGGCGCGCGCGATCGCTGTCGCGCGGCTCGAGCGAGTACACGAACGTCTCGACGTCGCGCGCCACGAGCATCATCGCGCCGAGCAGGCCGATCGGCCCGGCGCCGAGCACGAGCGCGCGCATGCCGGTCGGCTCCCACGGGTAGCGCCGGAGGATCGCCTCGAGGTCCTCGGAGGCCTTGGCGGCGACCGCGAGCGGCTCGATCAGCACGCCGACGTCGGCGAGTGGTGGAGGGATGCGGATCAGGTCGTGCTCGTCCTGGACCACCAGCTCGGTCATGAAGCCATCGGCTTCCTTGATCCCACACTCGCGAAACTTCCCGGAGATGCAGAAGTCCTGGCGGTGCATGCGGCACGCGATGCACGTGCGTTCGCTGCACGGCCTGCGCACGGTGATCGCGACCAGATCGCCGGGCTCGAGGGTGCGCACCGCCGGCCCGACCTCGACGACTTCACCGAGCGCCTCGTGCCCGAGGATCAGCCGATCGCTGCCGGGCGGCGGCGCGCCGTGGTGCAGGTCGAGGATCTCGCGGTCGGTGCCGCAGATGCCGACTTCCCGGATCCGGACCAGCGCGTCGCGCTCGCCCGCGAGCACCGGCGTCGGGACCTCGACGATCCGGAGCTCGCGCTGTCGGGGAAACATCGCCAGGGCGCGCATCTTCATGGCCACCAGGGGTGCAGCGCGCGTGCCTACGCCGCGTGCAGATCGACGACCTGCACGAACGACGGCTGCGTGGCGCGGACCGGCGCCGCCGCCGGCGCGGGCAGTCCGGTCTCGGGATCGATCGCGAACTGCACGACGGCGCCCGAGCCCTGGTTCGCGACGTAGAGGAACTCGCCCGCGGGGTCGATCGAGAACATGCGTGGGGTCCGGCCGCCGGTCGAGACATGCCCGACGAGGTCGAGCCGCCGGGTGTCGGGATCGATCGCGAACGTGGCGATGCTGTCGTCGCCGCGGTTCGATCCGTAGACGAACCGGCCCGACGGCGCGACCGCGACCTCGGCCGCCGTGTTGGTCCCTGCCCCATCCGGCAGCGTCGAGAGCGTCTGTAGCTCGGCGAGCCGGCCGGTCGCGGCATCGTAGGAGAGCGCGGAGATCGTGCTGTCGTTCTCGTTGATGAGGTACGCGCCGGCACCGTCGGGCGAGAACGCCAGGTGGCGCGGCCCCGCGCCCGGTGCGGTGCGCAGGTGTGGCACCGCGTTCGGCGCCAGATGGCCGGTGCGTGGATCGAGCTCGAGCTGCGCGACGTAGTCGTCGCCCTTGCACGGCACGAGCACGTATCGATTCGCCGGATCGGTGACGATCATGTGCGCGTTGGCCCCCACCGCGAGCGTCTGCTGCGGCTCGCCGAGCCGGCCGCCCTCGCCGATCGGCAGCACCGCGATCGTGCCATCGCCGTAGTTCGCGACCAGCACGAACCGGCCCGAGCCGTCCACCGAGACGTGCGCGGGCCCGCTGCCGCCGGAGCTCACCTCGTTGAGGAACACGAGCCCACCGGTGGCCGGATCGATCGCGTACGCGCCCACGCGGTTCATCGACTCGCTGACCGCGAACAGCCTGGTGCCCGAGGGATCGAGCGTCAGGAACGAGGGATCTGCGGCGAACGCGTCGACGCGCTCCGCCAGGCTCAGCGCGCCGGTCTCGGGCGCGACCTCGTAGCGCGCCAGGTCGGGGCCATAGCCGCTGACGTACGCGACCCGCCGCGTCGCTTCCGGATCCTGCGAGCAACCAGATCGTCGTTTCTCCATGAGGCTCGAGCACGCATCGCGCGTGCCCGCGCCGCCGCGCACCGCGGCGCCCGGCGCTTCGCGAGTCGTGCCCGAGCGCACGGTGGCCGCGCGCGCCGCGCGGTCGGACGCTCGGCCGCGCCGCGGCTCAGCCCGCCTCGACGAGCGCGGCGAGCTTCGACAGCGACATCCGCCAACCGAGCTCGTTGTCGTCGGGCGACACCCCGGGCGGCACCTGGTCGTGCACGGCGAGGATCTCGGTGCCGCCGTCGGCGTCGGCGAGCGAGAACGACATCGTCATCTCGCCGCGCATCGCGGGATCCGAGGTCTCGAACTCGACGACCTGCGCGACCAGCTCGTCCGGCACGAGCTTCA
The DNA here is from genome assembly GCA_051952595.1 of Kofleriaceae bacterium. Lineage (GTDB taxonomy): Bacteria > Myxococcota_A > Polyangia > Haliangiales > Haliangiaceae > JABFXX01. Next base: position 2,124 of record JBQCJR010000410.1, read on the forward strand.
CGAACCGCCCGTGGAACGTGTCGGTGTGCGCGGTGGTCTTGCCGGTCCCGGTCGGCTCGTCGTACGTGAGCGAGATCCGGAACGCGCCGCCCTCGCGTGGATCGAACGCGTGCACGTGGCTGGTCATGCCGGTCGGCACCATCCACGTCGCGACGGCGCCCGCGTCGAGCAGCGCGCGATAGACCGCGGCGCGCGGAGCGTTCACCCGATAGCGAATGCGCGTCGAGCTCATGCGCGAACGCTAGCACGGGCCTGGCGGCCGACATCGCGCGTCGCAAAGCGGCCCCGACGCTGTCGCGCGCGCGACCGGGCGAGCTACCGTGCGACCGGCGCGATGCAGACCATCGATCCGAAAGTCGAGCTCCTCGCAGACATGCCCATCCTCGGCGCCCACGAGGATCTACTCGGCCACCAGCGGCTCGCGGTGCGCCTCGTGGAGCTCGCCGCCACCCAGCCCGCGGTGCCACGCGTGATCGCGCTCACCGGGGCGTGCGGCGCGGGGAAGTCCTCCGTGCTGCGGATGTTCGCGGAGATCGTCCCCGAGCGCGACGCGCTCGCGATGGTGTCGCTGGACGCGCAGATGCACGCGACCGCGCAGGCGTTGATGGACGAGGTCGCGACCGAGCTGGGCAGGCTGTTCAGCGAGCTCGACGTGGTCAAGGGGAGCGACAAGATCCGCGACATGCTCGTCCACTACGGCGGCGTGGTGTCGAGCGTGATCGGCCTCGCGGGGGTCAAGGTCGATGTCTCGGGTGCCCTCGAGCGCTCGGCGGCCTCGATGCGCACCGAGATCACGCGCTGCCTCGAGCAGGCCGGCAAGCAGCTGATCATCGCGATCGATCACCTCGATCGCCTGCCGTCCGAGGAGCTCGGCCGCGCGTTCACCGCGCTGCGCATGTACGCCACGGTCCCCTCGATCGCGATCGTGATCGCCGTGGATCGCCACGATCTCGCCACGCGCGCCGCGACCACGGGAGTCCACCCGCGTGCCTTCGAGCGCCTCGTCGATGCCGAGCTCGTGATGCCACCGGTGGACCGGAGGATGCTCGCCCGGGTCATGGAGAGCGGGCTCGACCACATCGCCGCGCGGATCCCACACGATCTGCGCCCCGCGCGCGTGTTATTCGACGTCGACGACGGCCTGGGGCTCGCGTTGATCGACACGCCACGCGATGCCAAGCGCGCGATCAACGCGCTGTCCGCCGCGCTGCCACTCCTGCCCGACGATGCGAACACCTACGTCGCGTCGCTCGAGCTCGTGCTGCGCGTGCTGGTTCCCGAGCTCGACGGCGCGCGGCTCGAAG
>JBQCJR010000411.1:0-2483 GCA_051952595.1 Kofleriaceae bacterium
AGCTACTCGCGATCGATGGCACCTACGGCCCGGGCTGCATCGAGCCGCGCGCGTGGGACGCCGCGCGCGCCGCGATCGATGCGCTCGCGCGGCCGCCCGCGCAGATCGTCGAGCGCCGCCCCGTGCCGATCGAGCCGGCGAAGATCCAGCTCGCGGATCGCGGCGTGCTCGATCTGACCGCGGGCGCGCGGATCGGCGACCACGAGGCCGACCCCGCGCGCGCCGCCGAGCTGGTGCTGGCGCTCGCCGCACCCGCCGAGCCGGTCGCGCTGCCCACCAGCCCGCCGATCGGCGCGCTGGAGGTCACCGATCGCGGCGGCCAGTCGATCGCGATCGAGGTCTATGCCGGCGGCGTGGTGGCCCGGCGCGGCGAGCCCGTGGGGCTGCAGATCGGGCAGGGCGCGTGGGCGCTACTGACCCGGCCGTCGAGCGAGTTCGCCGATCCCACGCCGTGGCGCGAGGAGCCGACGACGATCTCTCAGCTCGAGCTCGGTGGCACTCGCTACACGCGCGGCCAGGTGCTCGGCGAGTGGACGCGCAGCGGCCCCGGCCGCGACGACCCCGCCGCCGTCGATCAGCTCGCGCGGCTGCTCGCCCATCCGCGCGCGACCCGCCGGCCGCGCGCCGTTGCCACGCGCCGCACGATCACCCTGCACGTCGCGCCGGTCGGCGGCGCCGCGGCGGTGCACGCCGTCGCGCTCGGCGCGCCCGAGGCCGCCGGTTGCCCCGCGGTGATCGACGGTGCGCCGCTCGAGCTCGATCCCCAGGTGTGCGCGCTGGTCCAGACGCTCGTCGGGTCGTAGCTCTCCGGTTGCGACCGCGCCGCGCTCGCGTGTCCTGGGAGCGATTGCGCTACGCGTTGGGTGGATCGTCGTCCTCGCTACCGGATGTGGTCGCCGAGGGGCGCCAGCACCTCTCGAAAACCTGAGGTGAGGGCGCGCTAGATCGGCGAATCTGCTCGCGCCGCGGATGGGCCTGCGGATTGCTTTTCTTGCAGCCATGCGCGTTGTTGCTTTTGCTGTGCTCGCCGCCGCCGCGTCCGGCTGTCTGGGGAGCGACTCCGATCGGGATGGATGGCAGACGGCCTCGGACCGGACCCCGCTGTCGATCGTCGACCACTGCACCGACGGGCCCGAGGCCCCGATCACCGAGGCGCGTCTGCACGACGACGCCAACTCGCTGCGGCTCGTGACCGCGCACGCGGGGGGCTGCGCGAATCACCGCTATCGTGCGTGCTGGGTGAGCCACGACCCAGGTCCGCAAGGTCGGGTCCGGCTTGCGATCCAGCACGACGATCGCGGTGACGCATGCGAGGCGTGGATCCAGCAGCCGCTCGATATCGATCTGTCGGAGGTCGTGACCCGGACGGGCGGCGCTCCGGTCCTCATCCAGGTCGGTTCGTTCTCGGTCCCGTACCCGGACCTGTGACGTTCAGCCCGGGCGCTTGTTCTTGACCAGATCCTCGGGCGACAGGCGACCGGGGGCACCCGCCGGGGCGCCGGCCGCGGCCGGATCGGCCTCGGGCGGCGGCGGCGACTCCCAGTTCTGGGTCACGTTCTTCATCTTCTTGTAGACCAGCAGGCCGTCGCTGTTGCGCTCGCTGTGCGGCGACGCCGTCTTCCAGGTGCCGGTGATCTCGACCTGGTCACCGACCTTGTAGACCGGGCACAGCGGCTCCTTGGCCTTGCCGTCGCACTTGGTGCTGTTGGGGAGCTTCAGCTCCTCTTCCTGCGCCTTCTTGTCGAGGCGCTTGAGCTCGAGCGCGTTGAACGGGCGCGGCACGTCGACGATCCACATGCTCTTCTCGGCAGGCGTGTCCGCCGAGTCGCCGATGTAGAACTTGGCGCGCTCGCACTTCGTCGGATCCTCGTCGATGATCTTCTGGACGTCGGCGTCCGACATCCCGGGCTCGCGGATCGCGGTCGGGCAGTCGTAGACCCAGGTCACGACGCCCTTGACGGTGATGTCCGTATCGAGGAGCTTGCGGCCCTTGACGCGCATCTCCTTGATCGAGTGCATGCCGTCGGCACCGGCCGGCGGGAGCTCGAAGCCGGGCACGGCGGGAAGGGAGATCTTTGCCTCGCTCTTCTTCACCTCGGCCTCCGGGCCTTTGAGCTTGTCCTTCTCACAAGCACCCGCTCCGAAGGCGGCGAGGGTACACAACAGGACGGTGCGCAGGCCCGGACGGTGCGGCATGCTGCCGGTCATAACATGGTGCTAAGGGCCTCTCAAGCGACGGTCCTGGCCGTCGTCGCGGCGCTGGCCGCGTGCGACTCGCCGGCGCGGGTCAAGCCGTGGCGACATGCCCCGGACCCGACGGCCGAGGCCGCGCGTGCTCCCGGTTCGCCGGCCCTCGCGCTGGGTCAGGGATCCTCGGAGGCCGAGGTCCGCGCCGCGCGCAGCCACACCCTGCGCGTCCACGTCGACGCCGAGCCGGGCCGGCTCCACCCGCTGCTCTCGCCGACCACGTGGAGATCGGAAGA
>JBQCJR010000412.1:0-6432 GCA_051952595.1 Kofleriaceae bacterium
CACAAGAAGATCAGCACGCGGATCCCGACCGAGCTGGTGCGCCCCGAGCGCTCGGGCCCGGTCTCGGTGCCACCGGGGATCAGCCGGCCGAGCCGCGGCTCGCAACCCGTGCTGCCAACGACGCCACCACCAAGCGCCGCGCCGCCGGTGCCGGCGAGCCCGGTGTCGGCGCGCACCCAGCCGGTGGTCAGCCCGCCGGCCGCGCGCCCCACGGTGCCCGCCGGGCGCACGCCGACCCCGCCGCGGATCACCCACCCGACCGCGCCGAGCCCGCCGCCGAGCCGCACCAGCTCGGCTGGCAGCGGCGGCGTGGTGATGACGCGGCCCGCGGTGATCGTGGGTGCACCGGCCAAGCCCGCCACCGCGACCCAGCGGGTGCGCAAGGCGCGCGAGGACGAGGGCCGCGGGTTCGGCCAGGGGCTGATCTCCGAGAAGAGCCTCGACGAGGTGATCCTCGCGTACCTGTCCGAAGACGCGGACGACAAGTAGCGCTACGCTCGATCATGCCCGCGCAGGTCAAGATCTACACCCGCAAGTGGTGCGGGTACTGCACCGCGGCCGAACGGCTGCTCGAGGACAAGGGCGTCGCGTTCGAGGAGATCGACACGACCGGCGACAAGGAGACCCGCCGCTGGCTGGTCGAGGCGACCGGCGGCCGCACGACGGTGCCGCAGATCTTCATCGATGGCCGCTCGATCGGCGGCTACGACGACATGAAGCAGCTCGACCGCGCCGGCGAGCTGGACGCGCTGCTCGCCGGCAAGCCCTGAGCGCTCACGCGCGGGCTATTCCTCGGGCTCGGGCGCGTCGAGCTCGGGATGGGCTTGCCTGTACTCGGTCATCCACGTGGCGAGCTTGGGCATCGCGATCTCGAGGCGCTGGCTGCCCTCGCGCTCCATCGCCTGGCGCCACGCGAACCGCGCCTCGTCGTGATCGCCCCGGTGCGCGTACGCCCACGCGCACAGCAGCAGCAGATCGCGCCCGGCGGTCATCGAAAGCCCCTTGCGCATCCGATCGTAGAGGTCGTTGTCGTCGATCTCGAGCGCGCCCTCGGCGACCGCGAGGTGCATCTGCGCGATCCAGTACGACAGCCGGAGCACCTCGCCCGCCGGCACGCCGCCGCGCCCCTCGAGCACGTGGCGCGCCTCCTTGGTCCGCCCGAGCGCGGTCAGCAGGTTGATCTCGGTGTAGTACGAGAACTGGTGCTGGATCAGGCGCGGGGAGAGCCGGGCGCGGGCGCGGCGCACCCGCTCGAGCGCCTGCTCGCCCTTGCCGTCGAGCGCGTCGGCGATCGCGACGCGTAGCTCGGCGAGCGCGCGGACCCGGCCGGGCGCCCACCACGCGCGGGTGACCGGCTCGGCGAGCGCGCGGCCGCCCGGCGCATCGCCGTTCGACAGCGCGACGCTGGCCTCGTTGACCTTCTTGACCGCGCGCACCGTGCCGAAGAACCGGCCGCCGAGCGCGAGGTAGAACGGGATCAGGATCGGGAACGACGTCGCGGCGAGCGCGACCCCGGCGGCGGTGATCCCGCCGAACGCGAGGTACGCGGCGACCTGGCGGTTGCGCACGCCCGAGGGATCGCGGACCTCGCCGTCGCGCCCGACGTAGACCAGCTGGCCCTTGCCGGCCTTGTCGAGGTCGGTCGCGATCATCGGCCGGACGGGGACCAGCGCGACGGGATCTTTGGGATCGGCTGCCATGATCGTCCCCGCGCCGCTAGCCCGCGTCGCGAATGCTCCAGTCGCTGCCGCCCTGCTGGACGTCGTGGACTTCGATGCCGAGCTCGCTCAGCTCGGCGCGGATCTGATCGCCGCGGGCGAAGTCCTTGGCGGCGCGCGCCGCGACACGTTCGGCGATGAGCTGCTCGACGCGCGCCACGTCGATGTTGCGCCAGCGGACCAGGCGGGCGCGTCGCTCGGCGAGGAACTGCTTGGGGTCGGCGGCGAACACGCCGATCGCGTCGCCGACGCGCCGGAGATCGCGGCCGAGCCGGGCGATCGTGCGCTTGCGCAGCTGCTTGTCGATCCCCTTGCCGAGATCGATCAGCCGGTTCGCGAGCTGCGCGGCGGCATGCAGCGCGGCGACCACGACCGGGGTGTTGAAGTCATCGGCGAGCGCGACGCGCGCGTCGGGCAGCAGGCGCGCGGCGTCCGGCATCACCTGCCCGGCGTCGAGGTCGCCGAGCTCGCCGGCCTGCGCGACGAACGCGTCGATCTTCGCGATCGCCTTGTAGAAGTACTCGAGCTGGCGATCCGCGGCCTCGAGGCTGCGGAACCGGAGGTCGATCACCTCGCCGGCGGCGTCCTTGATCTCCTCGACCTCGAAGTCGATCGGCGACTTGTAGTGGTGCGAGACGCAGAAGAACCGCAGCGCCTCGCCGCCGACCACGTCGGCGATGTGGTCGCAGTTGAACACGTTGCCCAGCGACTTCGCCATCTTCACGCCGCCGAACATCAGGAAGCCGTTGTGCAGCCAGTAGCGCGCGAACGTGTCGAGCCCGTACGCGCCCTGCGACTGCGCGATCTCGTTCTCGTGGTGCGGGAAGATCAGATCCTTGCCGCCGCCGTGCATGTCGAACGTCTTGCCGAGGTGCGCGACGGTCATCGCGGAGCACTCGATGTGCCAGCCGGGCCGGCCCTTGCCCCACGGCGAGTCCCACGAGGGCTCGCCGGGCTTGGCGGCCTTCCACAGCGCGAAATCGGCGGGCGCGCGCTTGCGCTCGTCGACCTCGACGCGGGCGCCGGCCTTGAGGTCCTCGATCGGCATCCCGCTGAGCTTGCCGTACGACGGGAACGACTCGACCGAGAAGTACACGTCGCCGTGCATCGCGTACGCGCTGCCGTTCGCGATCAGCGCCTCGATCACCGAGATGATCTCGGCGATGTGCGTCGAGACCCGCGGCTCGACGTGGGGCGGCAGCACGTTGAACCGCGCCATGTCGCGGTTGTAGTCGGCGGCGAACCGATCGGCGAGCGCCATCGGATCCTCGCCGAGCTCGTTGGCGCGCTTGATGATCTTGTCCTCGACGTCGGTGATGTTGCGGACGTGCTGCACGTCCCAGCCGAGGAACGCGAGGCTGCGCCGGATCGTGTCGAACGAGATCGCGGAGTAGGCGTGGCCGATGTGAGCGGGAGCGTATGGCGTCGGACCACACACGTAGAGGCTGACCTTGCCCGGGACGAGGGGCTCGAACGGCACTTTGGCGCGCCGCATCGAATCGAAGAGCTGCAGCGGTGTGGGACCCGAAGAAACCTGTGTCACGGCTTCCGGTTGTAGCACCATCGATGGTCCGTCGCCCCTTCGCGCGCGGGCACTACCGCCAGCCGAGCTTGCCGCTGGTGGGGTCGATGACGGCGTCGGTCAGCTGATCGAGCCACGCGGCGGTCTCGGCCTCCGCGGGCCGCTGGATCGTCCACCCGAACAGCCCCGTCGGGAGTCGAGCGATCACCCGCCGGCCGTCGGGCGATAGCTGGGGGTCGGCATAGGTGAGCACCCGCTTCTCGAGCGGGGTCGGCGCGGGCGGCGCGCCGGCGAGCACCCAGCGGTGGCGGACCAGCGGATCGATCACCTCGACGCCGCCGCGGCCCGGCGCGACGACCAGCCCGGCCTCGGCGGAGATCGAGACGTCGAGGGCGGCGCCGCTCGCGAGCGCGGCGCGGTGCTCCTCGAGCCCCTCGGTCTCGTGGACCCGGCCCGGGGTCGCCAGCTCGACCAGGTGGCCGGTCCCGTCATCGAGCACGGCGAGCAGGTGGCCGGTCCCCGCGCGGCCGAGCAGGGCGATCGGCCGCGGCAGCTCGGCGTGGTTGTCGAGCGAGCCGCCGGGGCGCCACGCGCGGACCACGCGGCCCTGGCCGAACCACACCGTGCCGTCCGTGGTGACCTGGAGCGTGGTGGTGGGCGCGGCGCTGCTGTGCGCCGTCGCGGCGACCCCGGTCGCGAGGTCGCGCCGCCACAGCAGGCCGTCGTCGAACGCCGCGGCGGCGGTGCCGGCCGACCACGCCAGCGAGACGAGCTTGCCGGGCGCGTCGATCAGGGTGCTGCGCGCGCCGGTGCGGGTCTCGAGCAGCTGGATCGCGCCGGTCTCGGCGGTGCCGAGCAGCAGCCGGTCGTCCGCGATGAACCCGGCGTGGTCGATCGCGCCCTCGATCGGCTGGGGCGGCCGGTCGGGGGAGACCAGCCAGCCCCGGTGGCCGAGGTCGATCACGCAGGCCGCGCCGCCGCCGGGCGCGCCGAGCACCGAGTGCACGGCGAGGGCGCCGAGCGGCTCGGTCGTGCCGGCCGCGAGATCGATCCAGCGCGCCGGCTGGTCGGCGAACCCGACGATCGCGTGGTCCGGGCCGACGAACCGCGCCACGGCGGGCGGCCGATCGACGATCCGGCGCGGCTCGATCTCGTCGAGGTTCCACACCAGCAGGCGTCCCTCGATCGTCGCGAGCACGTACGGCGAGCGCGGGTGGGCCTCGACGAGCTCGATCGGGCCGGCGGGCGCCACCAGCTGGTGATCGCCCTGGTCGGAGATCACGGCGATCTCGCGCTGGGTCCCCGCGATCATCGAGCCGCCGCGCGACGCGCGCAGCCCGGAGGGCTCGCCGACCAGCTGCTTGCGCGGCCCGGACTCGGCGTCGTTGCGCGACGCCACCGACACGCCGGTCGGGCCGATCGTGTAGACGCGCCGGTTGCCGAGCGCGACCCACCGCCGGTTGCCGACGTGGAGCCGCTGCAGGATCTGCGGCTCGGGCACCACCGCCGCCTCGATCGCGCTGGCGTCGACCAGCGCGGCGAACCGCTCGCTGTCCTCGGACCAATCGAGGTCCTTGGTCCGCCCGATCGTGACCTCGACCGGCGGCGCGGCGGGCTGGGTGCGATCGAGGAGCAGCAGGTGGTACTCGCCGTACATCGCGATCCATCGGCCGTCGGGCGACGGCGCGAGCCGGTCGATCCGCTCGTCGAGCTGGAGCTGGAGCGGCACGGTGCCGGCGAGGTCGAGCTGCCACACCTCGCGCCGGTCATCGACCCAGTACGCGGTGATCCCGACGATCGCGAGATCGCGGATCGGGCGCGGCGCGGCGATCGTCCGGCGCGCCAGGGTCGCGACGTCGATCACCGAGATCTGGTCGCCGGTCCACGCGACGATCCGGCGCTCCTCGTCGGCGAACCGCGCCGAGGTCGGCCCGCCGAGCGAGAGCAGCTCGCGGTGGCTGCGCCGGGCCAGGTCGTAGAGCCGGAGCGCGCCGTCGTCGCCGGCCGCGAGCGCGCGCTGGCCATCGCGCGAGAGCTCGAGCGTGGTCGTGTGCCGCGAGGCCGGCAGGCTCCACGCGACGCCGGTCGCGCGGGCGGCCGCGGCGATCGAGGCGACCTCGCGGGCGTGCTTGGCGGCGAGCGGCTTGAGCCGCGCGATCGCCTGGGTCGGGTTGGCCTCGGCCTCGATCCGCGCCTGGGTCAGCGTCAGCTGGTCGGCGCGCTGCTCGGCGAGCTGGCGCTCGCGCTCGGCGACCTGCTTCTCGGCGACGGCGATCCGCGCGGCCTCATCGGCGCGATCGCGCTCGCCGACCACGCGGACCACCGCGATCAGGCCGACCGCGACCAGCGCCGCGGCGGCGACCGCGCCGACCGTCACCGGCACGCGGTTGCGGCGCACGAACCGCGCGAGCCGCTCGCGCACCGAGTAGTGGTGCGACGCGACCAGCTGACCGGACAGGAACCGCTGGAGATCCTCGGCGAGCTCGCGCGCGGAGCGGTAGCGCGCGTCGGGATCGTGGGCGAGCGCCTTGTCGATGATCGTCGACAGCTCGGCCGGCACGCCTTCGACCAGCGCGCGGATCGAGGGCGGCGCGCTGCGCACCGCCGCGCGCATCATCTCGTCGGCGGTCCGGGCGTAGTGCGGCGGCTTGCGCGCCAGCAGGTGGTAGAGCGTCGCGCCGATCGCGTACACGTCGCAGCGCTCGGTGACCGGCGCGCCGCGCAGCTGCTCGGGCGCCATGAAGCCGGGCGTGCCGAACACGATCCCGGCGCGGGTGCGGATCAGATCGTGGTCGTCGACGGTGGTCGAGATCGCGAGCGGCTCGTCGACCTCGTCGATCACCTTCGCGAGCCCCCAATCGATCACGATGGTCTCGCCGAGCTCGCCGACCAGGATGTTCGAGGGCTTGATGTCGCGGTGCACGATCCCGCGCTCGTGGGCGTGGGCGACCGCCTGGGCGGTCGCGAGCACGTGTGGGATCAGCACGAGGCGCTGCGCGAGCGTCTCGGCGGCGGCGACCAGCTGCTCGAGCGGCCGGCCGGAGATCTTGCGCATCACGTAGAACGGCGCGCCGCCGGGCAGCGCGCCGGCATCGTGGACCGGCACGATCGACGGGTGCTCGAGCCGCGCGGTGATCCGGGTCTCGCGGGCGAACCGGCGCAGCACGTCATCCTCGACCGAGAGCACCTCCT
>JBQCJR010000413.1:0-3796 GCA_051952595.1 Kofleriaceae bacterium
CCAGAGGGGGTATTCCCAGACAGGTAGTCGAGGAACGTCGGAAGCACCCCGGGAGCGTGCAAAGCCTTGCCGCCACCGTCGCGCAGGGTGAATTTGACGGTGAGCGTCTGTCCGGGGGCGTACGTCCCATTGGCAGCCGGCGGCGTGGTCACGGCAAGATCGATGCCGAATCCGTAGTCCCAGGTGGGATTTGCGACCTGCTGGACCGGGATGGTGTAGGGGCGCATCAGGTTCGCCGTCCAGGTGACGCGGAGCTGGGTGGTCGCCGAGTCGAACTGGAAGCTCGGGTGCGGGCCGTTCGCATAACGCAGCTCGACGAGCGCCTCTTCCATGAAGCTCTTGGCGCCGCGGCAGTCGGTCGACGACGGGCAGTCGTTCGTCCACTGGATGGCGCGGAGCCGCCGGGCGAAGAAGCTGTCGAAGTCGGTGCGCAGGTACTCGAGCCCGGTGTCGATGAGGATCGGCAGGCCGCGGGTGCGGCCGTGGGCGTCGAGCTGCTCGATCAGGAAGAAGCTCGGGGCGTCCATCCAGCGCGACTTGCGGTACATGCGCCGGCGGGTGAACGTGCCGTCGGGGTTCGGCGTCGAGACGAACGACTCGTCGGCGAGCGTGGTGCCGCGCCAGTCGAGGTCGGCGAAGGCCCCGACCTGGTCCAGTCCGGCGACACCCTCATCGACGGTGCGCACGACCGCCGCGCGCAAGTCGAGCTGGTTGATGTACACGCGCTGGTTCTTGCGAACCTGGATCGGCGTGGGGACGCCATCCTCGATCTCGAGCGCGATCCCGATCGGGGTGTTCTTCGTCGTCGGGCCGGGAGACGGCAGGTCTCCCCACGACAGCGCAGACTCGCTGGTCCCGACGTCGTCTTCTTCGACGTCGAGGCAGCCAGCTCCGGTGAGTGCGACGAGCGAAGAGATCAGCGAAGCCAACGTGCAGCACTGGGACGTAGTGGGCATCGACGGGCGCCTCTCAGGTATTGAGGATGGCAGAGCCGGACGAAAGGCACTGCTCACCTTAGCAATAGAACTCTGTCGCTCTAAGCGCAATGTGATTTATCGACGAGGTAATCGCCAATGCGCACACACAATCATCGAAGTGCGCAGCTTGGAGAGCGCTGCCTTCATGTGCGCGCGCCCGTCGCTGCTGCGTCGCTGCTGCGTCGCTGGTGTCGCGTGCCTGCGAGCGCCACTATCTGGTGCCGCAAAACGCTGCACCTCTCGACGAGCGCGTTCTGTAAGCGCGCTGATACGTTGCGCTGACCTTTATCCGCTTGCGAGTCAAGGAGTAGTACCAGATGCCGAGCGTCGAGATGGTCCATGCCCGAACTGCCGCCCGCGATCCGGCGGCCGCTGCCGAGGAGCTGTGCAACCAGCTCGGCAGCATCACGCCGAAGCTTGTTGTGATGTTCGCTTCGCGCGACCGGGACCAGGTCGCCCTGAACCACGCGATGCGCGCGCGGCTGCCGGCCGGCTGCCGCCTGCTCGGCGCGACGACCGCCGGCGAGGTCGATCGCGACGGCATGCACGAAGGCACCGTGGTGATCGCTGCCCTGTGGGGCGACTTCGATGTGGGCCTCGGGATCGGCCACGAGATGTCGCTCGATCCCGCCGGGGCCGGCGAGGCGGCGATCCGCGCCGCCACGCGCGAGCTGGGGGCGCGCGCCGACGAGCTGGGCTCGCGCAAGTTCGTGGCGATCGTGATCGACGACGGCCTGCGCTATCGCAAGGAGGAGATGCTGCTGGGCGTGATGGCGATGAACCAGGCGCTGGTCGGGGTCGGCGGCGGGGCCGGCGACAGCGAGCTGGACCCGGCCAAGGCCTCGGCGCTGGTCCACGTGGATGGCCAGGTGGCGACCAACGCCGTCGCCGTCGCGCTGTTCCGCACGGACGCGCCGTGGGCGGCGCTGCGCTCGCACTGGTACGCGCCGACCGGTCAGATCATCGAGATCACCAAGCTCGACGCGACCGCCAAGCGCGTGCTCGAGATCGATGGCCAGCCCGCGGCCAAGCGCTACGCAGAGTTGCTCGGCGTGGGGATCGAGGATCTCGAGTTCGGCAAGCCGAACGGGTTCGCGGTGCGGCCGACCGCGCTGCGGGTGGGCCGCGAGTACTTCATCCGCGCGCCGTGGATGCCGCTGCCGGACGGGTCGATCCTGTTCGCGAACATGCTCGAGGAGGGCTCGGAGCTCGAGCTGGTCAAGCTCACCAACATCGCCGAGAGCACGCGGCGGTTCTTCGAGGTCGACCTACGGAGCCGGATCGAGGATCCACGCGCCGCGCTGCTGTTCCACTGCAGCGGGCGCAAGGTGTTCGCCCAGATGTCCGGCCAGGGCCAGGCGCTCTCGGACGCGTTCCGCTCGGCGCCGACGTGCGCGGGCATGAACGTGTACTTCGAGATCTACTGCGGGTTCCACATCAACACGACGCTGACGTCGCTCGTGTTCGGGTCGTCGAACCCGATCTGAGGCCCGGCTAGGCCTGCTTCACGAGCTCGACGTCGAGGTGGATCTTCACCTCGTCGCCGACCATCACGCCGCCGGCCTCGATCACCGCGTTCCAGGTCATGCCGAAGTCGGAGCGCTTGATCTTGGTCGAGGCCGAGGCGCCGATCCGGGTGTTGCCCCACGGGTCCTTCTGCTCGGGCGTGATGTCCTCGACGAGCAGGGTGACCTCGCGGGTCGTGCCGCGGATCGTGAGGTCGCCGACGACCTGGAGGTCGCTGCCCTTGCGGGTGGTCTGCTTCGAGGCGAACTCGATCGTCGGGAAGCTCGCGACGTCGAAGAAGTCGGCGCTGCGCAGGTGGTCGTCGCGCTTGGGCTCGCGGGTGTTGAGCGAGGCGACGTCGATCGACGCCTGGATCACGAGGCTCTCGGGCCTGGCGGGATCGTAGAGCACGGTCCCGGAGAGCTTCTGGAATTCGCCCTTCACGTTGGAGATCATGAGGTGGCGAACGGTGAACTGGGCGTGCGAGTGCGAGGCGTCGATCGTCCAGGTGGGTGCAAGCTGCGTCGTCATGGGAGCGACGATGCCTCCGCCGAGGGCGACGCGGTAGGCAGCGGCGGGGAACGAACTGTTGCCAGTCGCGGAGCGGCTGCCGGACGCGCAGCGGACGGAGCCGGGTGAAGCCCGGCCGAAACAGTCCGAGCCGCAGGCGAGGAACTGTTGCCGCGCGCCCTACGGCATCCAGGCGAACGACAGCATGCCGCGCTGATCCGGGGTGCCGGTCGCGCGGGCGAGCCCGACGCCGGCGGCGAGGCCGACGCGCAGCGAGCTGCCGATCGAGTAGTGCGCGCCGAGCGCGGCCTCGAGCGGCGTGCCGTTGGCGTCGGCCACCAGCGGGATGGCGCCGATCAGCTCGGGGCCGACCAGCAGCTTGCGATCGAGCAGCCGGGCGCCGATCGCGGCGCCGTAGCGCAGCTCGTGGCCGAGCTCGACGCCGGCGAGCTCGGTGCCTTCGCGCAGGTGGATCCGGAGGTCGGCGGCGTACTCGAACCGGCCGAGCTCGCCGGCGACCAGGCCACGCAGCTCGCCGGCGATCACGCCGTCGCTCATGTAGTTGGTGCGCGAGCCGGTGGGCAGGATGACGCGACCACCGACGGCGACGCGCAGCGGCGCCCGGGCATCGCCATGGAGGCGGCCATCGAACGCGATCGACACGTCGCCGAACGCCGCGACCGGCTCGCGCAGCTGCATGCCGTTGAACGTGCCGGGCTCGCCGTCCTGGTAGGTCGAGAACGGCACGGTCGCGCCGAGCCGGAACCGCTGGCCGAGGCTGACGCTCGCGGTCACGTGCAGGA
>JBQCJR010000414.1:0-16348 GCA_051952595.1 Kofleriaceae bacterium
CGCGGCGCCCGGGGGCGGTGGCGCGACCGTCGCCCAGGCGCCCGCCAAGCCGGCGCGCGACGTCAAGCCGCCCGCCAAGGCCGCTGCGCGTGGCCCCGAGCGGGTCGCGTACTCGCTCGTCGACAACCGGCTGTCCGCCCACCTCGGGCGCGGCGGTGGCATCGTGCTGCCCGGCAGCTCGGTCGGGTTCGCCAAGTACGTGCGGGTCGGCAACTCGCTGAAGGCCAAGAAGGACGCGAAGCGGCCGTGGGAGCTGCGCGCCAGCGAGGGCGACACCAAGGTCGCGCGGCTGACCGGCAAGAACGGCGCCGTGTTCCTGCCGCTCACCGCCGCGCAGGCCGGCCGCAACACGCTGCGCATGCGCGCGTACGCCAAGAGCGGCGGCGCGCTCAGCCTGCGCGTCAACGACAACAAGGATCTCAACGGCAAGCTCGACGCCGGCTGGACCACGCTCGAGCTCAGCGTGCCCGCGGGCCAGCTCAAGGAAGGCGAGAACCAGCTCCAGTTCTTCATGAAGGACGCCGGCGTGGAGATCGCGTGGATCCAGGTCGGCGCCGCCGCCGGTGGCGCCGAGCCGTCCACCGCGTTCTACGAGCCCGGCGCCAAGGCGCTGTCGATCCCCAAGGATGGCCAGCTCAGATGGTTCGTGATGGTGCCCGACAAGGCGCGCGTCACCGCCGACCTCGACGACGGCAACTGCCAGGTCGCCGTGAAGGCGACCGCCGAGGACGGCGCGACCGCCGAGGGCACCCTGAGCGGCATCGGCTCCGCCGTCGAGCTCGGCGCGCTCGCCGGCAAGGCCGTGCGGCTCGATCTCGAGGTGGCCGCGAACGGCTGCGCCGAGGCGCGGCTCGCGAACGCGTCCGTCGTGGTGCCCGGCGAGGCGCCCGCGATCAAGCGCGGCGCGCCCCCCAAGTACGTGCTGTTCGTGATCATGGACTCGCTGCGCGCCGATCGCGTGCACGCGTTCAACAACAAGGCGCGCGCCGAGACCCCCGTGCTCGACAAGCTCGCCGAGAGCTCGACCCTGTTCACCCAGCACTACGTGCAGGGCAACGAGTCGCAGGTCTCGCACGCGTCGAAGTGGACCTCGATGTACCTCGCCAAGCACAAGGCGACCGAGTGGAAGGACACCCTCGCCGATCGCTACGTCACGATCGACGAGGTCGCGAAGAAGTCCGGCAAGTTCGTCGCCGGCGTGTCCGCCAACGGCTACATCCGCCCGTCGCGCGGGTTCGGCTCCGCGTGGGACAGCTACGTCAACCACATCGAGGCCAAGGCCGGGCTCAAGGGCGCCGACGTGATCGAGAAGGGCGTCTCGTTCCTCGAGCCGAAGAAGACCCAGCCGTGGTTCCTCTACCTCGGCCTGATCGACACCCACGTCACCTGGCGCGCCAAGCAGCCGTGGCTCGACAAGTACTCGCCCGGCTACACCGGCCGGTTCGCGACCCAGTTCGGCGATGACGGCCCCGGCGGGTTCGCCAAGGATCTGTCGGACAAGGAGAAGGAGCACGTCCGCGCGCTCTACGACTCCAACGTGTCGTACCAGGACGACCAGCTCGGCAAGCTGATCGAGAAGCTGAAGAGCTGGGGCGTGTGGGACGAGACCATGCTGATCCTCACCGCCGACCACGGCGACGAGCAGTGGGAGGACGGCCGCGTCGGTCACGCCGGCTCGCAGAAGGAGACGCTGATCCACGTGCCGCTGCTCATCCACTACCCGCCGATGTTCCCGGCCGGCCGGATCCAGTCCGGCACCGAGGGCGTCGACATCCTGCCCACCGTCGCCGACGCGCTCGGTGTCGCGAACGATCCCGAGTGGCAGGGCATGTCGCTGATCCCGCTCGCGAACGGCGCGCTGCCGTACCCGCTGATCTCGACGTCGTCGCAGTACGAGAACTTCCACGGCGGGCGGATCCGCCACTGGAAGGTGCGGCTGACCGGCACCGGCGCGCCCGAGCTGTACAACCTCTCGAAGGATCCGGGCGAGCACAAGAACCTGTGGGGCACGCCGTCGGTGGCGACCCGCATGCTGCTCGATCCGATGTGGCTGTTCCGCCACTGGAACGTCGAGTGGAAGAAGTCGCAGTGGGGCAACCCGGCGGTGGTGTCCAGCCGGTTCGCGGCAGACCTCGGTGAGTAACTCGCTCCACCCGACCGAGGGCGCTCGGTTCCTGCTCGAGCGGCTGTCCGACGACGGCGCGCGCGCGAGCTACCGCGCCTCGATCTACACGCCCGACGCCGTGTTCTCGACCACCGCGACGCTCGCCGACGACGGCGCGGTCGAGCTCGCCGGGCCCACCGGCGCGCCGGCCGAGCTCGAGGACAAGCTCGCGATGTTCGCCAAGCTCACCGCGCGTGGCGCCGTGCGCCGCGAAGAGGATGGGCTGGCGCGCTGGCCGGCGCGCGTGCTGCGCTGGCGCGGCCCCGGCCGTTGAGCCGCCGCTACGCGACCACCACGGGGAGCGCGACCACGAGCTCCTCGCCGCCGCCGCGGCGCTCCGAGGTCGCGACCTCGCCGCCGGCGCGCGCGGCGATCGCCTCGACCACGCGTAGCTCGAGCCGCTCGCCGGCCGGCACGTAGGGGCTGCCGCGCACGATCTCGATCCACGGCTCGCCGTGGATCCGGCGCTCGCGCACGAACAGCTCGACCGGCGCGTCGCGATCGCCATCGGCGAGATCGAGCACGAGGCCGATGATCAGGTGCTCGAGCTCCTCGGCGGTCGCGCGCGTCGCGAGGTCCGGCGGCGCGGCGAGCTGCACGTCGAGCGCGATCGCGGGGCGCACCGCGGCGAGCGCCGCGTCGACCGCCGGGCCGACCGGCGCGCCGCGTGTGATCGCCGGCTCGGGACGCGCGACCTCCATCAGCTCGGTCAGCTCCTGCTGCGCATCGGCGGCGGCCTTCTGGAGATCCTCGATGAACTCGCGCGCGCTCGCGTCGCAGCGCCGCTCGAGCTCGAGCGTGGCGAGCTGCACGATCTGGATCAGGTTCAACAGCGCGTGGGTCTTGCCGGCCACCAGCTGCGCGGCCGCGCGGGTCTGCTCGTCGCGCGCGAGCTGCCACTCGAACCGGCGCTGGCGCAGGCACAGCGCGAGGCGTGCTTCAGTCTTCATCTTCGTAGTACTCGACCGGCTCGTAGCGGAGCTCGCGGCTCGCGGGGCACAGCTCGCGATAGCTGCAACGATCGCACCACGGGCCGGGATTGGTGCGTGGCCCATCACTGACCGCGAGCGCGCCGGCCTCGATGTTGTCGAGCAGGTCCGGCACCAGCTGGTCGATCACCGTCTCGGGCGTGAGCGGCTTGCTCCACTCCACCGCGCGCTCGGCGATCCAGTGCACGCCGAGCCAGAACGTGCGCGCGTGCCGGAACGCCGCGGCGCCCAGCACGACGTAGCCCTCGAGCTGATCGGTGATCGACGTCCCCGGCAGCCGCTGGCCGGTCTTGTGATCGACCAGCGCGAGCGAGTCATCCTCGAACAGGTAGCCGAGATCGACCACGCCCCGGTAGTACGCGTCGCCGCTGTAGAACTGGGTCACGCTGAGATCCTCGCGCACGGCGAGCGAGTACTCGACGAGCTGGCGCGCCACCCGGCGGCGCCGCCGGAACTGGGCGAGCCGGTTGGTGAACGCCGGGATCCCCAGCGCGAGGTTGTCGAAGCGCTGCTGCTCGATCTCGGACGCGAGCGCGGCGCGCGGGGTGGCCGCGGCCTCGTCGAGCGGCGTGCCCATCAGCGCGAGCTCGAGCGCCTTGTGGATCGCCTTGCCGATCCGCGCCTCGGGCATCACCTCCGGTTCGGGCACCTTCTCGACGTACTTGAAGTGGAACAGCCGCGGACATCGCAGCGCGGTGGCGACCTTGGAGGCCGACCACGGGGCGTGGATCAGCGCGCGGGTCGACGGCACGACGCCAGGGTAGCCGAAAACTTGCCGGCGAGATCCAGCTGCCCGAAAACCGTGACGTGCATACGTGCGAGGTCTGTAACGCCAAGGTCGGTGAGCTCAGGCGTGGCCGGTGCTGGGGGTGCTACGCGCGCTGGGTGGACGCGCGGCCCGTGGGCCTGGGCGCGCGCTGCATCACCTGTAGCGAGAAGCGCCGCCGGGTGCTCAAGAGCGTCGAGCTGCACGGCAACTGGTACCCGATGTGCTTCAACTGCGCCGGGCAGCTGCTCCATCTCGAGGCGCTGCCGGAGACGCTGCCCGAGCTGCGCGCGCTGGTGTCGCGCGAGCGGCGCCACACGGATCGCCGCGCCGGAAAGCCGGATACGCGGGTGTTCCGCTACGAGCGCCGCGTCGGCGAGCGCCGCTCGGTGCGCGACGGCTACGATCGCATCGAGGACGACATGATCGTGGAGGTGATGGTCGAGGACCAGGCCGACTGGACCGAGACCGACTTCAACGACGTCACCCAGATCCACGACCTGCTCGCGCCGGCCAGCGCGAGCTGAGAGTTTCCCGCACTCAGCGGCGCGGCTGCGGCGCGGGCGCGGGCGCCTTGGGGCGGGGCGCCGGGCGCACCGGATGGGTGGCCGGAGGCGGCGCGGCGATCGTCGAGCTCGGCGGCGGCGCGGCCTCCATGCGGACCATGCCGAGCAGCGCGAGCGGCACGAACGCGCCGGTGGGCAGCACCTCGCTGAGCGTTTTGCCGGTCGCGCGCATGTCGAGCCGCAGGCTCGCCGGGTTCTTGTCGAGCTTCACCCGGAAGTTGCCATCGCCGGTGTAGCTCTCGACGAGCTTCATCACGTCGGCCTTGCGGCGGATCACCTCGTCGAGCTCCTTGCTGGTGCCGCGGTACGACTCGATCGCGCCGAGCGCGAGCTTGGTGAACCCGCGCGGCGCGACCTGCGCGGCGCGCAGCAGGTCGAGCGTGCCCTCGGTCATCTGTGCCATCGCGTCGAGGCCGGCGCGGCTGGTGTCGATCCAGGTCAGGCCGAGCCCGTCGTGGTGGAGCGACAGCGCGGCGAACTTGTGGCGCTGGATCGCGTCGGTCGCCACGTTCTTCTGCGCGCCGAGCTCCTGCGCGATCAGCTTGCGCGCGGCGGGCGACATCGCGAACATCATCGCGAAGATCGGCTTGCCGTTGATGACGTCCGCGGCGTTCGCGAGCATCGATCCGGGCGCGCGGGCCGGCGCCTTCCACGAAGGCGCGAGCCGGTCGCGCACGAGCTTCGGCGTGCCGGCGAGCAACACGCCATCGCCGGTGAGCGCGATCGAAGGCTCGGTGGTGCCGACCTCGGCCAGCACCGCGCTGCCGATCCGCTGGCTCTGCTTGCCGCTCACCTTCGCGATCTTGTCGATGCTCGCGGGAGAGAACTTGCCGCGCACCGAGGCGATGAAGTTCGGCTGGCCGTTCGGCACCAGCTGGATGAACACCGTCGCATCGCTGACGTCGGTGGTGAGATCGATGCCGGTCATCGTCTTGATCAGGCCGCGCCCGCCATCGATGTCACCGATCGTGGTGCGCACGATCTTCGACAGCTCGGGCGACGCCTTGATCTGCGGCTGGTCCTTCAGCGCGAGCAGCGCCTTGTAGTTGCCGGGTACGACGCTCGTCGCATCGAGTTGCACCACGATGTCGGCGTCGGGCATCGCGTACTGGAGCGATGCATCCGGCGTGGGTGGTTTGGGGTTCTGTTGCAGACCGAAGTTCGAGAGTCCTAGTAACAGAGTGACAACCTCGACGAGACCGAACGACATGAGTTCCCTCCACGGGGGCTAGTGGCGCGCCCCGACCGAGCATTCGCTCAACTGAATTCGCCGCGCAACGGAATCGGACGAAGCACGTCGGCGAAAATTTACGCCACGCTTTCACTCGCTCCGCGTTCGTCGCGTCTCTCGAAAAAAAACCGATGTCAAGACTGGTTCCCGAGGTGCGCGGCGCTAGGATGGCTCGGGCTCGACGGTATCGAACGAACAAAGGTCTTCGAGGGAGGCACGACGGTTATGAGTACGCTTGCTGTGGTGGAAGAAATTTTGCGCGAGACCGCAGTGCCGATGTCTGTGCGCGAGATCGTGGAGCGCGCGGGCGCACGTCTTCCGAGCAAGTCAAAGACTCCCGATACGGTCGTCGCACGCGACCTATCGATGGATATCAAAAAGAAGGGCGAGGGGTCGCTGTTCATTCGCACTTCACCCGGCCGCTACACGCTGCGTAGCTTGGCGGGCGCCGTCGCAACAGCGGCGAGCGCCGCGGCAACGCCGGCGACTGCCGCGGGCGATCCAGCGCAGCTCGCGGCGCGCGCAGGCGCGCCGGCGCCGGCAGCTGCCGCGGCATCTACGCCGCTGGCTGCGCTGCCCGCACGCAAGCCGGCGATCGCCGCGACTCCGGCTTCTTCGAGTGCGTCGCCGGCGCGCGCTCGCACCGACAGTGACGTTGGAAACGGTCTCGCGGGCTGAGCGCTCGTCGAGCCGCGCGCGACGCGGCATAGGTCAGTCATGATCCGCCGCGCGGAGGCTGCCGACCACCCCTGGATCGTCGCATCCGGCGCCGAGGCTTATCGCGACCTCGGCGACTACACGCGGATCTTGCCGTCGTGGCTCGAGCAGCCCGGTGTGCTCGCGTGGATCGATCACGATCTGCACGGCCGCGGGCGCGGCTTCGCGATGCTCGGATTTTATCTGGAAGATCCGACCGGCACCGGCATCGGCCCGACTCAGGTCGTCGCCGATCTGCTCGCGCTCGCCGTGCTGCCGGCGTACCAGCGCCACGGCATCGGCTCCAGGTTGCTCGCACACGTCATCGAGGTCGCGGAGCGCGTCGCGCCGAGCAGCCAGATCTCGTCGCTGCGACTCACCGTCGCGGAGACCAACACCGCGGCGCAGCGGCTGTACGCGCGCTACGGGTTTCGCGTGATCGATGGATCGGCGACGTACGATCGCGGTCAGCGCGCGCTGCGGATGGCGCGCCCGCTCGGCCTGGATTGATCGAGCTCTCATCGAGCTCTCATCGAGCTCGCGCGGCCGAGCCGCGGCGGCGGCCGAAAACGAAAACAGCCCCTTTCGGGGCTGAGATCAAGATTCCGTCAATTGACGGGATCTAGATCTTTATCAGTTCACAACACTGCCGCAGGGGAACGACGCCGAGACCATCGGGTTCGGCGAGCTCTTCAGCGACGTGCACGCACCGCCGAGGATGCGGATCACGTTGCCGTTCACGAGCTCCCAGTCGGTGCCGTAGGTCAGCGTCATGCCGTTGACCACGACCGTGCCGCCCGAGGCCGCCGACGGATCGATGTTGCTGGTCAGCGTCAGGTCGCACGAGATCACGCCGCGGATGATCGTGTCGAACGCATCCTTGAGCTGCTGCGCGCTGGTCACCGGGTAGTACGGCACGTTCGGCTGACCCGACGTCCAGCCCTGGCCGGCGTTCGCGACGTCCTGGAAGTGCTGGCTGTTCTGGTTGATCGCGAGCACGTAGACCGGGATGCCGGCGGCGTACGCGGCCGCGGCGGCCTGCACGGTCGGGCCTTCGCCGCCGCCGCTGCCGCAGCTGTTCGGCAGACCGTCGGTCGCGAGCACGATCACCGGCGGCGAGCCGGCGGGGGGCGGGTTCATCGCGAACTGCTGGACCATGTCGTTGATGCCCGCGTGGGTCGGGGTGTTGTCACCGCTGGACTTCGAATCGATCGAGGTGCGGATCGCCGCGGCGTTGTTGAGCGCGCGCGGGACCGACGTCAGCGCCGTGTTGTTACCCGAGCAGGTGTAGAGCAGCGATCCGAAGTACGCCTTCGCCTCCAGCTGCGTCACGACGCCGGTCGGGCTGACGAGCGCATCGCGCATCGCCTTGTAGCGCTGCACACCACCGATGTTGCTGTTGAACATCGAGCCGCTCTGATCGAGCACGAGCCCGATCGACGGCGTCACCGGCATCGGCGTGAAGTTGATCGCCGGGCAGCTCGCGTCCGGCTCGGTGTTGCTGCCGTTGTTGCCGTCGTCGACGCACCGACCATCCGTGGTGCAGGTGTAACCCTCGCCACACTGGCCACCGTTGACGGTGCACTGCAGGTCGCACTTCCCATCCGGCGCGCAGTGGAAGCCCGGCGGACACGACTCGGGCGAGCTGGGCGATGGATCACAGACCTGGTTGCACTCATCCGGGGACAGCGGGTCATCGCACAGGCTGGGAAACGTCTTTGAACCGCAGCCAGCGGTCACCAGGAATACGAAAGCAACGGCGGGTCGAATCATCGGAGGCTCCTCTGGGAATCTGGCCAGGTTTCAGCAAGCTGCGCGCCGGAGCTAGTCCCCTTCTGGGCTAGCGGATCCAGGTCGTTAGAGGTGGAGACAACGAACCCTGGGAGGCTCCCCCCACCCAGGGCCTGCAATCGTGCACGTCTTTACACAAACCGAGACGGCGGGCGCGTACGGGAACGGCGGCCGGATCCACGATACAGGAAGTCCGACGGCGTCGAAGACTTCTTTCGAGGTTTTCGCGGTGGGATACGTGGCGACCTACGGTGCCTCGTCGGCACCGATGTCGAAGCGCGCCCCTCGTGGGCGCGAATCGCGCTCGAAGTCCATCGTTGGACCGGTGTCCACCAGGTCGCGCGCGGGGCTTCCACCGCTGAGGTGATAGTTGCCGGCTGCGCGATTCACGAACAGCGGGTCGACGTTCATCGAACCGACCACGCCGGTCGGACCGATGATCGACGAAGCGACCGCGCAGTTGCCCTCGAACGCCGGGCGGGACAGCGCGTCCGGCGTCCAGATGATGCTGGAACGGAGCGCGAGGGTCGAGTGACACTTCAGGCCGGCCACACCCGTCCCGGTGGTGCCCGTGTCGACGATCGTCACGAACGCGGCCGTTCCCGACGAACCACTCAGATCGATGCCGATCTCGGAGGTGCCAGAGACCAGCAGGTTCGAGAGATCGACCACGCCGGGTTGCTGGGCGCAGATGCCGCTCGTTCCGCCGCGGATCGTGGCGCGATCGATGGTCAGCGATCCGCCATCGAGCGTGATGCCGCAGCGGTTGCTCTGCATCGTGACGTCTCGCAGCGTGGTCGCGCCGAGCGTGTGCAGCGCCGAGCCGAAGCTGGAGGTCGTGCGTAGCTGGACGCGCTCCACGACGGCCCGCGACCTCACCCTGAGCGTGGTGCCGACCGCGCTCTCGAGCTCGAGATCGCGGAGCGTGGTCGGGAGCTCCACGAGCAGGAGCCCATCGTCGGTGGTGCCGGTGAGCACCGAGCCGTTGCCGTGGATGGAGATCGAGGTCGCCGAGGTGGAGGCACCCACGGTGACCGCGAGCGGGTACGTGTAGTTCCCCTGGGCGAACACGACGTGATTCCTCGTGCTCGTCGTCTGCTGCAGCCCGAACTGGAGCTCCTTGCACGGCTCCGCTCGCGAGCACGGCGGCGCGTCCTGCCCGAGCGGGTGCAGGTACACGACCTGGTCCTCCGCGACGCACCTCCCGTCATCGGCGCACGCGCCCGAGGCGCACTCCGCGTCGAGCGAGCATGGGCGGCACGCGTGGTCGTCGCACACGGGAGCGGCGACGCCGCAATCTGCGGACACCAGGCACGCGACGCACGCGCCGGTCTCGGTGTCGCACGCGTTGAGGGCGTCGAAGCGCGCGCAGTCCGACTCGTCCGCGCAGCCGACGCAGTGGTCGGTCTGGATGTCGCAGACCGGCGCGCTCGCGGCGCACCCCATGGTGGCGCACGACGCGACGACGCACTGGTTCGCGACACACGCCAGGCCGTCCGCGCACCCGCGCTTGGGCTCGTCGATGCCGAACCGGGCGCAGTCCTCGAGGCCGTCGCAGCAGAACTCGGCGTTCTTCTCGGTGCAGCTCGCCGCGACGACGAGCGCGGTGAGGGCGGGCAGCAGAGATCGTGACTTCATGGCTCCCCTTGTCGGTCCGTCCACACCGCGGTTGCGTGGCCGCGGCTACTTCTGGATCCGCGGGGCGGACGGGCGGACGAACGCGAGCTTGTAGAGCAGCACGAGCACGAGCCCGACGAACAGGAACGCCGGCCACTTGAGGTCGCCGTACTTGCCGCCGAACAGCGCGAGCACGTGCTCGTCGTGCGCGACGGCGACCGGCACGGCGAGGCCGATGCCCATCAGGGCCTCGCCGGTGATGAAGCCGGCGGAGACCAGCAGGCCGCTGCGCTCGACCTCGCCGCGGCGCTCCTCGGAGGCGCCGGTGCGGTCGAGGGCGCGCGAGACCAGCCACGCGATCATGCCGCCGAGGAAGATCGGCACGTTGAGATCGAACGGCAGGTACACGCCGACGGCGAACGCCATCACCGGGATGCGGGTCTTCGAGCCGCGCGCCTGGAGCACCGAGTCGAGCGCGATCACGACCACGGCGATCGCGGCGCCGATCCCGATGATCATCCACGGCAGGCCGCCGGCGAACACGCCCTTGGCGACGGTGCCCATCAGGTTGGCCTGCGGCGCGGGCAGGCCCTCGCTGCCGATCGTGTACGCCTTGTTGAGCAGGTTGAGCAGCGGCGCCATCGCGAACGCCGCGACGACCACGCCGACGATCTGCATGGTCTGCTGCTTCCAAGGCGTCGAGCCGACCAGCTGGCCGCACTTGAGATCCTGGAGGTTGTCGCCGCCGATCGCGGCGGCGCAGCACACCACGCCACCGATCAGGATCGCGGCGATCGGGCCGACCTTGTCGCCGGCGCCGAGCGCGAGCAGCAGCAGCGCGGACACCAGGATCGTCGAGATCGTGATGCCGGAGACCGGGTTGTTCGACGAGCCGACGAGGCCGGCCATGTACGACGCGACGGCCGAGAACAGGAACCCGGCGACGATCATCACGACCGCCATCACGGCGCTGATCATCGGCGAGTCGGTGAAGTGCCAGAAGATCAGGAACAGCGGCACGACCGACGCGGCGATCAGGATCAGGATGATGTTCATCGGCATGTCGCGCTCGGTGCGCGGCACCGAGTCCTTGCCGCCCTGCCGGCCGCGCTTGTAGGCCTCGAGGCCGGCGGTGATCCCGCCGAGCAGCGACTTGCGCAGCTTGAACAGCGACCACAGACCGCCGACGAGCATGCCGCCGACGCCGAGGTAGCGGGTCACGCGGCCGTGGATCAGCCCGGCGGCGCCACCAGCATCGACCCCGGCGAGCGCCTGCGCGAGCGTGGTGCCGGTATCGGGATCGAGCACGATGCTGGTCGGGTCGCCGATCATCGAGAACAGCGGGATCGCGATCCAGCGGTTGAGCACGGCGCCGGCGAAGATGACGGCGGCGACGTTGAACCCGACGATGTAGCCGACGGCGAGCAGCGCGGGCGACGCGTTGAGGCCGAACGAGAACGGCACGCCCTTGGCGGCCGAGAGCGTCGAACCGGCGGCCACACCGCCGGCCGCGACCTTGTCTCCGGTGCCGCCGCCGCCGATCCACCCGGCGTACTGGATCACCTCGGACCACAGCCGCACGCCGGTGGCGCCGACCTTGACCACCGCGCCGATCACCGCGCCGGCGACCAGCACGCCGACCCCGCCGCCGCCGGTCGCGCCGGCCTTGAGCACCTCGGCGGTCGCGACGCCCTCGGGGAACTGGAGCGGCTGGTCGATGATCAGCGCGCGGCGCAGCGGGATCGTGAACAGCACGCCGAGCACGCCGCCGAACAGCGCGATCAGCGTGGTCTCGAGGTAGCTGAACTCCGTCCACTCCTTGAGGATCACCATCGCGGGCAGCGTGAAGATCACGCCGGCGGCGAGGCCCTCGCCGGACGCCGCGGCGGTCTGCACGCCGTTGTTATGGAGGATGTTGCCGGTGCGCAGCAGCTTGAACAGCGCCATCGAGATCACGGCGGCGGGCACCGACGCGGACACCGTCATGCCGGCGAACATGCCGAGATAGGCGTTGGCGCCGGCGAGCACCACCGAGAGCAGCGAGCCGAGGATCAGCACGCCGATCGTGAGCTCGGGCAGCGACTTGCTCGCGGGGATGTAGGGCTCGACCTTGCCGGGAGACGGCGTACCACTCGGCGCTTCAGCCATGCAGAGGAACGTCCCTCGCGCGCCGGCTGCCGGTCAAGGCGTCGCGCCGCGCGAGCGTGGTCCACCCCGATCGGCTGCGCGAAACGCCGAGCCGGACCCGGCCGGTGTCCCGAGACACCCGACGAGCCTCCGAGTTTGGGCGCGAAAAGCGGCGTCCGCCACACCCCGCAGGCGAGGAATCCCGACGCGATCCCGCGTAGTTGCCTTGACCTGTGGCACGGCGCCGCGAGACCGTGCCCCATCAGCGCGAATCCTCGGGATGTGCGTTGGTACCCAGGCCTTTGCGGAGGAACCGGTGAAACACCGTTCGCAGCTCGTTCGATGCGTCGCGATGGCGACGCTGGTCTCGTTCGTCACGTCGTCGTGTGGAAGCAAGCAGAGCGGCACGACCGTCGCGGGTCGTTCACCGCTCTCGGATCTGGTGCTGGTGCAGTCGAAGGATCTGCCGCCCGGCCTCGATCTACGGGTCTCCCACGGCCGGCAGGGTCCGCCGTCGTACGACCGCACCAAGCTCGCACCGGCGACCAAGCTCTCGGACGCCGAGGCCGAGGCGCTGCTGTCGCGCGCGCGGCCGCTCCAGGGCGAGTCGGGCGACGCGCAGCCGTTCGCGTTCCGCCCGCGGTCGCAGCCGGCGCCGCGCACCGGCAAGTCGGTCCAGGGTCAGTTCCCGGCGCCGCCGTCGTCGCTGTTGCCGCCGGCCGGTAACGAGGCCGGCAAGGACCTGCAGGTCCTGCGCTGGATGCCGGAGGGCGAGGTGCCGCTCGCGCCCGAGCTCAGCGTCACGTTCAGCCAGCCGATGATCGCGGTGACCTCGCAGACCGACGCGGCGGCGAACGTGCCGATCAAGTTGACGCCGACGCCGGCGGGCCGCTGGCGGTGGATCGGCACCCGCACGGTGGTGTTCGATCCGGGCGATCGCGATGCTGGCCGGTTCCCGCAGGCGACGACCTACCAGGTCGAGGTGCCGGCGGGGACGAAGAGCGCGACGGGCGGCGTGCTGAAGGACGGCGTGAAGTTCACGTTCGAGACCCCGGCGCCGGCGCTGCGCTCGCACTACCCGAGCGAGCACGCGCCGCAGCGGCTCGACGTGCCGATGTTCGCGCTGTTCGATCAGAAGATCGTTCCGGCGGCGATGCTGAAGTCGATCGCGGTGACCGCGAACGGCGCGCGCCAGGAGATCCGGCTGCTCGATGCCGCCGAGCTGGCGCGCGACAAGCAGCTGAAGAGCATCGTCGACGCCGCCGAGCAGGACGGCCAGCAGGGCCGGTGGGTCGCGTTCCGCGCGGCCTCCGAGCTGCCGACCGACGCGGCGATCGAGGTGACGATCGATCGCGGCGCGCCCTCGGCCGAGGGCCCGAACCGCACCCCCGCGGCCCAGCGGTTCTCGTTCCGCACGTTCCCGCCGCTCCGCATCGAGGGCGGCGACTGCGGCTACCGCGGCACCTGCCCGCCGGGCACGCCGCTCGTGATCAAGGCCAACAACCCGCTGAACGACGAAGACTTCGACGAGAGCCTGCTGGTGATCCGTCCGGAGATCCCGGATGCACGCATCGAGGTCTCGGGCCCGATGATCTCGATCATCGGCTCGACCACCGCGCGCACCCGCTACGAGATCTCGGTCTCGGGCAAGCTGCTCGACGTCTTCGGCCAGCGGCTCGGCAAGGACGCGGCGGTGTCGATCCAGGTCACCGATGCGACGCCGGTGTTCTTCGGCCCCGACGGGCTGGTGGTCGCCGATCCGGCGGCGGCGCGGCCGACGCTCGACGTGTTCACCACCAACTACACCCACCTGAAGGTGAAGCTGTACCAGGTCTCGCCGAGCGACTTCGACGCGTACGGCCACTACCTGCGCAACCGCTGGAACCACGACAAGCCGCCGAGGCTGCCGGGCAAGCTGGTGTTCGATCAGTCGATCAAGACCACCGGCGGTGACAACCAGCTGGTCGAGACCGCGATCGATCTCTCGCCGGCGCTGCGGGGTGGCCTCGGCCACGCGATCGCGGTGGTCGAGCCGTCGCCGTGGACCGAGTCGTACGATCCGCCGCGGCTGATCAGCTGGGTGCAGGCGACGCGGCTCGGGGTCGACGCGTACATCGACGCCGACAACCTGATCGCCCACGCGACCGAGCTCGCGACCGGCAAGCCGGCGTCCGGCGTCGCGCTCGAGCTGATGCCGTTCAAGATCCGCGCGACCTCGGATGCCGGCGGGCTCGCGACCCTTCCGCTCCACCAGCAGACGCTCACCGCGCAGCGCGGCGCGCACTACCTGATCGCCCGGCGCGGCGACGACGTGGCGTTCGTCAGCGACGAGCAGAGCCTGTACAGCGAGTACGGCAGCTGGACCCAGCAGAGCCGCGGCCGCGCGCTCGCGTGGTACCTGATCGACGATCGCAAGCTGTACAAGCCGGGTGAGGAGCTGACCCTCAAGGGCTGGCTGCGCATCGTGGATGAAGGCAAGAACGGCGACGTCGGCGGGATCGCCGGCGCGGTCGACCGCGTCGCGTACGTGATCAAGGACGCGCGCGGCAACGAGATCGCGAAGGGCTCGATGCCGGTGTCGGCGGTCGGCGGGTTCCACGCCCAGGTCGCGCTGCCCAAGACGCCGAACCTCGGCTACGCGTACGTCGAGCTCATGGCGCAGGGCCGGATGCCCGGCGCCCACTATCACTCGTTCCAGATCGAGGAGTTCCGGCGGCCGGAGTTCGCGGTGTCGGCGCAGGCGAGCCAGGGGCCGTTCCTGGTCGGCGGCGGCGGCGACGTCACGGTGGAGGCGAAGTACTACGCGGGCGGCCCGCTGCCCGGCGCGCCGGTGCAGTGGGAGGTCCAGGCGAGCAAGACCAACTACACCCCGCCGAACCGCGGCGACTACGTGTTCGGCGAGTGGCTGCCGTGGTGGGGCTACGGCCGCGGGTTCGGTCCGACGGATCGCTACCACGAGCCGAAGACCTGGACGTTGCCGGGCAAGACCGACGCGACCGGCGCGCACACGATGCACCTCGACTTCCTGTCGCTGAACCCGGCGATGCCGATGTCGGTGACCGCGAGCGCGAGCGTCACCGACGTCAACCGCCAGACCTGGGCGGCGTCGTCGGCGCTGATCGTGCACCCGTCGCAGCTGTACGTCGGCCTCAAGACGAAGAAGCCGTTCGTGGCCAAGGGCGCGCCGTTCGAGATCGACGTGATCGGCGTGGATCTCGACGGCAAGGCGGCGCCGGGCACGCCGATCGAGGTGCGCGCGGTGCGCCTCGAATGGGAGTACAAGCGCGGCCGCTACACGACGATCGAGGTCGACCCGCAGACCTGCAGCGTGGTCGCCGCCGCGGATCCGGTGCCGTGCAAGCTCGCGACGACGCGTGGTGGTCAGTACCAGGTGACGGCGACGATCGCCGACGCGCAGGGCCGCCCGAACCAGACCAAGCTGACGTTCTGGGTGTCCGGCGGCGATCGCCCGCCGGCGCGCGCGGTCGAGCAGGAGCAGGTCCAGGTGATCCCGGACAAGAAGGAGTACCGCCACGGCGACACCGCCGAGCTGCTGATCCAGGCGCCGTTCTATCCGGCGGAGGGCCTGGTCAGCTACCGGCGCAGCGGCATCGTGAAGACCGAGCGGATCTCGATGACCGGCCCGACGACGACGATCCAGGTGCCGATCACCGACGCGATGGTGCCGAACCTGTACGTCCAGGTGGATCTGGTCGGCGCCGCGGCGCGGATCGGGGATCGGGGACAGCCCGAGCCGGACCTGCCGAAGCGCCCGGCGTACGCGATGGGCGAGATCGATCTGCCGGTGCCGCCGAAGCAGCGCACCCTGAGCGTCGAGATCGCGCCGAACGTGCCGAAGCTGGGGCCCGGCGAGGCGGCCAAGCTCGGGCTGATCGTGAAGGACGCCGCGGGGCGGCCGGTCGCAAACGCCGACGCGGCGGTGCTGGTGGTCGACGAGGCGGTGCTGGCGATGACGGGGTACCAGCACCCGGATCCGATCGACGCGTTCTACAGCCACCGCGACGAGGGCGCGCGCGACCACCACAGCCGTGGCTACGTCAAGCTCGCGCGGCCGACCCGGGACACACTCGCGAGCAGCACGCGGGGGCGCGCGGGGAGCGGCGGGCTGCCTCCGCCCGCACCGCCGGCCGCGCCGATGGCCAAGGCCGCGGGTAGCAAGGAGGATGGCATGGCCGCCGATCAGCAACGGGAGGTCAGCTTCGCCGAGGGCGCCCCGGGCAACAAGAACGGCGCCGGTGCCACTCCCAAGACGCCGATCGCGATCCGCTCGAACTTCAACCCGCTGGCGGCGTTCGCGCCGGCGGTCAAGACCGACGCGTCGGGGCGCGCGACCGTCGAGGTGAAGGTGCCCGACAACCTGACGCGCTACCGGATCGTGGC
>JBQCJR010000415.1:0-16958 GCA_051952595.1 Kofleriaceae bacterium
GGTCCAGCGCGCAGCTGGGGGAGCGGCCACCGCGTCAGCGCGCGGCACGACGGTGCTCTGTCCGAAGACGTCGACCACCGTGAGTGCGGTCCGGCACAGCGTGCCGACAGGCTGCTCGAACGGGACCAGGAACCAGTCGTTGCCGTGGACGAGCATGAAATCCATCAGGATCATCGAGGCCAGATCGCGTCGATCGGGACGCAGGCCGCCAAAGTCGACGCGGCCGTCCTCGAAATCCCAGAATCGCTCGTTGGGCATGCCGCGGAACTTCACCGGCCCGGGAATCACGGCATGCCGGATGGTCGCCACGCTCGGCGCTGACGGCACCCCGGAAGGGAACGCTTCGATGACGCGATCGAAGGCGAACCACTCCAGGTCACCGTCGCGGTCAGGCTCGGCGGCGAGCATCACCTGGTCTCCCGCGAGACCGCCACCCGGCGGCACGTTCGCGTAGACGCGCAGTGCGTAGTCGAGCCGGTCCGGGCGCCAGCCGGCAGGGTCGTCAGACCCGAGCGCGCCGTAGAGATCTGCCACCCACGCGACGAGCTGCTCGATCGCCTGCTCGGCGACCGCGCGCCTCGGGGCGGCAACCGTGGAGGGAATGGCGTTGGCGGCCGCGGGCACACCGGCGACGACGATGGCGATTCCGTCGTACGCGCGACCGCGCCACAAGGCTCGCATCCGGGCAGCTCGCGGATCATCGCCGTCAGCGGCGGCTGGAATCGGAAATGCGTCGAGGAAATGCGGCCGGAGGTCGTCGGCGCGCAGTTCCTCGAGCAAGCGATCGAACGTCTGGCCGAGCTCGACCGCGAGCGTGAGGTCCTCGCGCGAGAAAGGTTCAGCCGTGGTAGGCCGCTCGATCGGCACCTCGGTCGCGAGTGGTTGCGGCGGCTGGCCGGGAACGCCCCACGCGGTCATCGGCGTGAGCCGCGCCTGGATGCGGACGTACGCAGGTGACGCGGCGTCCTCGCCCGCAAACTCGCCGAGCTGCCACTGCCGTGCGAGGAGCCATGCGGGATCTCGGACGCGTGCGGCGAGCGCGTTCGCGAGATCAGTGGACCGCACGCGGGGCTCGAGGCGATTCCAGTAGGTGATGGACGGCATCGCGGCTCCTTGCGACTACGAGGGCTCGAGGATCTCGACTTCGTTCACGAGATGGCGGCCGGCATCGAACGCGATCGTCTCGTCAGCGACGCTGGCGGCGAGGTAGATGCACGGCGCGAGGAGCGAAAAGGGGCTCAGCTCGGGATCGACAGCGCGGATGACCGCGAGATCCAGCGTCTCGCCGACGATGTCGATCAGCAGCTGCAGATCCCACGTGGTGGCCTGGGGCGGCGGCACGGCGAGCAACACGCACTGCGCGGCTTCGGCGCCGGGCGCGTCGTGGTGCACTGCGTACGCGGTGAGCTGGGTCTCCGACGGGATCATCTCGGCCCACTCGTCGACGAGCAAGCCGGCCCAGGTCGAGTCGTCCGCGAAGGAGAACGCGCGGCAGAGTGCGATCGAGCAGGTGCCGGCACGTGGCCGTTGCTCCGGATCCGTCCGGTCGAAAGGCAGCGCGATCCATGGCGCGTTTGGCACGTGCGGGAGCTGCGCGATGGAGAGCTCGAAGCGAGTGGGCGTGACGGCCTCGGCTGCGAGCGCGACGAGGCGGAGCGCTCCGACCGGATCCCGCACGCGCGCGGCGCGCTCGAACCATCGTCGCGGCACCAACGGGTCGACGACGAGGGAGGTGAGCGCGCCATTGAGTGTGGCCGGGTCCGGTGGTGTGAACGGCGGCAGGATCGTCAGGCCGCCGCCGAACAACGCGGTGAGCTTGGCAAGCGAGGTGGTCTCCGCGCCGGCCACCGCCGCACGCCGGTCGAGCTCTGCCACAACGCCGCGCGCCTGATCGACGAGAGCGGTACGCGCGATCTCGTCGCTTCCTGTGATGCTCGCCGGGGCGGCGCTGGCGCCGAACCCGGCGGCGCCCCAGAGGGCGTCGCGCAGTGGATCGAGGTCCACGGGGAGCGCGGCCGTCGCGGCCGCCGTGAGGGCCGCCGCGAGCGTGCTGCGTGTGCCAGCGAGCCGTGGGGAGAGCATGGCCTCGCGCGTGGCGAGCTCGGGCCCATCGATCGCGGGGTCGGGGGCTCCACTGGGCAGCGCCAGGTCTCGAGCCGTGAGCGGGCGCTAAACGGCCACCAGCTCGCAGATCGCGCGTGCGATCTCGAGTGCCTCGGGAAAGGTCAGAATCGAGAGCGACCACGCCGGCGCGCGGGTGTGGTCGATCACGAGCGAGGTCGAGGCGCCGAATTCGTCGCGCGCTCGCCAGAGGATCCGTGCGTCCAGCTCGCCGGATGACTCGCGCCGCGCGAGGTCCACGAAGTCGAGCGCGCCAAGCTCGAGCTCGGCCAACGCGATCTCCCGTTGCGTGGCGCCGTCCGTGACTCGGCACCGCACGTCGAGCGGCGAACCCAGCAGTTTCGCGGCCCAAGCCTCGAGGCGGGGCTCGGCGATCCGACGCGGTGTCATGGTGGTCCAGCCCGGAGGTCCGCCCGCTGGCGGCTCGCCGAGCGCCACCGCGACCCGCTGGGTGAACCCGGTGCCGGTGCGCGGCACCGTGGCGATCTGCGGGGCTGGGAGCGTGCCGCTGCCGGACATCGTCGCGAGCGTTGCTGCGGCGCGATCCGTGTTGCCCTGGACCGCCTGATACACCGACTCGGCGACGAGCAGGTCCGCGGCCGCGTCGACGTCTGCATCGAGCGCCGCGAGGCACGCCGCGACGCCGGCGCGATCGGCGATCTGGACCGGGGGCAACTTGGTTGGGTCATTCCAGGGTGGCGGCGAGATTCCTGTGATCGCGCCGCGCAGCGCCAGCCCGTCCACGACGTCGCGCGCAGCGATCCGCTCGGACGTCGCCTCGGGGAGCGCCGCCGGATCGCGGCTGATGGGATACAGCCGCCGGAACGGCGCGATGTACACGTCGAGCTGTGCGTCGTGGAGCGCGCGCTCGAACCGGTAGCCGAGCACGGCACCGGCTGGCTGGCCTTGCCGGACGCCGTCGAGCAGCGAGAGGGCGCGCCGAACGCGCGCGGACGAGAGGTCTACCGTGACGCGTTCGCGATCCGCGCCGGTGCGCGTCAGGTGTGCATTGCGCAGCACGGCGGCAGCCGCAGCATGCGCCGGCGACGGCGCATGGATGTGGCCGCCGGCTGTACCTGGGCGCGGCGTGCTGCGCGGGCGGAGGTTCTCGACCCACGCGAACGCGCCGAGGTGCGTGTATCCACTCTTGATCGTCCGCATCTGATCGAGCCGCCTGGTCGCCAAGGACGTGATCCAAGCATCGATCCGGTGCGAGCAGGTATCGAGTGTTTCGGTGAGCAGCCGTTCGAGCTCGGCGGTTGGCGTGACCTCGAGGACCTCGAGATTCGCTCGGTACGCGCGCGCATCGGCGCGCTCTTGGTCGGAGGACGGCGCGAGCAGCCAGTCTCCGAGCGGCGTCGTGCCTGTCACCAACAGCCCCTTTTGGAATCGCTCCCAATGAGTCAAGCGGCCGAGCGTGCCGGGGCTGATCTTGATCAACTCGGGCTCGACGCGATCGAGCTCGTTGGCGTCACCTTCGAGGATCGCGAGCTCGACACCGATCCGCGCGTACTCGAGGAGCGCGCCCTGGCGAAGCAAGTGGAACAGCAGTGGTGCCTTGTCACCGAGCTTCTGTCCGGCGTTGCGCAGCGCCAGCAGGGTCGATGCGGTCCGCACCGTCTGGATGTAGTTCGGCGTCAGCTTCTCGATCTCGGAGAGCGGCTCGCGCGTGACGAGTGCCCGGCTGATGCGTAGTGCTCGATCGGCCCAGGTGAATCCGGCGATGCGTGGTGTGCCGGAGATCCCGGCCTCCGAGAGGACCGCATTGACCAGGGTCGCACGGGCCTCCTCGCCGAGCGTGGGGAGATGCCCGAACAGCTGGAGGATGTTCTTGAAGTATGCGGGCCCGAGCGCCTCGCGGCTGCGGACCTCGCGGCAGCTCGCGTCGAGCGACAGCACTTCGAGGAGATCCGCATCGGGATCACTGGTCTTGCCGACCCGCGCGATCCTGTTGCGCTGGGCGAGGTAGGACGTGCGCCACTTGGTCAGGAGCTGCACGAGCTTGCGCTCGATCGCGGGCGCCCCGGCGGACGGGCTCCATGCCTTCAGCGAGGTCGCCGGGAGCACGCCGTACGGCACGCGGCCGATGCGGATCGCTGGGAGTGGGCCTCGGCCACGCACGAACGCCCTAAAGTGCTCGCGGGCGTCGTGGATGTCAGACGCTCCGAGCAGCGGCATCATGAGCTGCTGGAGGAAGTATCCGAGCGTACACGGCCACAGCGCCTCGTTCATCGCACGCGCCCGCTGCTGCTCGATCCGATCAGCTCCGTCGACGTGCTCGAATGTCGACGCGGGCACGCCGAGCGAGCGTGCCAGCAGCGCTGCATCGGTGCCGGGCGCGATCGCGGTCGGCGCGATCTCGATCGCGTGGCTGCGCACGGGGTCCGCGGGTGGGGGGTATCCTGACTCGCCGTCACCGAAGTTGTTGGTAGGGGTGCCCTGCGGCACCAAGGCGAGCCCGCGCGTGTAGTGGTGGGCGTCGAGCAGCGCGGCGAGATCCTCGGCGGAGTGATCCGGGGGCACGTGCGTGCGCACGCCGACAACGATCAATCGATCAAAGCCTTCGAGCGCGGCGATCCGGGATAGCGGCAGGCTCATCGCCATGCCGGCGATCTTCGCGGCCTCGAGATCGACCGCCCACCGTAGCTCGGGCTCGATCGAGAGCTCGTCCAGGGATTCCAGCTCCGGCGCCCCCTCGGCGAGGTCCGGACGGAACGACATCGCGAGTGGATGGGTGATCGGCTCTCCGATCACACGCGCGACCTCGATCCCAGCGCGGTACGCAACAGCCACCCACCGGTGAGGCAGGGTTCTCGCCAACGCACGAGGGAGCTGGCGGTCGCGGAGTGGGGCGGTCGGGAACTGCGGCTCGCTCTGTGGACGCGCGGACAGGTTCAGCGGTGTGAGCACGCGGACGAGCCAGGCGGCGCGCTCGGGCGATGCGAACTGAAGGAGGCGCCGCCAAGCATCGAGCTCGTTCGACGGATTCCATGCGTCCTGCCAGTACTCCGTGCCGGCGACGAGCTCGTCGTTCGTCAGCGCGGGCTCGTGGATGTCCGCGGCGATCTCGTCCGGGTAGACGCGGATCCACAGCTCGTTCGCGATGAACCGGGTCTCGATGCGAACCGGCAGCAGCGCGATCGGAAACAGGGCGGAGAGAGTCTTGATTTCAGTATCCGGGTCGGACATCGGTCGGGCTCTCCGCGAGCGGTTAGGGGAGCATCTCCGTGGCGTGTACGGCGACACGCATAGGGCGCTGGAGCGTGATGGCGGCGTGGTCGGAGCCGCGAGCGAACGGTTTGCCGGGGCCCGCGGAGTCCAGGTGCCACGCGGGTCCACCCGAGAGCTCGAGTGCGCTTGTCTGGGGCAAGGCGGCGCCGAGGTCGATGTAGCCGAGCTGGGTAAGTGCCTCGGGCGTCGCGGCGAGATGTGTCCACGCGAGCTCGTCCCAGCTCGCGGGAGGCCCGGCAGGCGCGCTGACGTCGAGCCCGAACCGCGGCTCGCTGGGCTGCTCCTGGAACACGAAGAACCACCCTGAATCTCCGCCAGCGCCGCGGGCTTGGTCGACCGAGAGATCGAAGCCGAAGAACGACACGTCAGGTGAAAGCCGACCACTGAAGATCGGCGCGCGTTGCTCGGCGCCGAGCGTGCGGGCACCAGCAGGCCCCTGCGCGCGCTGCGCGTACACGAGCGTCCCCGGATACCGTCGCAGCACTTCGCCACGCACGAGCAAGACCACGTGCCTGCCGCCAGGATCCGGTGGCGCCGGCCGAGGGCTATGCTGGCCCAGCTCCGAGCTCAGAGACCACTCGTGAATCGGACGAATGTCCTTTGCGGTCTCGGGGATCGGCACCGGCGCGAGGCCCGTCGGATCCCAGAACTGGCGGAAGTAGCTGCCGCGCTGGTCGGTCGGGTACTCGTTCCAGAGTAGTTCGCGGGCCATCTCGTGGTTGAGCCCGACCATGTACGCTTCGACGAACGCTGGGTTCGTGACCGCGATCGCGACGGTGTTTGGTGGAACATCAGCGAGCCCGGGCAGCACCCAATCCTGCGAGAGCGCGGCGAGCGGTGCGTACATCGGCTGCGGGAACACGGGATGCGCCATGACGGGCTCGATCGGGTCCGGCGGGTTCCAGACGAAGCCCGGGCTGCGAACGAGCCGTGGACCGAACCCGGCGGGTATCGATAGTTTCGGGTCGAGTGCGGTGACCATGCGCGTGCGGAGCGCCGACATCTCGAGGCGACGCAGGACCTCCGGCTGGCCCGGGGTCAGCTCGCGCTGCGCGTGCGCGACCGCCGCCTGTCGGAACCTCGCCATCGACGGGCTGTCCAGGTTCCGCGCCCCCGTATCGGAAACCGGCGGCGTGCCGTAGACGGGATCCCACACGACGATCCGGGGGCGTTGCGGCTGGTCTGCGATCGCGCGTTCCTGCGGCGGACCGTCCCATGGGACGTGTTGATCATGGAGCCAGCTGTGCGTCACGAGCCGGTCGGGTGGAGGCGGCGTCGCGGCCAGCACGTTCGCGTACGTGCCGTCGTTGATGCCGCTCACGATACGACTCCCGATCCTGTTGGGGCGACCCTGCCGGCGGCCGACTGGACCAAGCGGACGGAACACGCGCCGGAGTGCGCCGGAGACCAGCGCCAGCCGTGGCGGGCTGTTCTGAACGAGCGCGCGGATGGTGTCCCTCCCGTGGAGGACGTGTCCGAGCACCTTGCCACTGAACATCAGCAGCGTGTCATCGTCGGCGGCTTGCACGAATCGCGTGTGGAGCCGCTCGCCCACAGCGCGAGCGAGCTGCGCCTTGCGCAGCTGCTCGTTGAGCTCGCGGATCCCCGCGACCTGTAACCACGCCGCCTCCATGAGCGCGTGCTGCTGGGCCTGCACGACCTGGGTCCCAAGGGCTGCTGCGATCCGGCTGCGCGGGTCCTCGTTGAGGTGCTGGAACCAGGGCGGTGGAACGAGCCGGTCGCGGCGCGCGTGCCACGTTCCGTAGAGCGGTGGCGCCACGACGGGCGTGCCGCCGCTCGCCTTGACATCTGCGGGAAGCTCGAGCAACTCGGCGAGCGCTGTGACGAACGCGCTGCGCTCCGCGGGTGGCCAGGTGGCGGGCACGGTGTTTGGTCCCGCGAGCGCGCCGCCGAGCGACATCGCTGCGGACGCAGCGGCTGGCAGCCCACCGCCCGGCAAGGTGGCGTCGAGCGCTCGCAGTCCCACGGTCTCCGGCAGAGGCCGCGGTACGAGCTGCTGCACGAGCGACTCGAAGTCGCCGCCCGCGCCCGTGCCGAACTGCCAGCGGTAGTAGACGGGCAGCTCGACAGGGCCGGCAAGCTTCCCGTCCGCGGAGATCGACCACGCGGGGGCGAGCGTCGCCGGCAATTCTCCGCCACCTTCCGGATCGAGCGCGATCCGAAGCCCAGCGCGGCGGCCGACCTCGAAGATCGGTACGAGCACCGCCCAGTACTTCGTGCTTGGATCGAGGCGGCGGGCCGCAAGTAGGCGCGCGACGCAGCGGCCGGGCTGGGCGAGCGCGTCGCTGAGCGACGTGCCGTCATCACCGCTGATCTGGACGTGGGCCCACGCCCAGGCTTGATCGATCGGCGGCATCGGCGTCCGGTCGGCGATGGTGATCTTGCCGAGCGGCCGGTCTGTGCGCGGACCCTCGTACGCGAATTCGTCGTCGCGGAGCACGATCAACGCGAGCCACGGGCGCAGCCGACCCGTGCTGTGAGCGGCGCGTGGCGTGTAGCGCCACGGAAGATCGACCTGGTCTAGCTCGACGAGCGGAAAGTAGTTCGGCTCGGCGTCGAGGGTTCCGGGCGGTGGCCACGCACGGACGACGGCGCGTGGCTCGAACGCGATCACGTCGCCCGGCCCCTGGAGCGCGAGCTCGACCGAGGCGACGTGCGCGCCCGCATTAAACGTCAGCTCGACCGGGATGGAGGTACGTGTCGCGCCGGCAGCCGTGTCTGGCGTCTGGATCTGCGTGGCGGCGCCGCGACGCACCCACGAGAGGAACCGGAACGCGGCGTCGCTCACGGCGCGGCCTCGAAGCTGGGGACCACGTGGAGCGTGCCGCGTGCGCTGGGGTTGGCGGCGAGGAACGCATCGAGCGCGAGCTCGGCGACTCCGCGGGGGGAAGCGGGCAAGAGATCGAAACGTGGAGCGAGATCGGCGGTGGAGGCGATCACGTAGGTCTCTTCTTCGAGGACAACGCGCGGTGGTGGGTGGGCAGGCGGGCGCAGTGGCGCGAGCGCCGCGCCACCGAGCGCCGCCGCAGCGATCTGCGCAGCGCTCGTTGGGCGGAAGTCGGCGCCGCGCACGCTCGACGGGCCCTGGATCAGGATCGTCTCGTAGGTGAGCGCGGCGACTTGTGCCGCTCCGGCCGTGGCTGCGGTGTTGGCAACCGTGACGCCGCCGACCATCGACTCGAACCCGGGGCGCGACAGGCGGTCGGCATCGGAGAGCTTCTCGAATTGAGCGGGCGCGAACCAATCGGAGACCGGCTCGAACGCGGTGTTCGAGGTGCCGAGCTTGACCTGCGTGATCTGGAACTTGTCCGGGCCCACCGGGGCGGCCTCGGCGAATCGGGTGATCCGCCTGTTCAGCGGCGCCACCTTCTGACGGACGGTGATCGCGGCCGCCGGATCGATGCGCGTGATCGGTGATTCTTCGTCGATCGGCGGTGCCGTGGTGACCGCACGCGCGACCCCTGCCGGCAGCGTGGTCTCCCAGCTCTCGGTACGCTGCAGCGCATCGCGGAGCAGAGGCCAGATCTCACGCGGAGGGAGCTCCACGCGCTGGCCACCTCCGAACGTCGCGTCGACTCCGACGCATAGGTCGATGAACCACAGCGAAAGGCACGCCTCGCCGACGATGCGCCAAGGGGTGGGGCCGGTCAGCGTACCATCCAGGTGAACGCCAGCGAGCACCTTGTTCCCGCGCCTCAGGGCGACGCCGGCCCACAGGTCCACCCGAAACTGGAACGGCGACAGCGTGAGTAGCGCCTCGAAGCCGAGCGAGCCTTTGATGTTGAGCGGACCGGCGGATGCATAGAGCTCGACCTGAGCGCCGATCTGCGCGGTGTTCGACGTGAGAGCCAGAAACCCCTGGATGTCGAGGCGAGGATCTTCGTCGGCGCCGATCGGGATCCGCACGCGACGGAGCGCGGGGAAGCCCGGGGGCGGTCGAAACTGCGAGTGGAACCCGCCGACCGAGAGTACGAAGCTCGGCGGTGAGCCCCAGCTCATCCTCAGAGCAAAGTCACCGGTGATCGGGAACCCGGCGACCTTGGAGTCGCGCAACGTGGCATCGATCGCGGCCGTCTTCTTGGCGAAATCCACATCGCCGACGAAGTCGACGTTCAGGGCGATGATCGGATCTTGCTTCGTCGGCAGGGCAGCGCGGATGTTGCCGAGTAGCACGAGCCGCACCGGCGACGGCATCTCGAGCAGGACCGCGATCTCCCCCTCGATCAACGTCGGGCTGCCCCAGCCGATCTTCGCAGCGGGTCCAATGATGTGCCGGCCCTGCGCGCGCGGGAAATAGCGGCCGAGATCGCTCGTCAGCCGCGCCGTCTGAGCGATTGGATCGGCCGCGAAGAAGAGATCTCCGACGCCCGGCCCGCGCAGCGCTGCGCGCACCGCCTCGACATCGACGCGCCGGTGGATCCCGATCAACCCGCCCACGCCCTTGAGCGTGAAGCCCAAGCCGATCGGGATCGGCGTGAGCTCGCCGGCGATCACCGCGGCGAGCGAGTAGCCGTCGCCTCCGCTGGGCAGGCGGGTCTCGAGCACGCCTGCGCCGCTGACGTGGAACCCGCCGACACTGAGCGACACCCCGCCGAGGTAGCGATCGTGGGCAGCATCTCGGGCGAGGAAGCCGCCTCCGCTCACGAGTGGCGAGGCGACCACGATGGCGGCCCCGCTTGGCGGCCTGAACCCGACATCGAGCGACGCGGGCCATCGGCCACCACCCGTGGGCACGCGCAGATCGACTGCGACGCCGATCTCGGTCACCCCGACGCTCACCGGCCCGAGCGCCGCGACCACGTCACAGGTTGCGCCAATGCGGATCACGTCCTCGGCCGTCGACAGCGCAAGCCGCGGATTCGCGACCGTAACGGGGCCGATTGCAATCGACGATCCCGAGCGCGTCTCGAGTCCCACGCCGCCGAGCAGGCGTATCCCTCCGTCGCTCGACAGCACCAGCCCCACATCGAGCGGGAGCCGGATCTCGCGCGACAGCACGCGGCTCAGGAAGCCGTCTCCGTCGCCGGGCGCGAGCACGAAGCCCGACGGTCGGGTATCGAACGTGAGCGAGATCGACGGTCGATCGCGGCGCAGGCTTGCGTCGAGCCGCACGATCACCGCGCCGAGCTCGAGTCGCGTGCCTCTGGCGGCGCCCAAGACGAACGCGGGGCCGTCCGTCGACGAGAGCCGTTGCACCACGAGGTGCACCTCCGCTGCGGCACTCGCGGGTGTGCCAGGCGCGAGCTCGGGGCCGCCGGGGCCGATGACGAAGGCGGGAACATCGCCGGTCGCGGAGAGCGCGAGGTGCCAGTTGTCGCGGTCGTGCGCTAGGCCGAGCGCGCCGACCAGGCCGACCAGGAATCCGGACACCTGATCGGGATGCTCGGCCGACGACGCCGTGATCGCGATACCAACCTGTGCAGGCCCGGTGGGCATCGGCAATGCGGCGATCAGGCGCGGACGAAAACGGCGATGGAACTGCGTCAGATCTGCAGGAGGTGCAGGCGGCGCCTCGACCGTCCCCTCGTCGGGATCGAGCTCGTAGTTGTCCAGGTGATCGCCGCTGTCGTCGTCGGGGCTGGGCGGTGGTGGGGGAGCTTGCGGCGGCTCGGTGTCAGCGAGGTCGACTCGGGTGAACACGCCGAGCGCGTCGAGCAAGCGCACGAGCGGCTCGAATAGCCGGGCTCCTGCGATGTGCGCGTCGGCCGCAGTCGCGAGCTGGTTGGGGAGGTATGCATCCGCGATCGTGTCGAGTGGCGCGGAAAGCAGTCCTCGCAAACGATCGAAGCGCAGGCGATCGGCGCGGTGTGGGAGTCTCGCGATCGTGGAGCCGTCGCGCTCGAGAGGGGAGGGCGGTAGTGACTCTGCGGGATCGACCAGGGTGAGCAGGCACGCAACGCGGAACAGCTGCGGAAAGCGCCTGCGCAGGTAGGTGGATACCAGCTTCTCTCCCAACTCTCGGCCGAGCGATACGAGCCCGCTCGCGCTCAGCGCGTCGATCGCGTCTCCAGCGCGCGCGAACGCCTCCAGTAGACGCTGAATGCCTTGCCAAGACTCGAGATCACTGATCCCCTCGATCTCGGAGGCAACTGCCGCGAGGTCTGCGACCGCCGCTGCGAGATCTGGGCGCGTTGCGGTGGTGTCGGTGTAGCCAAGACCACGCAGCAGCAGGTTCGCACCATGTGCGCTCTTGCTCGCGACCACCACCGGACCGAGGAGGCCCATCATCTCCTCACGCAACGCAGTACCCAACGAGTCAGCCAACCCGGTGCCCTCCTTTACGAGATCTTATCACGAACAGCGCGATGGGGATCTAGACACGGTGGTGTTATTGTGAGGCCGATGACGCAGGTGCTTCTCGATCGGCTTGCTGTCTTCTATGACGAGTCGTGGGCGAGCCGAATCATGGCGGGCTCCGCGAACTGGCCGCAACAGCATCAGCCGGTCAGGGCCTACGACTTCGGAGTCGCTATCTCCGACTTGAAGACGATCGTGCCGCACATGACGGCGGGCTGGCCGTCTCGCAACAAAGCCAGCTCGTGGCTGCAGCTCTACACAACACAGGGCATCGCGCGCTGGGGTGAGGGGCCGTCATTCTTTGTGTCCGGCGATGGGACCGTCGCGCGGTTGATCGATATGCCACGCGTCACGTGGCACGCGAGCTTCGTCAACCAATGGTCTCTCGGGATCGAGACCGGCAACCTCGGTAAGGTCGCGCGGCCCCCTGGCAATGGCTGGATCCAGCTCAATCAAGATTCGGCGACCCAGGCCAATGACGATATCCCGGGCGCTCGCGCGTGGCTGCGCGATCATCGCGACGATCCACGCGAGGTGCTCTGTTCGTGGTGGACGACCGCGAACTTTGCGGGGCCGCGGCGAGGCCCGATCCAGGACACGTGGATGCTGTTCACGGAGTGGCAGTATCGGTCGCTGTCGTTGTTGTGCCGCTACCTCGCCGAGGAGCACCGAGTGCCCCGCAACGTGCCGTTGTTGCCGCACGTGCTCCGCACCGACGTGATCAATGTGTCGGACGAGTTTCGTCGCATTGTGCTCGCCGATCCCGCGCTCGAGGAGATTGCGGCGTCGCTCACCTCTTCCTACAACATTGTCGCCTCCGACTTTCAGCCCGCCAATGCCGCCACCCTGCAAGGGCGCTACACCGCCGCGGCCGCGATCCAAGTCGCGGACGCGACCTACAGGAGGCACAACAAGGTGTGGCGCGCCATGTTCGATACCTGGCGCGGGTTTCACGGCCACGGCTACCCGGGCGCCATCAGCGCGCGTATCTCCGATCACGACTGTCCGGGGCCGTTGTTCGATTGGCACCGCTTTGCGCGCGAGTTGTGGGACTACTGGTGGCTGCCGTTCGACGTCGACGCCGCAGGCTCGACCTCCACGCCGCGCCGTTCATACCAGAACCCGGATGGAACGACTCCGGTGCACGAGTTCTACTTCGACGAGAGCGAAATCACGCGGCTCGCGCGCGTCCGCCATGGCGTGCACGGGCCGGCCGGATCACCGGAGACCTTCACGCTCGATGCGGGCTCTCCGGTGTACGCGATGGCCAACGGCGAGTTGGTCGCGGCTCGGATGTCGCCTGCTGATCCAAATCACGTGAGCACGTCATTCGTGTTGGTCCGGCACGAGGTGTTTCATCTGCCGCATCCGCTATCCCAGCAGATCGCGACTCCGATGTTCCCGTCCTTTCCATTCGTGCTCATGCCGGACACGATCGACTACTCGCGCGAGCCACACTACGTCTACACGCTGTACATGCACCTTGGGCGGCAGGGCAGCGTCGATCTCGAGAACGTGTCGGCCGGTAACCCCGATTGGCTCAATCGGGTGCTGATCCGCAAGAAGGAGTGTGATCTCGGTGTCTCATTCTACTCGCACGCGACCCATCACGGCATCCCCGACCAGGCGTGGACCAGCCCGCTGCCAGGCTCGGCGGTGCGCTCGACCTTGCGCGAATCGTGGGAGATCGATCGAGTCGCGCTCGACGCGTTCTTGAGCGCACTGCGCAACGGCGACGTGGCGATCGGGCTGCCGCGCAGCCCCATCTATCACCCGATCCGAATCCTGCTCGGCGACTTTCTCGGGCACGCCGACATTTGCGAGGTGCGAGCCGGGGTGGCGACGCATGGCGTGCGCGTCGAGGCGTTCTCGCCGCAGCTGTTGCCCGGATTCTCGCCGGAGATCATCCACTCGAGCTGGACTCCATCGGCGGGGCTGCCGAATCCGCCGGCGCTGTTCTACCAGAGCGAGTGGGCGCGTACACCGACCGCCGCGGAGGCGGCGACCTTGACTGCGAACGGGTTCGA
Source organism: Kofleriaceae bacterium (assembly GCA_051952595.1). Classification (GTDB taxonomy): domain Bacteria; phylum Myxococcota_A; class Polyangia; order Haliangiales; family Haliangiaceae; genus JABFXX01. The sequence goes on from JBQCJR010000415.1 coordinate 13,698, forward strand.
TCCGAACACGCCGTCGTGGTGGAATGCCGTGTCACTCACCACCGCGTGGCTCGACGACGCGCTCCCTCCGCGCGCTCAGCTGTCCCCCATCGGCTTTGTCTGGCACTATCGCGCACTCGACGTCGCGCGCTGGTTGAACGGCGTCACCTGGCGCCACGAGCGCCAGAAGTACGCAAGTGCTACAGCGGCCCAGATGGTGCGGCCACCCAGCCGGAGGGTATGACGTGCGAGTCGCGCTCGCCGCGCTCGTCGTGCTCGCCGCGGGTTGCAGATCGCGGTCGCCCGCGCCCGAGCGCAGCGAGACTGTGAAGCGTGACGGGCGCGGGGGCGAGGTGCAGACGACCGAAGTACACGTGGCCGACGGTGGCGCGATCGACGCCGCGATGCAGACGCTGCTGCCTGCTGACGCGATGGTGTCCATGCTCACCCAGGAGGCCGGCGCCGAGCCGGTGCTGCTTGTCGATCGCAACGGCTCGATCGTCGCGACCACGCCGTCAGGCAAGCTGGCGCGCACGATTGCGGAGGCGCCCACGCGGCGCGCGTTCTACGACGTGGGCGGTCGGACGATCTGGTTTCTGCGCGGTGGCCGCCTGATCGCGATCGATCTGACTCGTGCAGCGATCGAGGAGGTCGTGGTCGTCGAATCGATGCCAGACATGGCATTCGTGATCAGTCCGAGTGCGCTCCTCGATGAGGAGTACTGCCCGAGGGGATGTGTGTCGATTCGCGCATCGACGACGCCGGCGCTTGCCGTCGTCGAGCCGACTTTCGAACAGCGGATGCCGCAGGTCGAGCGCGATGCGGCTCGGCGCGCGCGTACGACGGAGCCGCCGCAGTTCACCGCTGCAGGGCGCGCCTTCTTCGCGCGGCCGTCGCTGAGCCGGCGCCAGAGCCCTGCTTACCTCCGTCTGTCCGATGCCCGTTGGCCGGAACCGCCATCGGCGCGTAAGCGACCGACCTGTGCATACGACACCTGCGGGCGCGCGTTCATGGTCGATGGGCTCGCGCGAGCGCTGATGGTGGTGGGGCGCACGTGCGACTGCAAGGCAGATAGGTGCAGCGGCCTCTGCGTATGGTTCGACATGCAGCATGGGCGTTACGCGTCGCTGCGCGCACCCGGGATCTGGCTTGCCGATGTCGTCGGCGAGCCCGCGTGTCATCCCGAATTCGACGTGAGTGGTACCGCCTACGTGATCGGCGACCGGATCTCCCCCGGGGCGCTCGCGGTGTGCACCGCGAGCGCGTGCCGGATAGAGCGCGCTCGCTTTGTCGGCTGGCTCGAGGAGGGGTTCTCGACCGATGGCATCCACGAGGATCTCTCGAACTGCCCGCACTGATCAGTGTCCGAGACGAGCGCTTCGAGGTTGCGGCATCGCTGGCATCGCGCTGGCGCGCATCACCCCCGCCGCGTCGTTCGACGCGACCTCGAACAACCTCGAGAGCGCGTCCGCCGCGTCCTGATCGAGGCCGGTCAGCGGGCTGGTGCGCACGAAGCGCGGGGCCAGCGGCCCCATGTCGAAGGCGTCGTCCACAATGGCGAACGCGTCTGGCGCGACGGTCTCCGCGGCGAGCCAGGTCTCGATCTCGCGCCAGCGCGGCGCGCCGAGGACCGGCGTCGTGCCGCGCAGCGTGGCGACCACGCCGGCGGCGGCGAGCTCGGCGCGTAGCTCGGAGAGCTCGCGTCCGCGGCGCCAGTCCGAGCTGAGCACGATCTCGGCCGAGGTCGCGACGAGCAGCGCGGAGAGACGCTGCGCGAGGTCGGGCTCGATCCAGCTGCGTAGCCCGAGGGACTCGCGGGGGCTGTAGCCGGTCCGGTTCAGGACCCCATCGATATCGAGGAACAGCACCCGCACGGACGTCCTACGCATCGGCCCGCAGCTGGCTGCCCAGCGTGCGTGCTCCCCGAAAGCCAGAAACCCCGAAGGGGGTACCTTCGGGGCTCTTGGCGGAGCGGACGGGACTCGAACCCGCGGCCTCCGGCGTGACAGGCCGGCGTTATAACCGACTTAACTACCGCTCCAGAATCGTTCAGTTTTCAGTGGGCGAAGCAGGATTCGAACCTGCGGCCACCGCCTTGTAAGGGCGACGCTCTTCCGCTGAGCTATTCGCCCTGCATCCGAGGACACGGTTTGTAGAGGGACCGGCGTTCCAAGTCAAGCACCGTTGGCACCAGATCGGACGATCTCCGCGCGGCCCTGCGAGAACCCCGCGCCCCCGCGCCTAGTGCGCGTCGCGCGGGTCGCTGGGCGGCATGGTTTCCACGATCCGCCAGTCCACGACGCTCGACGGCTCCTGGAGGAACTCGTCGGGGTTGGGGTGGGCGAGGGCGTGGCGCAGCACCTCGTCCATGTGCTTGACGGGGATCACGGCGATCTGCTCGAGCACGGACTCGGGCACATCCTTCAGGTCCTTCTTGTTGTCGTCGGGGATCAGCACGGTCTCGATCCCGGCCCGGTGGGCGGCGAGGATCTTCTCCTTGAGCCCGCCGATGGGCAGCACCCGGCCGCGCAGGGTGACCTCGCCGGTCATGGCGATGGTCTGGCGCACGGGGATGCGGAGCAGCGCGCTGGCCATGGCGGTGGCCATGGTGATGCCGGCGCTGGGGCCGTCCTTGGGGATCGCGCCCTCGGGGAAGTGGACGTGCACGTCGACCTTGTTCTGGAAGTCGTTGGACAGCCCGAACGTGCCGGCGCGCGACCGCAGGTAGCTCATCGCGGCCTGGGCGCTCTCCTGCATGACCTCGCCGAGCTTGCCGGTCAGGGTCAGCTTGCCCTTGCCGGGCACGATGGTGACCTCGGCGGTGAGCAGGTCGCCGCCGAACATCGTGACGGCGAGGCCGTTCGCGAGCCCGATCTCGTCCTCCTTCTCGCGCCGCGCCTCGCGGTACTTCTCGACGCCGAGCCAGTGCGGCAGCTGCTCGGGGGTGACCTCGAAGCGGTGCTGCGTGCGGCCGCCGGAGAGCCACTCCTTCGCGATCTTCCGGCACACGGTGGCGATCTCGCGCTCGAGGTTCCGGACGCCGGCCTCCTTCGTGTAGCGATGGATGATCGCGATGATCGCGTCGTCGTTCCACGCGATCTCGAGATCCTTCACCCCGTTGGCCTCGGCCTGCTTGGGGATCAGGTACTGCTTGGAGATCGCGAGCTTCTCCCACTCGGTGTAGCCGGGGAGCTCGATGATCTCGAGGCGGTCCTGGAGCGGCAGCGGGATCGCGTGCTGCTGGTTGGCCGTCGTGATGAACATGACGTCCGACAGGTCGTA
>JBQCJR010000416.1:0-20212 GCA_051952595.1 Kofleriaceae bacterium
GATGCGGCCGGCGAGCAGCGGGCTCGCCATCGGATCGCGCACGCAGCGGCCGTTCGTGTCCTCGATCAGCGGATGGAGGAAGCCGGTGCGCGAGCCGACGACCGCGAACGCCTCGCCCGCGCGCAGCTCGTAGCGCTGCGGCGCGTTCACGCACGACTGCGGCGGCACCACGCCCTCCATGCACATGCCCGACGCCGGCTGACCCTCGATGCCGCCCTCGCACACCGTGCCCGGCGTGCAGTCCGCGGTGGTCGCGCAGCGCATCACGCAGCGCTTGCCGCTCGCGATCGGCGCGCGCATCGGATCCTCGAGGCACGACCAGGCGTGGGTATCCGCCGGGGTGCGGTCGTCGACCGGGTGGGCCGAGCTCAGCGTCTTGGCGGCGTAATCGGCGAGCGACTGGCACTGCTGGTCGCTCACGCACCCGTCGACCGGCGTGGTGCGCAGCTCGTGGCGGCGCGGCATCAGCAGCAGCTCGCCGCTCTCCGCCGTCTTGACGGTGTAGCGGCGGATCGAGGTCAGGAACTCGCGGCACGCGTTGGCGAGCCGGTCGGCCTCGTCGGCCTTCATGCACGCGCCCATGCCCTGGACCTGGCTCTGCGGGTGGACGAAGCAGCGATAGCCGACCGGGCAGTTCGCGTTGCCGACCGAGGGGTCGCAGCCGCGCAGCTGCACGATGTCGAACGACTCGACGCCGGCGTCGCAGAACGGCCGGCTGTGGTCGACCACGCGCATGCCGTTGACGTCGACCGAGATCTGGCTCTCGCGGACCGCCGGACCGTCGACCGAGGTGGTCGCGATATCGGTGGACAGCGAGCCCTCCCAGGTCAGCGTCCAGGTCTCATCGCGCCGCAGCGCGTGCAGATCCGGGAACACCGAGTCGCGCACGGCCTCGGGCGCGGAGAACGAGACCTCGGACACCGCCTTCTCGGCAATGTCGTCGCCGCCGGTGCAGTGCAGCTGGCGCAGCGCCGGGAGCTGGGTGATCTTCTCGGGCGCGTACGTTCCGGTCGCCACGTTGCGCGCCGGCGTCGTCGAGGCGTGCGGGCCACCACGCGGAACGCCGTTCGAGGTGGTCGTCCCGTTGGAGTCGCACAGCGGCCGGACCTCGCTCTCGACGGTGCGCTCGGCGAGCTCGCCGCGCTCCTCGCCCACGTCGCGGATCTGGTGCGCGACCGCGTTGCTGACCGGCGTGATCAGCGGCCGGCTCGGCTCGAACAGGTCCGGATAGGCGTCGTCGTCGATGTTGACCACGAATGTCACGCCGTTGGAGGCGGAGACGATCGCGAACGTGCCGATCAACATGTTGCGCTCCGGCTGCGTCCGAGCCTCGGGCGAGCGGATGATGTCCACCGACATCGGGATGGCTCCCGGGGGTAGCTCGATGCCGGGCCCGCGGGCGCCCGCGCGGCGGGGCGGTGTCTGCAGACCGCCGACCGGCAGGCACGACAGCTGGGTGACCTGGCGGATCGAGCGCAGGAACCGCGGATCGACCTGGGTGTCGCACTCCTTGCGCAGGTTGAGCACGTCGGCGACGCGCACGGTGTCGTCGGTGCCGATCGCGTAGACGAACTGGAACGGCCCGCCGGTCGAGTTCTCGTCGTCGATCACGCCCGAGCTACCGCCCATGCCGATCTCCGGCGACAGCGCGACCGTGGTGATGCCGAGGTCGCCGTACGGATCCTCGAGCGCGATCTGCGAGATCGACAGCGGCATCGAGGTGTTCTCGTCGAGCTCGACGAGGCCGATCGACGCCGAGTTGTCGGAGCCGATCACCAGCCGCCGGGTCCCGGTCCGCGCGTCGTGCTCGAGATCGAGGGTGACCGGGCGCGGCCCGGCGGTCGGCGTGAAGCCTCCGGAGCACTCGTCGGAGCAGGTGACGTCACCGCCAACCAGGGTCGGCGCACCGGCGGCGTCGAACTGGATGCCGGCGACCATCGTGCCGGTCGAGGTATCGACCGCCGCGACCAGGTGGCAGCTCGGGTACGCGATGTACACCAGGCTGGTCGGCGTGGCCGGGCACGAGAACCCGACGTCGTACGAGCTCGGCTCGCCGACCATCGCGGCCGGGCGCGCGCGCAGCGGCTCGCCGGACGCGGTCTTGACGTCGAGGCGGTCGACCTTGACCGCCGGATCGGCGTCGAGCGCAGTCCCGACGTCGAGCACCGAGAGGTCGCAGGAGCCGGCGTTCGCGGTCATCACGTGGCAGCCGGCCTTGTCGGTCACGATCGCGATCGGATCCTCGCCGATGCTGATCGCGTTCTTGCCGGGGGTCAGCAGATCGGCGTCGCGGATCCCCACGTCGCCGCCACCAAACGCGCTGGCCGGCTTGGCCTCGAACTCGGCGATCGCGAGCGTGCCCGGCCCCGATTCGAGGATGAAGCCGTACCAGGTCGCCGGAGGCACCGCCGAGGCACCGGGGATCTCTTCCTGACCGGGTGGCACCGGGTCCGGATCGGTCGTCGCGCGCGGCTGCGAGCGGATATCACACGACGTGGTGGGCTGGGCGCTGAGCGTCACCTGGTCGCTGGCCGAGGCCGGGCGGCCCTCGGTGAGCCGGAGCCCGCCGAAGCAGGCGAACGCGATGTCCACCGGCCGGTCGAGGTTGACCTGGGTCGGGGGGGTGTTCGAGGTATCGCTACACGAGCCGAGCAGGGCCACGGCGGCAGCGAACAGCGAGCGTCTGATCATCACAGCGGCCTCGGTACTCCGATGCGCAGCACCACGCGGTTGTGGCGCGGCGAGCTCGGGTTCAAGTCGATCACGGCGACCGTGTCCTCGAGGAAGTTGGTCACGTACAGCTTCTTGCGCGCCGGCGAGGCGACCACGGAGTACGGCCCGCGGCCGACCGTGATGATGTCGTCGACCGTGACGCGGCCGCGCGGATCGAGCACGTAGATCTGGCCGTCCTGGAAGCAGGTCACGTAGATGCGCTCGCCGTCGCCCGAGTCGGCGACCGTGATGGTCGACGCCTGGCGGCAGATGTCGGCCGCCCCGACCCCCACGTTGCGCGGGAAGCCGGTCGGGCCGAGCGAGGTATCGATGACCTGGAGCGAGGGCGGCGCGCGGTTGACCAGGTACAGCCGGTCGCCGGTCGCCGAGAACGCCATGCCGCGGGTGTCGCGCGAGCCGCCGGTGTCGGTGGAGGGGAGCGTCGGGTCGCCGCCCACCGAGTCGAGGAAGAACCAGTTGCCCTGGAGCAGGAACGGCGGCGCGTTGTTGACCGGCCGGCCGACCGTGAAGGTCTGGATCCGGTCCTCGGTGCGGCTACCGACGTAGATGATGTCGCCCGCGGCGTCCGGCGTCCGGCCGGCGACCCCGGTCGCACCGCGGACGCCCGTGGACTGATCGGCGGCGAAGATCCCGCTCACCACGTCGGTCACGATCGCATCGCCCGTCCGGGGCGAGTCGATCAGCGAGACCGAGCCGGTCACCAGGTGGGTCACCACCGCGAACTCGCCGGCGCTGTCGGCGAACACGCCGAACGGCTCGTCGGGGATCGAGCTCAGGTCCGCGTCGTTGAACACGAACGACAGCCGGTGGGTGTCGTCGCACAGCGAGAACTGCTCGCCGCTCGCGTTGCACGACAGCTGCGAGCCGGCCCAGTCCACCCACGTGATCGAGGGGTCGCCGCGGGTCGGGATCACCAGGCGCAGGTTGCCGTTGCCCAGGTCCTGCACCGCGATCTCGGTCGCGAAGTTGCCGATCCGCACGCCGGAGCCGCGGGTCTCGTCGAGGAACACCGCCTCCTCGCAGGTCAGCGTCTCGGTGTAGTCGGCGTCCTGCGAGCAGCCCGCCGGCTGCTCGCCGCGCAGGAGCCAGCCGTCGACGATCGTGTCGACCTGCTCGAGCGAGATCACCGAGACCGATCCGGAGTCGAACGTGAGGTCCGAGTTCGCGTTGGTGACGAACAGCGTCGATCCGCCGGGCGCCACCGCCGCCCCGGTGGGGAAGAACAGCTGATTCTCGAGCGGCCTGACGTCCTCCGCGGAGGCGGTGCAGGCACAGACGAGCGCGCATCCGAGCGCGGCGGCGGTCCTCATGGGTGCACGCTTCGACCGGGTCGCCCGGGCGAGGGTTGCCTGTATGACGTGGGTCACTCCGGGGCTCCGATCTACGGTCATTTCGCACGCTCCGACAGCGCCGCGCGCGCGGCCGCGACCCGGGCGATCGGGACGCGGAACGGCGAGCACGACACGTAGTCGAAGCCCATCCGGTGGCACAGCTCGACCGAGCTCGGCTCGCCGCCGTGCTCGCCGCAGATCCCCACCTTGAGCCCCGGCTTGACGCTGCGGCCGCCGCGGACCCCGAGCTCGATCAGCGCGCCCACGCCGTCGGGGTCGAGCACCGCGAACGGATCGACCGCGAGCAGCCCGGTGTCGAGGTACGCCGGCAGGAACCGCCCGGCATCGTCGCGCGACAGCCCGAACGTGGTCTGGGTCAGATCGTTGGTGCCGAACGAGAAGAAGTCGGCGTGCTCGGCGATCCGGTCGGCCACCACACACGCGCGCGGCAGCTCGATCATCGTGCCGATCGTGTACGCGATCGCGGCGTCGCCGATCACCCGGTCCACCGTGGCGGCGACCAGCGCGCGCAGCCGGCGCAGCTCCTCGGGGACCATGACCAGCGGGATCATGATCTCGGGGTGGACCGCCCCGCCCGCCCGCGCGACCTCGAGCGCGGCCTCGGCGATCGCCTGGGCCTGGATCTCGTAGATCTCGGGGAACGTGATGCCGAGCCGGCAGCCGCGGTGGCCGAGCATCGGGTTCGATTCGGTGAGCTCGGCGACCTTGGCGGAGATCGCGGCGGCCGGCTTGCCGAGCGCCTGCGCGACCTCCTCGACCTCGTGCGGCGCGTGCGGCAGGAACTCGTGGAGCGGCGGATCGAGCAGCCGGATCGTGACCGGCAGCCCGTCCATCACCCGGAACAGCTCGACGAAGTCGGTGCGCTGCATCGGCAGGATCTTCGCGAGCGCGGCGCGCCGGCCGGCCTCGTCGCCCGACAGGATCATCTCGCGCACCGCGAGGATCCGCTCGGGCTGGAAGAACATGTGCTCGGTGCGGCACAGCCCGATGCCCTCGGCGCCGAAGCTGCGCGCGGTGCGCGCGTCGGTCGGGGTGTCGGCGTTGGTGCGGACCTTGAGGGTGCGGAACTGGTCGACCCACTCCATCAGCTGGCCGAGCTCGGCGCCGAGCTGCGCGGGCACCAGCGGCGCGGTGCCGGAGAACACCTCGCCGGTCGAGCCGTCGAGGGTGAGCACGTCGCCCTCCTTGAACTTACGCTCCTGCCCTCCGCCGACGAAGCTCGCGGTGCGCTTCTGCACGTCGACCCGCAGCGACGTGCACGAGGTGACGCACGGCTTGCCCATGCCGCGCGCGACCACCGCGGCGTGCGAGGTCATGCCGCCGCGGGCGGTCAGGATGCCGACCGCGGCCTTCATGCCGTGGATGTCCTCGGGCGAGGTATCGGTGCGGACCAGCAGCACGGTCTCGCCGCGCGCCGCCCACTCCTCGGCGGCGCCGGCGGTGAACACGATCTTGCCGATCGCCGCGCCCGGCGACGCCGGCAGCCCCTTGCCGATCGCCGGTGGGCGGGCCTTCGGATCGATCGTCGGGTGCAGCACCTCGTCGAGCTTGGCCGGCTCGATCCGCAGCACCGCCTCGCGCGGGGTCAGCTTGCCCTCGGCGACCAGGTCGACCGCGACCTTCACCATCGCCTTGCCGGTGCGCTTGCCGCTCCGGGTCTGCAGCATGAACAGCTGCTGGTTCTGGATCGTGAACTCGAGGTCCTGCATGTCGTGGAAGTGGTCCTCGAGCAGCGCCGCGACCCGCACCAGATCCGCGTGGGCGGCCGGCAGCTTCTTCGCCAGCTCGGAGATCGGCTCCGGCGTGCGGATCCCGGCGACCACGTCCTCGCCCTGCGCGTTGGTCAGGAACTCGCCGTACAGCACCGCGTCGCCGGTCGCCGGATTGCGGGTGAACGCCACGCCGGTGGCGCAGTCGTCGCCGAGGTTGCCGAACACCATCGCCTGGACGTTGACCGCGGTGCCCATCGACGCCGGGATCCCGTGCATCTTGCGGTACACGTCGGCGCGTGGGTTGTTCCACGACCGGAACACCGCGCCGATCGCGCCCCACAGCTGGGTGCGGACGTCCTCGGGGAACACGTGGCCGGTCGCGCGCTCGATCTCGGCCTTGAACTCCGCGACCGCCTCGCGGAGCGCGGCCTCGGTGAGATCCTGGTCGCGGTTCGCGCGGTGGCGGCGCTTGATGTCGTCGAGGATCCGATCGAACGGCGGCTCGTCGTGCTCGTTCGCCGCGACCACGCCCAGCACGACCTCGCCGTACATGCCGACGAACCGGCGGTAGCAGTCCCACGCGAACCGCGGGTTGCCCGACCGCGCGGCGAGCGCCGCGGCGGTCTGATCGTTGAGCCCGAGGTTGAGGATCGTGTCCATCATGCCGGGCATCGAGGCCGGCGCGCCGGACCGCACGCTCACCAGGAGCGGCGCGGTGCCATCACCGAACGTGGTGCTGGTCAGCTCCTCGACCCGGGCCAGCGCGGCATCGACCTCGCCGGCCAGCTCCTCCGGATAGTGGTCCGCGCCGTGCTCCATCACGTAGCGCGACACCTCCGTGGTGATCGTGAAGCCCGGCGGGACCGGCAGGCCGAGCGACGCCATCTCGGCGAGGTTCGCCCCCTTCCCCCCGAGCAGAGCCTTGTCCTTGGCGCGACCCTCGGCGGACCCACCGCCGAACTGACGGACGTGTTTCACGACGATGCTCCGAGTAGCCGGAAATCGGCGATGGTCATGTACGGCGTGAGGAACCAGTGCAGCAGCGCGAGCCGGTTGCCGCGGAGCACCGGATCGGGATCCATCACCATCACGCCGCCGCGATCGAAGAACGCGGCGACGGTGGGCTGGAGCGCGACCAGCGACTCGAACACGGCCGCGTAGTCGCGGCGGCGGCGCGGCTCGACCTCGCGGGCCTGCGCCTCGAGGATCGCGGCGTGCAGCCGCTGCTCGACGGTGTTGTCGGCGGCGAACAGCGACGGATCGACCCGATCCGTGATCGGGATCTGCTTGGCGCGCGCATCGTCGAGGATGTTGGCGACGCGCTTGAACACCTCGCGGGCCTCGCGCGGCAGCCGGGCGATCGCCGCGGCGCGGGCGCGCGCGTCGACCGGATCGCGGAAGCTCTGGGCGAGCGCCGCGTCGGCGTCCTGCGCCGCGATCCCGTGATCGGTGTAGATGCCGCGCAGACGGCCGCGGAGGAACTCCTCGACGGTGGCCGGCTGCGCGAGCACCACGCCCTGGGCGGCGAGCTCGCCGCGGGCGGCCTCGAACAACACCGGCCACAGCGACGCCCACCGCGGGTCCTCGCTGCCACGCGCCAGCAGGATCTGCCAGATCCCGATCGCCGCGCGGCGCAGCCCGAACGGATCCGCCGAGCCGCTCGGCTCGAGCCCGACCGCGAAGCTGCCGATGATCGTGTCCATGCGATCCGCGAGCGCGATCAGCGCGCCGGGCGCCGAGGTCGGCAGCGCCGCACCCTGCCCCTTGGGCCACCAGTGCTCGTCGATCGCGGTCGCGATCTCCGGCGACAGGCCGAAGTGGCGGGCGTAGTGGCGCCCCATCACGCCCTGGAGCTCGGGGAACTCGCCGACCGCGTTCGACGCGAGGTCGGCCTTCGCGACCGTGGCCGCGGTGCGGACCAGCAGCTCGTCGGCGCCGACGTGACCGGCCAGCGCCGCCGCGACGTTCGCGATCCGCTGGACCTTGTGGCCGATCGTCTTGGCGCGCTCGCCGAGCTTGGCCTGGAACACCACCGAGGCCAGCTTGGCGTTCCACTCCTCGAACGACTTCTTGCGATCCTCGGCGAAGAAGAACTTCGCGTCGGACAGCCGGGCCGCGATCACGTACTCGTTGCCCTTCTGGACCACCGCGGGATCCTTCACCACCGTCGCCATCATCGTGGCGAACCGGTTGGTGAGCTTGCCCGAGGCGTCCTCCATCGCGAAGTAGCGCAGGTGGGTGCGCATCGCGGTGACGATGATCTCCTCGGGGACCTCGAGGAACGACGGATCGAACTGGCCGGAGATCCCGACCGGGTACTCGCCGAGGTGGATCACCTCGTCGAGCAGCGCGTCGTCGCGGCGCACCACCGCGCCGGTCTCGCGCTCGAGCCGGGCGAGCTCGGCGCGCACCAGCTCGCGGCGCGCCTCCGGATCGACGACCACGTGCGCGGCGCGCAGCGCGTCCACGTAGCGATCCGGCGAGGCGATCTCGATCGGGCCCGAGGACAGGAAGCGGTGGCCGCGGCTCGCGCGGGTCGCGGTGAGGTTCGCCCAGGTCAGCGGCACGACCTCGCCGCCGTACAGCGCGACCAGCCACTGCACCGGCCGGACGAACGCGGTGTCCGGATCCCAGCCCCAGCGCTGCGACTTCGGCCACGGGATCGCGCGGGCCACCTCGGCGAGCAGCGACGGCAGGAGGCCGCGGGTCGGCTCGCCGACCACGCTGCGCAGCGCCACCACGTACTCGCCCTTCTTGCCCGGCACCTGCTTCTTGACCAGCGACGCCGGATCGACGCCGTTCTTGGCGGCGAAGCCCTGGCCGGCCTTGGTCAGCGTGCCATCGGGAGCGTAGGCCGCCGAGATCGGCGGGCCCACCACCTGCTCGTCGAGATCCGTCTGGCGATCCGCGAGCTGCTTGACGATCACGGCGAGCCGGCGCGGCGTTCCCAGCGCGCGCACCCCGGCGTGCTCGAGGCGCGCCGCGGCCAGCCGGGCCTCGACCAGCCCCGGCAGCTCGACGAGCGCGCGCGCGAGCATCTTCGCCGGGATCTCCTCGCAACCGATCTCGAACAGCAGGTCAGCCGGCATGGGGCATCTCCTCGGCGTGAGCGGCGACCGCGCGGGCAGCGGCGAGCGCGGCGGCGTTGACGCCCGCCTCCTCGGCGCCGCGATAGGCCTCGACCGCCTGGGCCTGCAGCGAGCGCGGCAGCAGCGGGAACCCCAGCGCGGCGCGCGACCCGACGTAGGTCTCGGCGCACGCCTTGGACATCGCGCGCACCCGGCCGATGAACCGCTGGCGCTCGGTGACGCTGATCGCGCCGCGCGCGTCGAGGCAGTTGAACGCGTGCGAGGCCTTCATGCACATCTCGTAGGCCGGGAGCACCAGCGGCGCGCTGCGCGCGAGCAGCCGCTTGCACTCGCCCTCGTAGATGTCGAAGTTGCGGAACGAGATCTCCGGGTCGAGGACCTCGAACTGGTAGGTCGAGTACTCGTGCTCCCACGGCTTGCGCAGCTGGCCGTAGGTGACGTGCTTGTCCCACTTGAGGTCGTACATGTTGTCGACGTTCTGGAGGTACATCGCGACGCGCTCGACGCCGTACGTCAGCTCCGCGGTGACCGGGAGCAGGTCGATGCCGCCGGCCTGCTGGAAGTAGGTGAACTGCGTGACCTCCATGCCGTCGCACCACACCTCCCAGCCGAGGCCCCACGCGCCGAGCGTCGGCGACTCCCAGTCGTCCTCGACGAACCGGATGTCGTGCGACGAAGGATCGAGGCCGATCGCGCGCAGCGAGTCCAGGTAGAGGTCCTGGACGTGGAGCGGCGACGGCTTGAGGCCGACCTGGAACTGGTAGTACGCGCCCGCGCGGTTCGGATTCTCTCCGTAGCGCCCGTCGGCCGGACGCCGACAGAACTGTGCGAACGCGGCGTTCCACGGCTCGGGGCCGAGCACCCGCAGGAAGGTGGCCGGATGAAACGTGCCGGCGCCGACCTCCACGTCGACGGGTTGTTCGACCACGCAGCCGCGATCAGCCCAGTACTTCTGGAGCGTGAAGATGAGGTCTTGCAGGTACATGCGCTGGAGCGGGGACCCTACCGTTCGGGGAACGCCCCGTCCAGAGGAGCACGCCGCGCTGTCCGGGGGCGCGCACCTCCCGCGATCCGACGCCGGCATGCGGACCGCCGACCGCGTCGCTTGAGTTCTTGCCGCCCCGCCACTAACGTCAGCAGATGGTCCGGGAGTGCCTCGCTGGCCTCGCTCTAGTGAACCTCGCAGGCTGCTCGCTCGTCCTCGACTTCAGCGAGGGCGCCGTCCCGATCGATGCCGCGATCGACGCGCCCTATTCGCAGGAGGAGTGCGACTACAAGGAGCCCAACAACACGATCGACACCGCCCAGGTGATCACCCCGGACGACGTCGGTCCCGCGGCGATCTGCGCGGCCCCCGGCTCCCCGGACGATCGCGACTTCTACCGGTTCACCGTCCCCCCGGCCACCGCGAAGGTGACCGTCCAGATCTCGTTCCAGAACCGGCCCACCGGCGACCTCGACCTCCGGATCACCGACGTGACCGGCGCCACCACCTTCGGTCAGTCGCGCGGCTTCGGCGACGTCGAGATGGTGACCTGCCCCGGCGTCTCCCCCTCGTGCGCCCAGCTCGCCGAGGGCGACTACGTCTTCGAGGTGTTCCCGGCGATCGCCGGCGCGGTGAACCGCTACGACATCGCGCTGACGATCACGCCGCAGTAGCCGCGGGCTACTCCTCGACCGCGACCTGATCGCCGATCATCCGCGCGACCTCGCGTGGATCGAGCTTGCCGGCGAGCACGGCGGCGACGCCCTGGAGCACGGGCATCCGGACGCGCAGCGCGCGGGCGAGCTCGACGCCGGCGAACGCCGAGAGCGCGCCCTCGGTGCGCGCGCTGTCGGGGGCGGCGCTCCCGTCGGCGAGCCGGCGGCCGAGCACGTAGTCGGCGGAGCGATCGCCGGTCGCGCGGACGAGCAGGTTGCCGAGCCCGGCGAGCCCGGCGAAGGTGCGGGCCTCGCCGCCGGCGGCCACGCCGAGCCGCGACGCCTCGGCGAGCGCGCGGGTGAGCAGCACGGCGCGTGGACCGGCGGACATGCCGAGCCCGTCGGAGAGCCCGAGCGCGATCGTGTAGGCCCCGGCGAGCGCCGACGCGAGCTCGACTCCGATCAGATCCTTCGAGCTGTACACCCGCAGGATCGGCGGCGCGTTGAGCAGCCGGCGCGCCTCGCTCGAGACCTCGTCGAACGCCGAGGCAACGACCATCGACGAGAACCGCCCCTCGGCGAGATCGGCGGGCAGCGCGGGCCCGGCGACCACGCCGACCTTGAGCGTCGGCAGGCCCTGCACCATCACCTCGGACACGCGCTCGTGGGTGGGCGCGACCAGCGCGCCGATCGCGTGCACGACGATGTGGCTGCCGTCGAGCACGTCGCCGAGCTGGCGAGCCCGCTCCCGCACCGACGTCGACGACGTGGCGAGCACGAGGAACCGCGCCGCCGCGGCGAGCCGGCGCGGATCGGAGGTCGCCTCGAGCGGCTCGGGCAGCGGGGCCTCCGGCAGCCGCGGGCTGCGCCGCGTGGTGGTGATCGCCTCGACGACCGCCGCGTCGCGCGACCACATCACGACCCGCCGGCCGGCCCGCGCGAGCACCGATCCGAGCGCGGTGCCGAACGCTCCCGCGCCGACGATGCCAACGGTATCTGCGCGGCTCACGACGACGCCTCCGGCGGGATGTGTGCGGTGCGGTTCTGGTAGTAGAGCAGCAGCTTCACGTCCTTGACCTGCAGCATCCCCGAGCCGTACGCCGAGCGCCCGACGATCGGCCGCGTGTGATAGCTCGACAGGCCGCGGATCGCGTCCTCGAGCTGATCGGAGGCGGACTGCTGGACGTGCATCGGGTGCTCGGCGCCGAACGCCGGGTTCGCGGCGATCCGCGCGCGCAGGTGCACCAGCTGCTCGAGCGCGTGCTCGAACGGCACCTCGAGGTGGCCCTGCGGCGCGCGGAGCAGCCGGTAGACGTCGCGCGTGCCGGCCTGTTGCGCGATCGCGTCGTACAGCACGCGCGCGACCAGGTTGGTCGAGTGGAACACGGTCAGCCGCGGGTACGCGGCGGCGAGCCGCCGGCCGAGCGCGCGCGTGTACTCGGCGTCGCGCTGATCGTCATCGGAGACCTCGCCGTCGGCGCCGCGCACGAAGCTCGCCGGATCGACCACCCGGCCGGCGCGATCGATCGACTCGCCCTCGTCGGTGACGTCGTTGCCGAACGGATCGAGCGGGCGGCCGAACCGCACCACCACCGAGCCCTCGTGGACCAGGATCTTGCGGAAGAACTCGAGCAACCGGCCGACCCGGCTGAACTCGTCGTCGGTGATGATGTAGCGGCTCTTGCCGGTCTCGGCGAGGTAGTCGTCGATCAGCGTCTCGGCCTCGAGCACGAGCCGGTAGTTGATGGTCACCGGGAGGATGTAGATCCGCTTGTTCGGCGCGCCCTCGCGCACGCTGTTCTTGTACGCGGTGACGGTGGTGCCGAGCAGGCCGAGCTTGAGGTGCTTCTCGACGAGGTTCGACCGGCAACGCGTGCCGCCGGGGAAGAACAGCGAGTGGTAGCCGTGCTCGAGCAGCACGGTCGAGTACTCCTTCAGCACGTCCTTGTAGAGCTCGAACCGCAGCCGGCGATCGACGCGGTACGCGCCGAGGTTGCGCATGAAGAACGAGATGAACGGATTGGTGAACAGGTTCTTGCCGGCGCCGTAGGTGGTCGGCGGGAGTCCGGCGCGCAGCAGGCCGAATCCGATCGCGGGCGAATCCATGTTCGAGGAGTGGGTCGGCGTGACGACCAGCGTGCCGCGCTCGGCGCACGCGCGCGCGACGTCGAGCTCGCCATCGGCGTGGATCCGAGCGTCGAGGTTGCGCAGCGTGTGCAGCCCATCGCGCATGCTCGCCGTCGGCGAGAACAGGAATCCGAGCAGCGATGGCCCGATCCCGGTCGCGAACCGGTACACCCGTGGATCGAAATTTCCGACGACGTCGCGGCCGTAGTGGCGCACGAGGCCGCGCAGCTCGTCGCGCTTCTCGTCCTCGCTCATCCCGAGTAGCCGGCGCGACAGCTCGCGCCAGCGCTCGGCGGATTGCTTCCCCTCGAGCCGGCGAATCTCGCAGTACGCGACGTCGTTGAGGACGTACTCGAGCGACGCATCGCCGCCCGCCTTCGCCTCGTCGATCTTGCGCGCGACCACCCGGCGCTCCACCTCTGCGAGCAATCGCTCGCGGTCGGCGTTGAACTTCTCGAGGCGGTTCTCGGCTTCTCTGACTGGCCGCTCACTCGCCATGAGCTCGGTCATATCACGTGGTTCGGGAGGAGATCCTCCGTTGGGCCTTGCACCGCTTCATGGGCTATGCTGATCATGTTTCTACGCGGAGCGGTCCAGCTGGACGCTCCGAGTAATGGCCGAGCGGTCCGGTTCCTCGCCCGTGGTTGTTCTCCAGACAGGCTGGCAGGCGGCAGGATCGGCAGAGACCGAGAGTGGCGATGTCCACGACGAAACGTCCGAGAACCACAACGAAGAAGAAAGCGCCCGCCAAGGCGGCTCCACGCACGCGTGCGGCCACCAAGAGCCGCGGCGCGTCGAACGCAGCTCGCAAGGCGAAACCCCATGACCATGACGTCGTCGACGACAAGCCCGCGAAGAAACCCGTGAAGGAAGCCGCGAAGGCGAAGGCGGCGCCCGCCAAGGCGCGCACCCCGCGGACCACCACGAAGGCCAAGAAGGCCAAGGAGGTCGAAGCGGTCGAGGCGCCGGCGCGCGCTCCCGGTCCCGCGTACTCGCTCGACGGTCCGATCCCTCCCGAGGGCGCGGGCCTGGCTCCGAAGGTCGGCGCGCTGCTCGGAGTGGGTCAGCAGGCGCTCGGGATCAAGTCGTTCCGCCCCGGCCAAGCCGAGGCGTTCTCGCACCTGCTGAACGGCGAAGATCTCCTCGCGGTGATGCCGACGGGCAGCGGCAAGTCGCTGCTCTACCAGCTGCCGTCGCTGACCCTGCCGGGCGTCACCGTCGTGGTGAGCCCGCTGATCGCGCTGATCAAAGATCAGATCGACAAGATGGTCGCCAAGGGGGTGACCGCGGTCCGCGTCGATTCGACGCTGACCACCAAGCAGCGCCGCGAGGTCGACGAGCTGATCCGCCAGCCCGGCGGCAAGCTGCTGCTCACCACGCCGGAGCGGATGGCGGATCCCGAGTTCCGCTCGTTCCTGCGCGAGGCGTCGAGCGGCGTCGGCGTGTCGCGGTTCGTCGTCGACGAGGCGCACTGCGTCTCGCAGTGGGGCCACGACTTCCGCCCGGCGTACCTGTCGCTGCGCAAGGCGCTCGAGGACGTGGGCCGCCCGCCGGTGCTCGCGACCACCGCGACGGCGCCGCCGCACGTCCGCGAGGACATCCTGTTCCAGCTCGGGATCGAGCGCGCGACGACCGTCACCACGACGTTCGACCGCCCGAACCTGCACTACGAAGTGATCATCTTCTCGGACGAGGACGAGAAGATGAAGACGCTCGTGACGCTGCTGAAGAAGCTGCCGCGTCCGGGCATCGTGTACTGCGCCACCGTCAAGAAGGTCGAGGAGCTACACGAGGCGCTCACGCGGTGGGGCGTGCCGGTGGCCAAGTACCACGGCCGGATGACCAAGAAGGAGCGCGACGAGAGCCAGAACGCGTTCATGGCGTCGTCCGAGCTGGTGATGGTGGCGACCAACGCGTTCGGCCTCGGCGTCGACAAGCCGAACATCCGCAACGTGCTGCACTATCACGTGCCCGGCTCGCTGGAGGCGTACGCCCAGGAGGCCGGCCGCGGTGGCCGCGATGGCAAGCCTTCGCGCTGCGTGCTGCTGTTCTCGCCGGACGACGTGGCGATCCAGGAGTACTTCCTCTCGGGGACGTACCCGACCAAGCGGCAGGTCCGCCAGGTGTTCGAGGCGCTCGAGGCGTTCACCGACGCGCAGCGCGCCGGCGGACGGCTGGCCGAAGACTCGCCGCCCACGGTCGCGAACATCGCGCTGTCGTCGGGAGTCGGCCAGCAGCGAACGCGCACCGTGCTGTCGCTGCTCAAGGACGAGCGGTTCGTGATCGAGAAAGACGGCGGGCTGTACTACGTGGCAGATCCGCCGCCCGAGCCCGAGGTGTTGCTCGAGCGTGCGAAGCAGTACGAGGCGCGGCGGATCATGGATCGCCAGCGGCTCGATGCGCTGCTCGCCTACGTGAAGGCGCCCGGGTGCCGCAATCAGGTGATCCTGCAGTACCTCGGCGAGCCCGAGTCGCCGAAGTGCGGCCGGTGCGACAACTGCCTGCGCTCGCGCGAAGCGGCGCTCGCCGCGTCGACCGAGGCCTCGCGCCTCGGTGCGTCGCTGACCCGCCAGCTCGACGAGGATGGCGTGGAGATCCCGAAGCCGCGCCGCGAGATCAAGGCGCGCGTGGTCCGGATCGACCAGCCGCCGCCCGCGCTGCCCGGTGCGCCCGAGGCCGCCGCCGCGGCGATCAGTGCGCCCGCCGCGACGCCCGCGCCGGCGCCCAAGCCCGCGGCCACGGTGCTCCGGCGCAGTACCGCCGCAGCGGCCCCGCCCGCTCCCGCACCGGCGCCGAAGCCGAGTGGCCCCTCGGTGATCACGCGCTCGAAGAACACCGCCGCCGCCGCCGCTGCGACCAACGGCCAGAGCGCGCCGTCGCTCGCGGCTCCCCCTGCCCCGGCGCGAGCGGCCGAGCCCGCCCGCGAGCAGATCGCGCGCGGCGGAGCCGTCGAGAAGAAGCGCGATGCCGAGCTCGAGGACGAGGAGCTCGAGGACGAGGAGCTCGAGGGCGAGGAAGGCGACGAGGAGGACGACGAGGACTTCGAGGACGACGAGGAAGGCGACGAGGACGAGGACGGAGAGATCGTCGACGAGGATGAAGAGGACTTCGAGGACGAGGACGACGAAGACGACCTCGACGACGAAGACGAGGACGACGAAGACGACGACGAGTTCGAGGACGACGACGAGGACGACGAGGACGAGGACGACGACTACGAGGTGATCGACAAGACCGCCGCGGAGCTCGCCGAAGAAGGCATCGAAGGTCCCGGCGAGATCACCGTCCTCGCGCGCAAGAAGCTGCCCAAGCAGCCGAAGCAGCGCCCGCAGCGCGCGGCCGATAGCTCGCCCTCGGCGAGCGCGGCCGAGGCGCGCCGTCGCCGTCGCCGCCGCCGTCGCAAGCGGCGCGCGATGCTGCCGCCGAAGAGCGCGTTCACGACGCCGGTGCTGTCGACCGCCGCGCCGATCCCGGAGGGCCAGCCGCGCCGCAACGGCGGTGGTGGCGGCCCGGTGATCGAGTACGTGCGCGGCCCGATGCGGATCGCCGCCGCGCCGGTCGCGTCCGCCAACCCGAACGATGCCGGCGTCGGCCGGCGCCGCACCAAGAAGCGCGGCCGGTGGGAGCGCGGGGTCGATCGCCGCGACGGCGCGCGGTTCGAGCGTGGTCCGCGCCCGCTCGGGCCGAACGGTCCCGGCGGTCCCGGCGGTCCGGGTGGCCCCGACGCCAACGGCCCCGGCGGGCCTCGCCCCGAGGGTGCGTGGGCGCAGCAGCCGGGTGATCCCGAGCGTCGCCGTCGTCGCCGTCGCCGCCGCAAGCGCGATCCGATGCGCCCGGGTGGACCGGCGCCGGCGAACGGCGGACCGGGTCCGAGCAATGGCGAGCCGGTCAGCTTCTTCCAGTCGACCGGCGGCGGTGGACCGGTTCAGCTCGGCCCCGACGGTCAGCCACTGAGGAAGCGACGCCGTCGCCGCCGGCGTGGCCGCGGTGGTCGCCAGCGCGAGTGGCGGAACTTCGGGGACAGCGGCGGCGGCGGCGCACCGCCGTCGGACGCCGGTGGTGGCGGTGGTGGTGGCGCCGGGTTCTCCGCGGGCGGCGGCGGCGAAGGCTAGTCCGGTTCGCCGCTGGCCAGCCTCGCGCGAACGCCGTAGCTTACGATCATGCTCGACTGGCTTGGCTCGGTGCAGATCCGGACCCGGTCGAGCACGCGCGTCGAGCTCGACCTGACCCGCGCCACGGTGTGGACCGGATGGGGTGCCGCGGCCGCGGGGATCTGGCTGATCACGCTCCCGCTGCTGTGGGTGAAGCTGATCGGCGTCCTGCTGGTCGCCGCGGGGGTGCTGCTGGGCACGCTGCGCCGCCGCCTGGTGTTCGATCGCGAGGAGGGCCTGCTCCGGAGCGAGCAGCGCGTGCTCGGCATCCGTCGGCGCGCGGCCATCCCGCTGTTCCACCTGCGCGCGGTGGTCGTCGCGGCGCGCCGCGGCGGGATCTACGTCGCCTATGTCGAGCGCCGGGTCGGCGGCACGATCCACCTGGACGAGGCGCGTCGCCCGGCCCCGCTGCTCGTGCTCGCCGAGGCGATCTCGGAGGTCGCCGAGTTGCGGTTGGTGTACGACGCGACGACGCGGGTCGCCGCGCTCGATTGAGGCAGGCCGCGTTGTGCCCGCTGCCCGGGCCGCGATACGGTCGGCCGGCCGGGATGACGATGCGCCACACTCCGCTGTTGTTGCTCGCGCTGGTTGGCTGCAAGTCCGACGAGACGAGCGCGCCCAAACGCAAGCCGGCGCCGGTCGAGACCAAGCTCGCCGGCGTGTGGCCCGAACGCTTCAAGTGTGACTCGATCGCGACCACCGAGGCGCTGTCGCAGATCCTCGGGCCGGTCCGCCAGATGGACAACCCGAGCTCGGTCCCGCGCGGCGTCGCGCACCCGTGCAACTACGAGGTCACCCGCGACGGCCAGCTCGAGTACTGGATGTTCGACTTCGATTGCCGCGACGGGATGAAGCAGCGCGCCGACGCGCTGTTCGACCAGTACAAGAAGCAGAACGCCGAGCAGCTCGCGAAGTGGGACGAGCTGGCCGACGCCGGCGCGATGAAGCCCAATGACGCCGGCATCGAGTACGTGCGGCCCGGCGAGGCCACCGAGGTCCAGGTCGGCGCCAAGGGGCTCGATCACCACGGCCAGGGCATCCTGTTCATCGACGACGACGCGCCCTGCTACGTGCGCGTGTCCGGCAAGGACGCGGCGCTCCGGCTCGAGCTCGCCCGGCTGGTCGCGAAGAACCTGACGTTCGAGAACGCGCCGATGACCCCGCGCCCGCTCCAGTGACCGGCGCCGCTCCGCGCTCGGAGCTCTCGAACCAGCTCGCGCTCGCCCTGCCGCTCGCGGCCCAGCAGCTCGGCTTCCAGCTGATGGGCAACGTCGATGCGGCGCTGCTCGGCCACTACAGCGACACCGCGCTCGCCGCGGCCGGCGTCGGCAACAACCTGCTGTTCGCGATCACCGCGATCGGGCTCGGCGTCGTGATGGGCCTCGACTCGGTGATCCCGCGGGCGGTGGGCGCCCGGCGCGCCGAGGACGCGCGGCACGCCCTGTCGGCCGGGCTGTGGCTCGCGCTGGTCGTCGGCCTCGCGGCCAGCGTCGTCGCGTGTGCCTCGCCGCTCGTGTTGTCGCTGGTCGACGTGCCGCCCGAGGTCGCGTCCGAGGCCCGGACCTACGTGTGGCTGCGCTCGATCGGCGTGGTGCCGTACCTGCTCTCGATCGCCCTGCGCAGCTACCTCGCCGCGCGCGACGTCACCCGGCCGCTGCTGGTCGCGGTGATCGTCGGGAACATCGCCAACGCGCTGATCGATCTCGCGCTGATCTTCGGGATCGACGCGATCGGCCTGCCGCCGCTCGGCGTGGTGGGCGCGGCGATCGCGACCGTGCTGGTCAACGTGGTGATCGCCGTGGTGTACGCCGCGGCGGTCCGCGCGCTCGACGAGCCGGCCGAGCGCCCCGCCCCGCCGACCCGCGCCCGCCGCCGCGAGCTCGCGCGCGAGATCGTGCGCTACGGCGCGCCGGTGGGTGGCCAGCTGTTCGCCGAGGTCGGGATCTTCGGCGTCGCGACGGTGATCGCCGCGCACCTCGGCACGATCCCGGCGGCGGCGAACAGCATCGCGCTCAACCTGGCGAGCTTCACGTTCGCGTTCGCCGTCGGGATCGGCAGCGCGACCAGCGTGCGGGTCGGCCACGCGGTCGGCGCCGGAGATCTCGCGCTGGCGCGCCGGCGCGGCCTGCTCGGCCTGGCGATCGGGATGTCGGCGATGGCGTGCTTCGGGATCGCGTTCCTCGCCGCGCCGCACGCGATCGCCAGGCTGTTCACCGACGACGCCGCGGTGGTGATCGCGACCGTGCCGCTGCTCCAGATCGCCGCGCTGTTCCAGCTCTCGGACGGCGCGCAGGCGATCGGCGCCGGGGCGCTGCGCGGCCTCGGCCACACCCGCGAGACCCTGATCGGCAACCTGATCGGCCACTACGGCATCGGGCTCGCGATCTCGCTCTCGCTCGCGTTCGGCGCCGGGCTGGGCGCCCCCGGGCTGTGGTGGGGGCTGTCGGCCGGGCTCACCGCGACCGCCCTGTACCTGGTGAGTCGGTTCCTCCGCGCCACGAGGTACCCCAGCGCTCACTGAAGCCTCACCTTCCCCGGCCGATCTGAACAGGCGATGTCCAAGCTGTTCGCCGCCGTCCTGGGATCGCTGGCCGCGTCGCTCGCCACGGGTTGCCTCGATCTCGCCCCGGATCAGATCTCGTCCACCGAGACCCACGTCGAGTCGACGAACCGCCTCGCCGCCAACCGCCTCGCTGCCAACCGCCTCGCCGCCAACCGCCTCGCCGCCAACCGCCTCGCCGCGAACAGCCTCGGCGCGTCGGCGCTGCTCGACACGCCGGACGGCCGCGAGGTGCTCGCCTACATCGTCTCCTGCGCGCTGCCCGCCGGCGGCGGCTTCGTCGCGACCGCCCTCGATGGCCACGACTACGTATTCGAGGGCTCGATCGGCCTGGCCCCGGGGTGGGCGACCCGCGAGCCGACGGTCGCCGAGCGGCGGTGGGTGACCGCGTGTGTGTTGTCGCGCACCAACCTGTACGGCGTCTCGGTCCAGCTCTCGGTGCGCGGCGGCCACGAGGCGCTCGCCACCACCAACGCCGAGCGCGCCGCGTTCACCGTGGTCGAGGGCGGCTTCTACGGCGACCTGTTCGATCCCACCGGGCCGCGGCTCTACGCGTGCGCCGCGCCGCCCAAGGTGCTCGGGCTCCACGTCTCGACGCTCGACCTGCGCTCGTGCGCGCACTCGCTCGACGGCGCGACCACCGAGTGCGGGTTCACCTACACCGGCGCGTGCGCCGCGGTGCAGGGCCAGAAGGCGTCGTGTGCCGGTGGCGAGCCGTACCGCGGCTGCGCGTCGCCGAGCGGCGCGTGGGACGAGGTGATCACGACGTACCTCGCGGCGCCGAGCGAGCCCGCGAGCGCGAGCCCGAACGCCAGCGCGAGCAGCCAGAGCCGCCAGGGCAACCAGG
>JBQCJR010000417.1:0-8401 GCA_051952595.1 Kofleriaceae bacterium
CCACCTCCCGCTTCATCCTCCCCTACAACAGCTCGCTCGTGCCCTTCGCCTGCTTCGCCGGCGCGTCGGCCACCTCGGGCCGCGGCTCGGCCGGCCGCGGCGGCACGATCTTCTTGAAGCTCGCCCCGGCGCCGGGCTCGGCGAACGCGAGCGACTCGTGCAGCGCGATCATCTTCCAGGCCGCGCCGTCGCGCTCGAACACCGCGAACGCGCGCAGCGGCAGCGGCGGCCCATCGCCGGAGACCCGCGTGATCGGCGCGCTGACCCACGCGATCTGACCGTCCTCGGTCACCGCGGCCGAGAGGTCGCCGGAGACCGCCGCGCGGGTCCGATCCTCGACCCGCCGCTTCCACAGCTTCTTGATCGCCTTCTTGCCGCGCGCGACCTCGCCGCTGGTCGGCCCCACGACGAGCGCGTCGCTGCGGCTCGCGAGGTCGTCGCCCCACAACTGCTGGGCGAGCAGGCCCTTCTGGAACCGCTCGACCGCACCCCGCGCCGCCGGATCGACCTTGGCGGCGCCGGACGCGCCGGGCGGGACCACCGCGTCGCGCGCGAGCTCGGCCTCGAGCGCCTCGTCGCTTGGCGTGCGCGCCACGCCGACCGCGCCGACCAGCCAGAGGTCGTCGGAGTTGGTGAGGATCGCCATCACCGCGTGGGGCTGGCCATCGACGTTCACGACGTCGAACGCCCACGCCGAGCGGCCGCCCGGCGACGGCACGACCTCGAGCGACGCCGAGCGCAGCTTGACCGTCTTGCGCGCCTTGGTATCGACGATCTCGCCGAGCGCGACGAGCGCGTCCTCGCGGGTCGACAGCGCGTCGGTGCGCCGCGGCCCGAACACCACGAGCGACTCGTCGAGCAGCGTGAACAGGCTGTCCTTGTTGCCGCGACCGAGCGTCTGGTAGATCTCCTCGACCAGCCCGGACGCCTCCTTCTCGGCTTGCTTGCCGTCGATGGCAGGCTGCGTGGGCGCCTTCGGCGCGGCCCCACCTCCACCGCCACACGCGGCGAGCAGCGCCGCCGCGACCACCAGCGCGCGCAGGCGCATCACTGGCCCAGGCGCGTCCGGATGCTCGGCAGCGCGGCCCGCGCCGCGACCGGCGGCAGGGTCAGGTGCGGCGTCGTGCGCTCGTCGAGCGGCAGGTACGGCACGGTGTCGTCGATGTGCGGCGACGGCGCGGAAGGACCGGCCGGCACGATCGGGGCGGTCCCCTTGGCGAGCCGGCGCGGCGGCGCGGGCGGGATCGGCGTCGGCAGTGGCGACGGGGTCGGCGCGACCGGGCGGACCACCGCGGGGATCGTTGGCGGCACGACGGGGCGGACGATCGGATGCGCGCCGGTCTTCACCACCGGGCGGACGGCCGCCGCGCGCGCGGCATCGATCGAGGGAAGCTTGGGCACCGGGATGATCGTCGCCGGAGAGGCCGCGCGCGGCTGGGTGCGCATCGTCGGCGGGACCACGGGCACCGGCGAGGCCGGGGTCGCGGCGGGATGGGAAGCGATCGGCGGCGGGACCGCCGTGAACGTTGGCGAGACCGCCGGCGTCGGCGCGACCGGTTTCGCCGAGACGACTAGTATCGCCGGCGTCGGCGCGGCCGGCTTCGACGCGACGACTGGCATCGGCATCGCCGGCGTCGGCGCGACTGCCCTCTGCGAGACCGGCTTCGACGCGACCGGCTTCGACGCGACCGGGACCGTCGACCCGGCCGGCTTCGACGAGACCGGGACCGTCGACCCGGCCGGCTTCGACGAGACGACTGGCATCGGCATCGCCGGCGTAGCCGCCCTTGGAGCGACCGGCTGCGACGACACCACGACCGACGGCTGCGATGACGCCACGACCGGCGTCGGCGCCGGCGCGACCGGCCGCGAAGCGACCGCCACCCGAGGAGCCGCCTTCGGCTGCTCCGCGATGCGCGCGACCCGCACCACCTCGTTCGTCGGGCTGGTGTAGTCGTTGTAGTCGAGCTCGCCGAGCGGCTCGGTCTTCGGCCACTCGCCCGAGCTCATCGCGTCGCGCACGTCGCGCGGCGGCGCGACCGTCGCCATCGGCTGGGTCCGCGCAGCGACGAACTTCGGCGCCTTCGCCGGTGACGCGACCCGCGGGACGGGCGAGGTCTTCTCGTCCACGGCGCGCGCGCGTGCGATCGCGACCATCCATTCCCAGTCATCTTCGTCCAGCTCCGGCTCCGCTGCCACCGCAACGGTGGCCGCCGGTACAGGCCGCGCGGGAGCTGCGATCGGCCTTACAACCTGTGGGGTCGCCGGGACCGGCGCGGTGGCGACTCGAGTGGCCACGGCTCGCGCCGGCGCCGGCCGCGCGGGCTCCCACGGCTGGAGCTCCATCGCGGAGAGGTCGTCGTCCTGCCAGCCGACGATGCGACCGCCGGCCCCGTCGTCGAGCACCGCCGGACGCAGCGACATGACTCGACCTTCGGGCGTGAGCACCAACCCGTAGGAGGACAGCTTCACGAAGCCGAGGCGCTTCATCAGGTCGTCGATGGCCGGCATGTCCCCGCAGGATGTGCAGCCAGCAGGCCAGCTCGGCGGTCGCGCAACCGGGCGAATGATCAGCCACCGGGAGCGGTGCGGTCACCCGGATCGGGGCCGCAGCCCCGGGTCCCGGGTCACCGGCCTTCGTAGCGCGGCGGGCGGCCCTCCGCGAACGCGGCGAGGCCCTCGTTGCGGTCGGCGCTGTAGAGCGTGACCTCGTAGCACTTGCGCTCGAGGTCGAGCCCGTCCTCGATCGACACGCCGTAGCCGTTCTCGATCGCGGTCTTCGACTGCGAGACCGAGAGCGGCGCACACCCGGCGAGCTCGGCGATCAGCCCATCGACCGCGGCGGTCAGCTGATCGCGCGGCACGACCTGGTGGACGAGGCCGATCTCGAGCGCCCGCGCGGCGCCGATCTTGCGGCCGAGCAGGATCAGCTCCTTGGCGCGCGCCTCGCCGATCAGCCGCGGCAGCCGCTGGGTGCCACCCGCGCCGGGCATGATCCCGAGCCGGACCTCGGTGAGCCCGAGCTCCGCGCCCTCGACGAGGATCCGGAAGTCGCACGCGATCGCCAGCTCGAGCCCGCCGCCGTACGCCGAGCCGTTCATCGCGGCGATCGTCGGCTTGCGCAGCTTGCCGACGCTGTGGATCGCGCCGCAGATCGCGTCGATGAACGGGCCGGTGTCGGCAGCGGCGATGCCCCTGCGCTCCTTGAGATCCGCGCCGGCGCAGAACGCCTTGTCGCCGGCGCCGGTGATCACGACGGCGCGCACGTCGTTGTCGTGATCGAGCTCGGCGGTGATCTCGGCGATCCGCAGGTTGACGGCGCGCGACAGCGCGTTGCGGACCTCGGGACGATGGAGCGTGACCCATGCGACGTGGTCGCGCTTCTCCACTCGGACGTCTGCCATGCGCGGACGGTACTACGGGTTGCCGAGCTCGGCGCGCCGGCGCGCCCGCGCTTGCTTGCCGACGTGCGCCTTGAGGTACTTCGACGACAGCTCGTGTCCGACGAACGTCGCGGCGGTGCGCGACGCCTCGGTCAGCTTGTCGAGATCGATCCCGGTGGCGACGCCCATGCTGTGCAGCATCGCGACGACGTCCTCGGTGGCGAGGTTGCCCGAGGCGCCGGGCGCGTACGGGCAGCCGCCGAGCCCGCCGGCCGACGCGTCGATCGTGGTGATCCCCATCGTGATCGACACCAGGCAGTTCGCGAGCGCGGTGCCCTGGGTGTCGTGGAAGTGCACGGCGATCGCGTCGCTGGGGTGCTTGGCGAGCACGCGGCCGAGCACGTCCTCGACCTGGCGCGGGTTCGCGACGCCGATCGTGTCGCCGAGCGAGACCTGGTAGACGCCCATGTCGCGCAGCTGGCCGGTCAGGCTGACGGCGCGCTCGGGATCGACCTCGCCCTCGTACGGGCAGCCGAACACCGTGGAGACATAGGCGCGCACCGAGACGCCGGCGCTGCGCGCGTGCGGCACGACCTCGTCGAACGCCCGCAGCGTGTCGTCGATCGTCTTGTTGACGTTCTTCTTGTTGTGGGTCTCGGAGGCGGACAGGAACACCGCGATCTCGCGCATCCCCGAGGCGAGCGCGGTCTCGAGGCCGCGCCGGTTGGGGACGAGCGCGCTCATCCGCACGCCGGGGATCCGCTGCACGCCGCGCGCGACCTCGGCCGCATCGGCGAGCTGCGGGATCCACTTCGGCGAGACGAAGCTGGTGATCTCGATGTCGCGGATGCCGGCCGCGACGAGCGCGTCGATGAACCGGATCTTGTCGGCGGTCGGGACCTGGCGGGCCTCGTTCTGCAGCCCGTCGCGCGGGCCGACTTCGTAGATCGTGACGTTCTTGGGCAGGTTCACCGGAAGGCTCCGGAGGAACCATAGTTCGCGAACAGCTCGTCGACCAGCGCCGGCGTGAACGCCTCGAGCGAGTCGATCACCCGGTGGGCGCCGGACTGGTCCCAGCCGCCGAAGTTCCCCGCCCGGACGGCCAGGACGATACACCCGGCCGCGCGCCCGGCCTCGATCCCGGAGACCGAGTCCTCGACGACGACACAATCGGCGGGCGCGACGCCGAGCGCCGCGGTCGCCTGGAGGTAGCCATCGGGGCTGGGCTTGCTGCGCGCGACGTCCTCGGAGGCGACGATCAGGTCGAACGCCGCCTCGGGGCCGATCAGCGGCAGCACCTGGGTGG
Organism: Kofleriaceae bacterium; assembly: GCA_051952595.1. Classification (GTDB taxonomy): domain Bacteria; phylum Myxococcota_A; class Polyangia; order Haliangiales; family Haliangiaceae; genus JABFXX01. Next base: position 4,690 of record JBQCJR010000417.1, read on the forward strand.
CCTCGACCCGCGAGCTGCCGGTGACGAGGGCGCGCGGGTGGCCCTGGGTCCAGCTCAGCGCCGCGCGCGCGCCGGGGAGCACGGTGACGCCGCGCTCGGCGAACACCTCGTCTCGGACGAGCGCGGTGCGCGCCACGGTCTCCTCGCGGCTCCAGGTGAGCTGCGGGTAGCGGGCCCGGAGGCTGTCGTAGATCGCGATCCACGACCGCCCGATGATGAACTCGCGATCGTACGGCTCGAGCGCGATGCCGTGCCAGCGCTCGAACGCGCGCGCCATCGCCTCGGCGGTCTCGCGCTCGGAGTCGACCAGCGTACCGTCGAGATCGAACAGGAAGCCACGCGCCACGGGCGGCCGTTGTAACACCGATCCGCGGGATCGCGTAACCGAGCGGGCGGTGGCGCGCACGATGGGTGTGTCATGCTCGGGCATCTCCGCTCGGCGGATGGAGCTTCCAATGCGCCCTGTTCTGCTCGTCACGCTCGCCTCCCTGCTCGCCTCTCTGCTCGCCTCTGGCTGCGCGAACCGCGCGCGCCGCTCGGTCTCGCTCTACGAGGCGGGTGACTACGCCGGCGCGGCCCGCGCCGCCGACGAGGGCCTGGCGGCCCACCCGGGCGACGACGGGCTGTGGCAGATGCGGATCCGCGCCGCGCTCGCGCTCGGCGACGCCGCGGGAGTCGCCCGGGCCTACGGCGCGTACCGCGACCACGAGGGCGAGGACGATCGCGCGCTGCTGCGCGAGCTCGCGATCGCCACGCTCGAGCAGGCGCTCGCGTCGCCGTCGGTCAAGATGAAGCTGGTCGCGATCGCGGCGGTCGAGTCGGCCGAGCTGCACCCGCTGGCGGACCGGGTCGCCGAGCGCATGGGGGACGATGACGACCGGGTCGCCGCGGCGGCCGCGATCGCGGTGCTGCGCGGCTATGGCGAGGCGCCCCAGGTCGCGAGCGAGCTGTTGCGGTCCGACGATCCGGAGGCGCGCCGGATCGTCGTCGACGGGATCGGGCGCAAGGTCGGCAAGCTGGCGCTGGGCGATCTGCGGCGCGCGGCCGAGGATCCGGATCCGCGGGTCCGCCGCGCCGCGATCCGCTGGCTCGGCCAGCTGGGCGATCGCGAGTCCGCGCCGCTGCTCGCGCGCGCGCTGCGCCACTCCGACGAGGCGGTGCGCGCGACGGCGGTCGCGGCGCTGGCCCGGCTGGGCGGCGCGGACCTGCCGGCGGTCGCGGTCGGCGCGCTCGGCGATCGCGCGCTCGCGGTGCGGCTCGCCGGGGTCCAGACGCTGGTCGCCGCCCGGCAGACCGCGCGGCTGGTCGACGCCGCGAGCGATGCGGAGGCGCTGGTCGCGCTCGAGGCGGCGATCGCGACGGGCCGCCCGGAGCTGGCGAAGCAGGCGCTCGAGCGCGCCGCGACCGACGAGGACTGGACGACGCGCGCGGCGGCGGCGAACCTCGCGATCCGCGCGGTGGGCAAGCAGGAGGCGCGCGCGCTGGCCCGCCGGCTCGCCGCGGATCCGGTGGTCGGGGTGCGGCTCGCGGCGGCGCGCTCCCTCGCGAGCGCCGGCGAGCGCGCGGCGGCGATCGAGCTGTTCGCGGCCGCGCTGGCAACCGACGCGGCGCTCGACGCGGCGACCGACCTGGCCCGGCTCGACGATCCGCGCGGCCGCTCGGCGCTCGACGCCGCGGTCCGCGATCAGGGCCGCGAGCCCGACGCGCGCGCCGCGGCGGTCGCCGCACACGCCACCGCCCGCCGGGTCACGCCGGGGCTGGTCGCGGCGCTCGCCGACCCGAGCGGCGTGGTCCGCGTCGAGGCGGCCGCCACGCTGGTCGCGCTCGCGAAGCGGCAGTAGCCAGCGGCCGCGCCGCCGCGTTACAAGGCGACATGCGACAGGTGTGTTGGAATCCAGGGTGGCTCGTGATGGTCGTGGTCGTGCTCGGCGCGGGCTGTGGCAGCAACGAGTGCGAGAAGCTGTACGAGAAGCAGAAGCAGTGCGGCGAGCGCAAGCTCCCCGATAAGGACCTGTTCGTCTCGGCCTGCAAGCTGGCCCGCGACAGCGGGGACGCGCAGGAGATGGACGAGACGCTCGCGTGCGCGCAGAAATCGACGTGCGAGGAGTTCGACGCGTGCAACCGGGGCCGGAGCGCGCGGCGGCGCAGCCGCGAGATCGAGAAGAACCTCGCCGCCGGCAAGGTGAAGGACGCGTTCGACTCCTGCACCACGTTCGAGGACAGCTACCGCGAGCCGCAGTTCAAGGCGGCGTGCGACCGCACGATGGCCGCGGTGCCGGGCAAGCTGACCGGGGAAGACCTCGAGAGCGCGGCGCGGCGCTGCGCGCACTCCGAGGAGATCGCGAAGGCGTCGCCCGAGTTCGTCGCGGCGTGCGCGTCGATGGCGCGCACCCTGTTCGACGGACAGGTCAAGGTCGTCGAGCAGGCGCGCGACGCGGGCAAGCGCGACTTCAAGACCTGCATGGATCTCGAGCGCTACGGCAAGATGATCGGCGCCGAGGCCACCGCGCGCGCCAAGGCGGTGTGCGAGGAGGCCGAGCTCTCGGCCTCGGTGAGCACGGCGCTCGCGCGGGCGCGCGCGAACGCGCAGTCCAAGGACATCTCGGCGCCGTACCAGTGCGACTCGCTGCCCGACAAGCTGATCGAGCTCGGCACGCCGTGGGCGCAGCGCACCGCCGACGAGCTGATCCGGGTGTGCCACGTGGAGCTCGGGCTCGCGACGCTCGCGGCCGAGAGCGCATCGAGCAGCGCGAAGTACGTGTGCCCGTTCCGGATCAAGAACGTGCAGGCCGCGGCGGCCAAGTACAAGCTCGCGGAGAAGTACCCGCAGCTCGCCGAGGCGCTCACCACCGTGCCGCCGAAATGCAAGTAGCGCGCGGGCCGTGGCTCGTGGCCGCGCTGGGCGCGGCGAGCTGCGCGCAGGAGCCGTGCGACCGGCTCTACGAGCTCGAGCAGAAGTGCGCCGACCAAACGAGGTTCCCGGCGCGCGAGGAGTTCATCGCCGCGTGCAAGCTCGCCCGCGAAGGCGACCACGCGCGGACCGAGATCGATGCGGTGCTGGGGTGCGCCGACCAGGAGTCGTGCGACGGGTTCCGGGCGTGCAGCGACGCGCAGCGTGCCAAGCAGCGGGCGCGCGAGGTCGAGCGGCTGGTCGCCGCCGGGTCGTGGCACGACGCGTTCGACGACTGCACGCTGCGCGCGGGCCACTACGCAGATCCGGGGTTCGCGGCGGCGTGCAAGCAGCTGCTCGCCGAGCTACCGGCGCGGCTGCGCGGCGGCGAGCTGGCCGCTCTGATGCTGCGTTGCCGCTCGTCGCGCGAGATCGCGCGGACGGTCCCCGAGCTCGACCGAGCGTGCGCCGCGATGGCTTCGGCGCAGCTCGCCGGTGCACGCGACGCGCTACGCGCCGAGCGCGATGCCGGGCGCCGCGGCACCCAGGCGTGCCTCGCGCTGCGCCAGCTCGCCGAGGTGGCCGGCGGCGAGGCGCTCGCGGAGGCCCGCGCGCAGTGCGACGAGGCCGCGCTCGCCGAAGAGGCGCGCCAGGCGATCGAGGCCGCGCGCGCGAGCGCCGCGACCGACGCTCCGGAGGTGCCAGCAGGTTGCGCCGCGATCGACCGGCAACACGCGCTCGACACCGCGTGAGCGCAGCGCACCACCGACGAGGTCACGAACACCTGCCACGACGATCTCTGCTCGCCCATCGACGCCCGCG
>JBQCJR010000418.1:0-3962 GCA_051952595.1 Kofleriaceae bacterium
GGTCGCGTCGTGCTCGAACGGCGTCTCGCGCGACAGGAACCACCGGTACGTGCCGTCGGCGGCGCGGACCCGGTAGGTGAGCTCGTGGTGCTGGCCACCCGTGCTGCGCTCGATCGCCTCGAAGTGCCGCGCCATCGCCGGCCCGTCGTCGGGGTGCACCAGGTCGCCGAGCTGGTCGCCGAGCTCGCTCGGCTCGTAGCCGAGCACCGCGGTGACCAGCCGGCTCGACCACAGGGTGCGCCGGGTCGCCGGGTCGTACACGTAGACCACGTTCGGCGAGGTGTGGAGCACCCGCTCGAACAGCCGGCGCTCGCGCACCGCGAGCCGCAGCTCGAGCTCGTCGACCACCAGCCGCGCGAGGTCCGCGAGCGTCGCGCGCTCGTCGGCGTCGAACGCGCGCGGCCGGGTGTCGATCGCGCACAGCGTGCCGATCCGGAACCCGTCGCTGGTGGTCAGCGGCGCGCCGGCGTAGGCGCGGATGAACGGCGCGCCGAGCACCAGCGGGTTCGCGAGGAACCGCGCGTCCTCGGTCGCGTCGGGGACCACCAGCACGTCGTCGGACAGGATCGCGTGCGCGCAGAACGAGACGTCGCGCCCGGTCTCGCGCACGCCGAGCCCGACGCACGACTTGAACCACTGCCGGTCGGCGTCGACCAGCGAGACCAGGCAGATCGGCACCCGGAGCACGCGCGCCGCGAGCGAGGTGATGCGATCGAAGGAGGGCTCGGCCTCGGTGTCGAGCACGGCGTAGCGGCGAAGCGTTCGCAGCCGAGCGTGCTCGTGGCTCGGGACGGGGGCTTGCACGTCGGCCCATGGTCGCCCAGGTCGCGGTGCACCGCGCGGGGGTGCGTGGCTCCTTGCCGTTGGCTCACGCGTCAGACCGCCTCGGCGAACGCCGCGATCAGCCGGGCCAGCCGCCGCGGATCGTCGAGGTGTGGGCAGTGGCCGAGGTCGTCGGGCTCGACGATCGACGCGTGGGCGGGCAGGTGGGCGCGGAAGTACGCCAGCGCCGAGGCCGGCAGCAGCCGGTCCGCGCGCCCCCACAGCAGGGTCACCGGCATCGCCAGCGCGGCGAGCTCGGTGGGGCCCGCGTGCTCGTCGCGCAGCGTGCGCAGCAGATCGGCCACCGCCGGCGCGCGGGCCCGCGGCAGGACGAACCGCGCGACCACCGGGGAGAGCACCCGCGGGCGGTGGTACACGAGATCGAGGAACGCGCGCGCGTCCGCCGGCGTGCGCATCGCGAACACCTGTCGCACGCGCTCGGCCTCGTCGACGGCGAACGGCGCGCCGCCCGGCGACGTGAGGTACAGCCCGCGCACGCGCTGCGGCCGCACGTGCGCGTAGCGCAGCGCCGTGGCGCCGCCGAGCGAGTTGCCGACCAGCACCACCGGCTCGTCGAGCAGCTGGTCGAGCGCGGCGGTGATCGACGCGAGGTGGCGCGACACCGAGTAGGCCCCGCGCGCCGGTCCGGACAGCCCGTGGCCGGCGCTCTCGACGACGATCACCCGGCGCGCCCGAGCGCGCAGCAGCGGGAGCATCGGCGCCGCGGTCGCCGCGCTGTCGGTGAGCCCGGGCAGCAGCACGATCGGCGGGAGCGCGCCGCGGCCGGGCGCGTCGTAGACGTGGTGGCGCGCGACCTCGGTCTCGACGTAGAGGCTGCGCACGCCGCGCAGCCGCAGGATCGATCGCAGCGCTCGCTCGAGCCGGCTCATCGAGCGGATTGTGGCGCGCCGGGCGCGCTCGCCGTAGGTCCGCGCGTGCCGAGTCGTTGTCATCTGGGGCCACGCCGTGGTGCTCCCCTCGGCGCGTGCCAGAGTGGGAGCGATGACCACCCCCACCGTGGTGCTCCTGCACTCGCTCGCGACCAGCCGCGCGATCTGGGCCGCCCAGGCCGCCGTGTGGTCGTCGCGGTTCGAGGTGATCGCGCTCGATCTCCCCGGGCACGGCGACGCCCCGGCGCGCGCGCTCGGCAGCTTCGCCGAGTACGCGACCGCGCTGCGCGAGATCCTCGACGAGCGCGGCATCGCGCGCGCGGCGATCGTGGGGCTGTCGCTCGGCGGCATGGTCGCCCAGGCGTTCGCGCTCGCGTACCCGGAGCGCACCCGCGCGCTCGTGCTGGCCCACACCGCGGCGCGCACGCCGCCCGAGGCCGTCGCGGTGTGGACCGAGCGCCTCGCGACGGTCAATGCCGGCGGCATGGAGACCCAGGTCGCGCCCACCCTCGCGCGCTGGTTCACGCCCGAGTTCGCCGCGGCCGCGCCGCACACCGTCGCGTGGATCGCCGGGCTGATCCGCCGCACGAGCGTCGCCGGGTTCCTGACCGCCGGCCACGCGATCCAGCGCCTCGATCACGTCGAGCGGCTCGCCGCGCTGCGCGCGCCCACGCTCGTGCTCACCGGGGCGCGCGACCCATCGATCTCCCCGGACGCCGCGCGCCGGCTCGCGGCGGCGATCCCCGGCGCGCGGTTCGCGATGATCGACAGCGCGCACCTCGGCAACATCGAGCAGCCGGTGGCGTTCACCGAGCACGTCGCCGGCTTCCTCGAGGACGTGCTGCGCTGACCCGCGTCCGCGCCGGCCCTCCTCCCAGGCTGGGAAGGCGCGCGACCGGCAGATCGGCGACCATGGTGGGATGCCGAAGATCCTGTCGCTTCCTGTCGATGAGATCGCTTCCCTGCGCAGCCGCGTGCGCCACCACCGCCTGGTGCCCGCCGGCGCGACCCCCGCGCAGATCGCCGAGCACGCCGCGCGCGTGCGCGAGCTCTGGACGCCAGAGCGCCGGCGCGCGGCGATCCCGCCGCCGATGCCCCCCGCGCGCGAGATGGCAGCCGGCGAGGACGCGCCCGAGGACGTGACGAAGCCGACCCGCGTCCCGGCGAAGCAGCTCGGCACGCCGCCGTACTCGTCGGTCGGCAAGTTCCTGTTCCAGTTCGAGGAGGGCGGCATGTACCACCGCGGGTCGGGGTTCGCCGTCGGCCCGAACCTGGTGATGACCGCCGCGCACTGCGTGGTCTCGCTGCGCGACAAGAGGCCGCCGCAGCCGGCGATCAACGTGTTGTTCGAGCCGCAGTTCGACGACGGCGACTCGCCGCTGGGTAGCTTCGCGGGCGTGGACGTCTTCTACATGCTCGACTACACCCACGCCGATGGCGACGTCGCGTTCGACTTCGGGTTCGCGCTCGTCCAGCCGATGCCGAGCGGCGTGCCCGGCCTGCCGCTCGACTTCCTCGAGCCCAGCTCCGGGAGCGTGAACGCGCTCGGCTATCCGATCGACAAGAACGGCAAGTTCCACTTCGACCAGGGCGAGCGGATGTGGGAGCAGCCGAGCAGCTACCGCCAGAAGACGATCAAGCAGTCGTCGTTCCTGCGCATGCCCTCGATGTTCACCCCGGGCGCGTCGGGCGGGCCTTGGATCGACAGCCAGAGCCAACAGGTCGTGTCCCTGAACTCGACCCGGAGCGGCGAAGAGCGGATCGACGGGCCGATCCTGGGCAGCGCGGCGTACGTGCTGTACCAGACCGTCTCCGGGGCGATGGTCAACTGGGCCGTCGACACCAACTGCGGCAACTACGTCACCTCGGTGCTGTTCTCGCCGACCAACAACGTCGCGTACACCGGCGTCAACGGCTATGCGTACGGCTACGACATCGCGAACGGGACCCAGGGCGCGTACAACCGGCTGACCGGCTATCGCCACAACGAGCTCCGGTTCGCGACCGACGGCACGAACCTGTACGTCGGGACCAACGGCTACCTGCTCGCGCTGCCACTCGACAACTTCGACGACGAGCTCGCGCAGATCGGCGAGATGCAGGTCGGCGGGCCGACCACCGTGCTATGGGACGCTGGGACCAGCTCGCTGTACGCCGGGGCGACCGCGCAGGTGTGCCGGCTGACCGGCTCGCAGCTCAGCTACAACACGCTCAAGGGGCTGCAGGGCGGCGACGTCGATCTGGTGACCG
>JBQCJR010000419.1:0-8785 GCA_051952595.1 Kofleriaceae bacterium
CCACGGGTCGCGTCGCGGCCGATCCCGTCGCGGCGGTCGCCGTGCCCGGCGCGCCGCCGTTCGCGATGTTCGGAGGCGACGCCCAGCACACCGGCCGCCGGGGCGGCCCGGCCCCTCAGCGGGCCCCCAAGGAGCAGTGGAAGGTCGGGGTCGGCGGCGTGGTCACCGGCTCCCCGACGATCGGCCCGGACGGGACGATCTATGTCGCCAGCCACGGCAACGCGCTGACCGCGATCTCGCCGGCCGGCAAGGTCGCGTGGACGTTCGCGATGGAGGACCGGTCGTGGAGCACCCCGGCGATCGCCGAGGACGGCACGATCTACGTCGGCTCCGACGACGATCACCTGTACGCCGTGACGCCCGAGGGCACGCTGAAGTGGAAGCTGCGGCTCGGCGATTGCGATCCGAAGGGCTTCGGCCCCGAGTCGTCGCGCTGCGACGTCGACGGCGGGCCGACGATCGGCCCCGACGGCACGATCTACGTCGGCGGCGACGGGATCCACGCGGTGTGGCCCGATGGCACGCTGCGCTGGAAGCTCGCCACCGCCGAGCACGTCGCCTCGACCCCGGCGGTCGGCCCCGACGGCACGGTGTACGCCGGCAGCCAGGACGACGCGCTGTACGCCGTGGCGCCCGACGGCGCGAAGCGCTGGGAGATCCGCACCGGCGGCGACGTCGACGCGGCCCCGGCGATCGGCGCCGACGGCACGATCTACGTCGGCAGCGACGATCGCTCGCTCTACGCGATCAGCCCGGCCGGCGCGGTGCTCTGGAAGACGCTGACCGGCGACCCGATCCGGGGCGGGGCGGCGATCGGCGCGGATGGCACGATCTACGTCGGCTCGCTCGACGGCAAGCTGTACGCGATCGCGCCGAACGGCCAGGTCCGGTGGAAGCTCGCGACCGCCGACAAGATCGCCGCGACCCCGGGGATCTCGACCAACGGGACGATCCTCGTCGGGTCCGAGGACGAACATCTCTATGCCGTCGCCCCCGACGGCACGCTCCTGTGGCTGCTCGATCTCGGAGCGGACGTCGACACGACGCCCGCGATCGCGCGCGATGGGACGATCTACGTCGCCGGAGACGGCGGCCAACTGCATGCATTTCGCTAGGTGAGTTTCGTTTTGAAGGAAGACATGTTCACGTTCGATCGACAGGCCGTTCTCGATAGCCTGTCCCGCCTGGTCACCCCGGGCATCAAGCTGACGGCGCTCGCCGACGAGCTCGGCGTGCGCAAGCACGAGTACTCGGAGCTGCGCTCGATCCTGTTCGACCTGGTCGAGGAGGGGATCGTGCACGTCCTGACGGGGGGCGCGTTCGCGCTCGCGCCGTCGGGCCGGGCGAGCGATCCACGCGGCAAGCGGCGCGAGCCGACCACCCACGCCGCGCCGGCCGCCGCGCCGGCCGCGCCGAAGCGCAAGCCCGAGCCGGGCCAGCCGCGTGGCAAGGCGCTGCCGTGGGGCGCAGCTCCCGCCGCGGCGCCCACCCCGGCCCCGGCGCGTCCGGCCAAGCCGGCCCGGCCCACGCGACCGGCGGCCCCGGGGCGACCGGCGCCCGGCGCGCGCCGCGAGGAGTACGATCCAGAGACCGGCGAGGTCCGCGAGGTCGGCGCGGTCCGCGTCGAAGAGGAGCGGATCATCGGCCGGATCACCGTCCACCCGGCGGGCTATGGCTTCGTCCAGCTCGAGGACGGCGAGACGGTGTTCGTGCCGGCGAAGTACCGCGGCACCTCGATGGACGGCGATCGCGTCGCGGTCGACACCTGGCCCGGCGTGCGTGGCACCGAGGGCCGGGTCACCGAGGTGCTCGCCCGCGGGCGCGCCCGGATCACCGGTATCCTGCGCCGGGTGAGCCGCGCGGTGTACCTCGAGCCCGACGATCCGCGGATCGCCGCGGACTACGGCCGGGTCGGCATCGACGACGCGCAGGGCGGCAAGGACGGCGACGCGGTGGTCCTCGAGATCACGCGTTACCCCGACGCCGCGCGCCGCGAGCTCGCCGGCAAGCTGCTCAAGGTGCTCGGCGATCCGGACGATCCGCGGACCGAGATCGAGAAGATCCTCGCGTGCGCGGTGATCCCGACCGAGTTCCCCGACGAGGCGCTGGCCCAGGCCGCGCAGACGCCGGCGCAGCTCGGCCCGAACGACGTCGCCGACCGGATCGATCTGCGCGATCGCCGGTTCTGCACGATCGACCCCGAGACGGCGCGCGACTTCGACGACGCGCTGTGCATCGAGGATGGCCCGCACGGCGGCCCGCGCGTGTGGGTCGCGGTCGCCGACGTCTCGCACTACGTGCGGTGGGACGACGCGCTCGATCGCGAGTCCACGATCCGCGGCGTCTCGGTGTACCTGCCGGACCGCGTGATCCCGATGCTGCCGCACCAGCTGTCCGCCGGGATCTGCTCGCTCAACCCGCTGGTCGATCGCTGCGCGATGGTGGTCCGGCTCGACTACTCCGACGAGGCGGAGCTGGCGGACGTCGGCTTCGCGGCGGCGGTGATCAAGAGCAAGGCGCGGCTCGACTACCCGGGCGTCGCCGCGGCGCTCGAGGGCGACTTCCGCGGCCGCCGCGAGATCTACCGGCCGTGGGCCGAGGAGCTCGGCCGGCTGCACGGGCTCGCCCAGCAGCTGCGCAAGAAGCGCCAGGCGCGCGGCGCGCTCGATCTCGAGATCTCGGAGCCCAAGGTCGTGCTCGACGCCGACGATCCGCGGCTGGTCCGCGACGTCGTGAAGTCCAAGGGCGATCCGGCGGTCAAGCAGGCGTACCAGCTGGTCGAGGAGTTCATGATCGCCGCGAACGAGGCGGTGGGTGGGTTCTTCCGCAAGCGCGGCGCGCCCGCGGTGTGGCGCGTCCACGCGCCGCCCAAGGAGGATCGCGTGGCGCAGCTCGCCGAGCTGCTCGGCGCGTACGGGATCGTGGTGGACGTCGAGGAGGCGGTCACGCCGCTCGGCATGAAGCGCGTGCTCGACCAGATCGCCGAGAAGCCGGGCGTCCAGGCGCTGTCGTTCCTGGTGCTGCGCACGCTCACGCAGGCGGTGTGGGACACCGTGCCGGTCGGCCACTTCGGCCTGGCGTCCGGGGATTACCTGCACTTCACCTCGCCGATCCGGCGCTACCCGGACCTCTTGGTCCACCGCCTGCTCAAGTACCACCTCCACCGCGACGGCAACCCCTCGGGCGGCGGCTACGCCAAGCCGCCCCCGGCGGTCGACAAGCTCGGCGAGCTCGCGCACAACGCGAGCAACCACGAGCGCCGCGCGATGGAGGCCGAGCGCGAGGCGGTCGCGATGTACCGCGCGTACCTGATGCGCGATCAGGTCGGCCAGCAGTTCGAGGGCACGGTCTCGGCGGTCCCCAGCTTCGGCGCGTTCGTCGAGATCGAGGAGCCGTTCGTCGAGGGGCTGATCAAGCTCGACTCGCTCGGCAACGACCAGTTCTCGTACGACGAGATCCACATGCGGCTGTCCGGCAAGAAGACCGGGTTCACGATCGAGCTGGGCGACCAGCTCACCGTCGAGATCTCGAACGTCTCGGTGGTCCGCCGCCGGGTCGACTTCACGCTGGTCGGCGCGGTGGCGCGCGAGCCCGCCAAGAAGCCGCGCCCGGCGCGCGGCGAGCCGCAGCCCCGCGAGCCCCGCGCGGCGGCTGCTCGCGAGACCCGGGCCGGCGTCGCCCAGCGCAAGAAGGCGGGGCGCGAGGTCGAGCGCGCGGTGCGTGGCCACGTCGAGCGCGGCGCGCCGCCGCGCAAGGCGGCCGGCGCCGGCGGCAAGCTGCGGCTCGGCGTCTCGCATCGCGGGATGCGCGAGCGCGAGGACGAGGGCGGCGGCGGTGGCGGTGGGGGGAAGCCGTCGCGGCCGCGCCCCACGGCCAAGCCGAAGAGCAAGAAGCGCGGGCGCTAGGCTAGCCGTTAGCGCGCCGCGAGCGCCTCGAGCAGCTTGCGCCGCGTGATCGGTTTGGCGACGAACGCACGCACGCCGAGCTCGCGGGCGCGCCGGCGATGCTCCGGGTGGGCGCGCGAGGTGATGATGATGACCGGCGTTGCGCGGAACCGCTCGTCCTGGCGCAGCCGCGCGACCAGATCGAAGCCGCCGAGCTCGGGCATCTCGAGATCGGTGACCACCAGGTCGTAGCGCTGGTGGCGCGCCAGCTGGAGCGCGCGGCCGCCGTCCTCGGCGACATCGACGATCCAGCCCTCGCCGCCGAGCATGGTGGTCATCGCCTCGCGGGTCGCGCGCGAGTCGTCGATCACCAGCGCGCGCCCGGCGAGCACCACCGGCGCCGAGCCGGGATCGGTCGCGGCGACCACCGGCGCGTCGGGGTAGGCGCGGCGCGCGAGCTGCGCCGGATCGAGGATCAGCTGCACCTTGCCGGAGCCGCTGATCGTCGCGCCGGCGTACAGGGTGAGCGGCGCGAGCAGCGGGCCGAGCGGCCGGATGATGATCTCGCGCGGCCCGATCACCTTGTCCACGGTGCACACCAGCATCTGGCCGGCGAACGAGAGCACCAGGGCAGGGCGCCGCTCGTGCGGCGAGCCGTGGCCGAGCAGCTGCTCGAGCCGCAGCACCGGCAGCGGCTCGTCGCGGTGGCGCACCGCCGCGATCGTGGCATCGGCCTCGACGAACGTGGTCTCGACGACGTGCACGTTCGGGATCGCGTAGACCTGGCCGGCGACCTTGAACAGCATCGCGTGGGCGAGCGCGGTCGAGAGCGGCAGGCGCAGGCTGAACGTCGTGCCGCGCCCGGCCTGCGACGACACCTCGACCTCGCCGCCGAGCCGCGCCACGGTCTCGCGCACCAGGCCGATCCCGATCCCGCGCCCGGCGAGCTCGTCGGCGTCGTCGCGGCTCGACACCCCGGTGCCGAGCAGCGCGTCCAGGATCTCCGCCTCGTCGGCGAGCTGGGCGCGCGCCGCGGTCCACCGCCCGGTGGCGACCAGCCGATCGCGCAGCGCCGCGGTGTCGATGCCGCGGCCGTCGTCGGAGATCTCGAGCACCAGCAGGTTACCGTCCTGGCGCGCGGCGATCGCGATCGCGCCGGTGGCCGGCTTGCCGTGTGCCTCGCGCTCGGCGGGCGGCTCGAACGCGTGGGCCACCGCGTTGCGCAGCAGCTGGGTGATCGGATCGATCAGCTGCTCGGCGACCGCCTTGTCGAACTCGGTGTCCTCCCCGGAGGTGCGCAGCTCCACCGTCACGCCGGTCGCGCGGCGCAGCGCCCGCAGGGTCCGCGCGGCGTGCAGGAACAGGTTGCGCGCCGACTCCATGCGGATCCGGGTCAGCCCGCGCTGTAGCGCGCCGATCGTGCGGCGCAGCGCCTCGAGCTCGTCGAGCAGCCCCGCGGTGGTCTGGCTGAGCAGCGCGGCCTGGCCGGCCAGCTCGCCCTCGGTGGTCACCAGCGACGCGCGCGACGGCACGCCCGCGTCACCGAGCGCGTCGTGCAGGGTCTGGCGGGTCCGCGCGAGATCGCGCGACAGCGTGCGCAGCAGCTGGACGCGCCGCTCGATCCGCGTGCGATCGAACAGCAGCTCGCCTGCGCTCGACATCAGGTCGTCCACCCGCTCGGGCTCGATCCGCAGCCATGGCTTGGGCTCGGGCACCGGATGCTCCGGCGGCGACGGCTCGATCACGCGCTCGGGCGGCGGCTCGACGTCCACCGGCGGCGGGGAGTCCGGGCGGCGGTGCGGCCGCGCGATCCGGTCGATCTGGTCGCGCAGCCGGTGCGCGGTGGCCTCGGCCGCCGGCTCGCCGAGCTGGTCGAGGTAGCCGCGCAGCCCGTCGGCGATCTCGACCAGCTGATCGCCGGTCGTCGCGGTCCACGGCGCCGCGGCGCGGCCGAGCGCGGCGCGCACGCTCTCGAGCCGGTGGGCGAGGTCGACCATCGCCGGCAGGCCGACCGTGCCGGCCGCGCCCTTGAGCGTGTGGGTCACCCGCATCATCTCGGTCAGCGCCTCCGGCGACGGGTGCGCCGAGCCCGCGGCGAGCAGCCGGGCGGTGACCTCCTCGAGCCCGTCCTGCGCCTCGGCGCGAAACAGCTGGCGCAGCATCGCCAGCTCCTCGGCGTCGAAGTCGGGCTCGCTCTCGGTCATCGGGACGCGGCCACCTCGGCGCGCGCCGAGTCGACCGGCGCGGCGCCCGCCGCGGCGACCCGCTCGACCGCGCGGCGGACCAGCGCACCGGCGTCGAGCAGCGTCAGCGACCGCCCGTTCGCGTCGAGCACGGCGGCGCCCTCGGTGCCGTCGTGGCCGCCCTCGGCGCCGCGCAGCGACGCGACCTGGTCGACCTGATCGATCCGCAGCGCACATGCCACGCCCTCGACCTCGATCACCAGCGCGCTATCGCCCTGGCGCGCCGGCAGCCCCGCGGGGCCGCCGAGCAGCGCGCCGACATCGAGCACCGGCAGGATCGTGCCGTGCAGGTTGTAGACCCCCGCCAGCTCGGGCGGCGCGGTCGGCACCACCGTCACGAAGCCGAGGCTGACCACCTCGCGGACCCACCGCAGCTCGAGCGCGTAGCGCTCCGCGCCGACCGCGAACACGATGACGTTGCGGAGCTCGGGCACCGGCCCAGCCCGCCGCTCAGCTAGCGGCCTTGGTCTCGAGCACGAGCTCGGGGCGGGCGCGCTGCTCGACGACCTCGCGGGTCACGACGCACTCCTTGACCCCCGTGAGCGACGGGATCTCGTACATCACGTCGAGCATCACTTCCTCGAGGATCGCGCGCAGGCCGCGCGCGCCGGAGTTGCGGCGCGAGGCCTCCTCGGCGATCGCGGTGAGCGCGTCGGGCCGGAAGTTCAGCTTCACGCCCTCGAGCTCGAACATCCGGTGGTACTGCTTGGCGAGCGCGTTGCGCGGCTTCCACAGCACCTCGGTGAGCGCGTCGACATCGAGCGCGTCGCACGAGACGATCACCGGCAGGCGCCCCATGAACTCGGGGATCATGCCGAACTTGATCAGGTCCTCGGTGCGGGCCTCGCGGCGCAGCGCGTCCTTGTCGTCCTCGGCCGTGGAGACCTGCGCGCCGAACCCGAGCCCCCGCTGGCCGGTGCGGCGGCGCACGATGTCCTCGAGGCCGTTGAACGCACCGCAGCAGATGAACAGGATGTCGGTCGTATCGATCTGGATCAGCTCCTGCTGCGGGCGGTTGCGCGCCCCATCAGGCGTGATCGTCGCGGTCTTGCCCTCGAGGATCTTGAGCAGCGCCTGCTGCACGCCCTCGCCGGACACGTCGCGGGTCGGCGACGGGGTGCCGCCCTTGCGCGCGATCTTGTCGATCTCGTCGATGCAGATGATGCCCCGCGCGGTCTTCTCGACGTCACCGCCGGCGGCGCGGAACAGCGCCTTGACCACGCTCTCGACGTCCTCTCCGACGTAGCCGGCCTCCGTCAGCGTGGTCGCATCGGCGATCGCGAACGGCACGTCCAGCTTCTTGGCAAGCGTCTGCGCGAGCAGCGTCTTGCCCGAGCCCGTGGGCCCGATCAGCAGGATGTTGCCCTTCTGCAGCTCGACGTCGCTCGCCTTGCCGCGAAGGCCGATCCGTTTGTAGTGGTTGTAGACCGCGACTGAGAGGGCCCGCTTGGCGTCCTTCTGGCCCACGACATAACGATCCAGCTCCTCGACGATCGCCCGCGGGGGCGGGTACTTCGGACGCTCGGATGCCTCTTCCTTGGCGAGAATGTCGTTGCACAGAGTCACGCACTGATCGCAGATGAAGACACGCGGACCGCTGATGAGCTTTCGCACCTCGCGCCGCTGCTTTCCGCAGAAGGAGCAGTGGAACTCTTCCATCCAGCGCCAATTCTTACATGTTCAGCGCCCCTGGCAATAGGTGCGATCGACGATGTGGTGAGGTGGGGCCCACGTACGTGACTTGACGCGGGGCCGACGAGCGGAGATCACTCGGCCGTGCGAGCCGTCGTCATCTGTGCGGATCCGGAGCGGGCGGGCGACCCGGGCACCGTGGCCACGGTGCTCACCGAGCTAGGGTGCCGCACCGCGGTGGGGCGGTTCGATCTCGGCGGGCTCGACCTCGAGGAGCTCGGCGCGCGCCCTCCGACGGTCGTGGTCGTCGAGGCGGGCGACGACGTCGCGCGCGCGCACAAGTCGATCAAGCGGCTGCGCGACGAAGGCCCGCTCGTGGAAGTCCCGATCCTGATCGCGCTGACAGTCGCGCGCCTACCCGCGCTCGACTTCTCGATCGGGTTCGACGATTTCGTGCTGATGCCGTTGGTGCCGGCCGAGATGTATGCCCGGATGCGCCAGCTGGATTGGCGCACCGCGACGTTCGGCTCCGACGAGCTGCTCAAGATCGACGACCTGGTGATCGACATCGCCGGGTACGAGGTGCGGCTCGCGGGGCGGCGGATCGAGCTCACGCACCAGGAGTTCGAGCTGCTGCGGTTC
Organism: Kofleriaceae bacterium; assembly: GCA_051952595.1. Lineage (GTDB taxonomy): Bacteria > Myxococcota_A > Polyangia > Haliangiales > Haliangiaceae > JABFXX01. Next base: position 8,402 of record JBQCJR010000419.1, read on the forward strand.
CTGGCCCAGCACCGCGGCCGGGTGTTCACCCGCGAGGCCCTGCTCGAGCGCGCCTGGGGGTACCGCTACGCGGGGGGCACCCGGACGGTCGATATCCACGTCCGGCGGGTCCGGGCCAAGCTCGGCGAGGCGGGGGCGTGGATCGAGACCGTGCGTAATGTCGGGTACAAGATGCGGGGCTGACCCCCAGGGCGGATCTGGACCGGTGTACAGTCGGGTCGTGGCGGGGCGAGCCTCGATCGTCGGCGCTGCGGCGACCCATGTGGGGAACGTGCGCGATCACAACGAGGACGCGCACTTCCTCGACGAGGATCTCGGGGTGTTTCTGGTGTGCGACGGGATGGGAGGTCATGCCGCCGGCGAGGTCGCGAGCGAGCTGGCGAT
>JBQCJR010000420.1:0-3789 GCA_051952595.1 Kofleriaceae bacterium
GGCCCACGATCTTTGCTGGGCGGCGCTGGCTGATTCGGGGGTTCGCGGCGGGGCGGCGTGGCGGCGCGCGGAAAGATACGCCGGCGGGCCGTCGCCGGTGCCCTCGACGCCGCGGATCAGCACGTAGCGGATCCGCAGCGCGCCGCGCTCGTAGCGCCGCAGCGGGTACTCGGCGCGCTCGGCGCCGATCTCGTGGCCGTCGGCGTCGAGGTACGGCCACCGCACGCTGACCACGACCGTGCGGTCGCCGAGCCACTCCTCATCGAGGATGTCGGGCCAGGTCTCGGTCACGCCCTGGGCGTGATAGGCCTCCTTGGCGCGGCCGAAGAACGTCGCGATCTCGTCGCGGCGGGTGACCGCCATCGCGGTCTCGGCGCCGATCACGAACGCGGGCACCTCCCAGAGCTGCGCGATGGTCTCGTCATCGCCCTCGACCAGCGCCTTGGAGTAGCGCTGGAGGAAATCCTGGACCTCGCCGTGGTGCTCGTGCGCGTAGCGCGCACCGCGCGGCTGCGTCCGCAGTTGATTCGCCATGATGTGCTCCTGTGGTGCGTTCCCTCGCGAGCTGCATCGGATGTGCCTTGACTCGTGTCACGGCGTGATACAGAATGTGTCACATCGTGACACGTAGACGTTCGTCGACGGAAGCCCCGGAGCGCGGCCCAGGCGACCAGCGAGTCGACCCGGAGGTCGATCGCGAGGTCGAGAAGAAGGAGCGGGTCATCCATACGAGAGTTCCGGAGAGCCTGGAGGCACAGCTGCGCCAGCGCGCACAGGACCTCGGCATCTCGGTCTCCAACCTGGTGCGCAACGTGCTCGGCCACACCTTCGGGCTGGTCGGCGACGTGGTCGCAGACAGTCACGCGATCGCGCGCGCCGCGCGCGGCGACCAGAAGCGAGCGGCCGCTCCAGCGGCGCCCCCGCCGGCGGTCTCGATCGACGACGTGCTCGGCTGGCAGCCGATCGTGCTCGGCAAGAACGCGGTGTGCGCGCGGTGCAACGCGCTGCTGCCGCGCGGCCGCGAGGCGGCGGTCGGCGTGGGTACCCAGCTGGTCGTATGTCCCCCTTGCCTGGAGGAGCTACGCGCATGAGCCACTCTGCATCTTCTTCATCGGACTCCGCGTGGAGCGGCGCCGCACGCGATCTGCGCGCGGCGCTCGAGCAGGTGATCGCGCCGCTGCGCGACACCGCGGTCGAGGCGGCCCGGCTGGTGGCCCATCTGGGCGCGCGGCTCGACGCGCTGTCGCTGGATCTGGCGCGCGACGTGGGCGCGGTGACCCGCGACGCCCGAGGGCTCGCCGACGCCGCGCGCGATCAGGCGACCACGCTGGTCCGCGCGACCCCGCGGGCGGCGCGGCTCGCCCAGGCCGGCGCGGCGATCCTCGCGCGCCACCGCTGGCTGCGGCTCGCGGCGGCCGCGCGCGGCGATGCGGCGCTGCGCGACGAGGATCATCGCGACCTCGCGCGGCGCACCGCGGCCGCCGCGGCGCAGCTGCGCGGCGGGATCGCCAAGCTCGGCCAGCTCGCGTCGTGCCGGCCGGACCTGATCGGTCCGGTGTGGGCGTCCGAGCTGGCGCGGCTACAGGGTGACGTGCCGCCGATCGCGGGCCCGGCGATCCGCGCGCGGATCGAGGCAGCGCTCGGCCGTCCGATCGACGAGCTGTTCGCCGCGTTCGAGGACGCGCCGCTCGCCGCGGCCTCGCTCGCGCAGGTCCACGCCGCGGTGCTGCGCGACGGCACCGCGGTCGCGGTCAAGGTCCAGGTGCCGGGCATCGAGGACGTGATCGACGCCGACATCGCCGCGCTGCGCACGATCGCCGGCGCGCTCGGCGACGTGCCGGGGATCGATCTCGCGGTGCTCGCCGACGAGCTCGCGCGCGCGCTGTCCGCCGAGCTCGACTACCGCGCCGAGGCCGAGGCGCTGCGCGCGTTCGCCGGCGGCGGGGTGGTCGTGCCGCGGCCGATCGACGACGCGACCTCGGAGCGCGTGCTGGTGATGACGCGGATCGAGGGCGAGCGGCTGACCGCGTACCTCGATCGCGCGACGCCCGAGGCGCGCGATCGCCTGCTCGGTGCGCTGGTTGGCGAGCTCGCCCACCAGATCCTGGTGCGCGGCCGGGTCCACGCGGATCCCCATCCCGGCAACTTCCTGGTCACGCCATCGGGCGAGCTGGCGATGCTCGACTTCGGCTGCACGCTGGTGCTCGAAGCTCCCGAGCGCGCCGCGTACGCCCGGCTCGTGCTCGCGATCGCCGGCTCGGACCACGCCGCGGCGGCCCGCGAGCTGGCGAGCCTCGGCTTCGTCGCCGATGATCCGCAGCGCCTGGTCGACGTCACCGCGTCGCTGATCGCCGCGATGCGCCCCGGCGCGGCGGTCAGCGAGCTCGACTGGGAGAGCGCGTTCGCCGAGCAGATCGCCCAGGCCAAGCAGCTCGGCGGGCTCGAGATCCCGCGCTCGTTCGTGCTGCTCGGCCGCGTGCTCGCGACGATCGCCGGGCTGCTCGCGCAGTACCGGCCGCGGATCCACGTGTATCCGATCCTCGCGCGGCACCTCGCGGCCGCGGTCCAGCGATAGGCCGCGCGAACGCGCACGGCACGGGCGCGTTCCAAAATCGAACATCTGGAACATGCGCCGGCGCCGCCACGAAGCGTGCGCGGCGTGGCGCCCACGGCAAACGATGGCACGAGCGTTGCTGTCCACGTCCACCATGACGTGGACACGCCCGTGGAAAGCGTTGCTGGTGGTCGTTGTCTCCTCGTTCGCGGTGCTCCTGTACGCCGGGCATCGGATCGCGGAGGAGGCGGCGCCGATCCCGAACCGCGTCGTCTCGGCGAGCGGCGAGGTGCTGATCGACGAGGGGGACATCCTCGCCGGCCAGAGCGTGTGGCAGGCCATGGGCGGCATGGAGGTCGGCTCGGTGTGGGGCCACGGCAGCTACGTCGCGCCCGACTGGACGGCGGACTACCTGCACCGCGAAGCCACCCTGATGCTGGACGCGTTCGCCCAGCAGGACGGGGGCACGACCTACGCCGAGCTGGACGGCGAGCGCCAGGCCGCGCTGCGCGCGCGCCTCCAGCGCGTCGTGCGCAACAACCACTACGATCCCGTCGAGCACAAGCTCGTGATCTCCAACGAGCGCGCCGCGGCGCTCGTCGCGCTGCGGGGCCACTACGCCGACGTGTTCGGCAAGGGGCGCAGCGAGTTCGCGATCCCCGCGGGCGCGCAGGCGGATCCTCGAAAGCTCGAGCTGCTCACCAGCTTCTTCTTCTGGACGTCGTGGGCGGCGAGCACCGATCGCCCGGGGGAGGCCGGCGTCTCGTACACCAACAACTGGCCACACGAGCCGCTCGTCGCCAACACCGTCACCGGCGACGCGGTCGTGTGGACGGGCGTGAGCATCATCGTCCTCCTGGCGGGGCTCGCCGCGATGGTGTGGTGGCGGGCGGCCCGGCCGCGCGACGCCGAGCCGGTCGAGCCCTCCCCCGATGATCCGTTGCTCAAGGCCAAGCTCACGCCGTCGCAGCGCGCGGCGCTGCTCTACTTCGCGATCGTCGTCGCGCTGTTCCTGATCCAGATCGGGATGGGCATCGTGACCGCCCACTTCGGCGTGGAGGGCGACGGCCTCTATGGCGTGCCGCTATCGCAGTGGCTGCCGTACGTGATCACCCGGACCTGGCACACGCAGCTCGGGATCTTCTGGATCGCGACGGCGTGGCTCGCCGCCGGCCTGTTCGTGGCGCCGAGCATCGGCGGAGGCGATCCGCGCTATCAGCGCCTGGGCGTGCACG
>JBQCJR010000421.1:0-6081 GCA_051952595.1 Kofleriaceae bacterium
AACGCCATGAGAAACTGCAGAGACTGGCGCCCTTGAGCCCCGTGCCCGACGAGCGCGGACGTCGCTAGTCCATCCGCGCTCGCCCTCGGTGGGAGGCCGACAGAACGAGCACGCGTCGAACGCTGAGCGGTGTTCAGAAGGCGCCTGCCCCGAGGTTCATCCTCTGGGGTGGAGGGTCAGTCCTCGCGTGGATCCGGCAGCGCGTCCACGCTGTCGTCGTTGGTCGACGGGACGGCCTGGAGCTTCTCGCGGGCGATCTTCCAGCTTTGCTGGACGATCCAGGACAGGGAGCGATCGAGGCGCGCGGCCTCGCGCTGGATCTCGACGAGCATGTCTTCCGGGAAATAGAGCGACTGTTTTCTTTTATCTGCACTGGCCATGAGCGGACATCGTATAGCTCGTGTGGAGTGGCGCGCTGTGTAGGATGGTGAGGAACGGCGGAGAGATCGAAGATATCGACGAGATCGTACGACGTTGCGATGATCGGCAGAAGTTGGCACTCATCCGGCGGGATGTATGATCGGGAGTGCGAGAGAGTTTGTGAGCGCGGCACTGAGTCGCAGTCATCGGGCTGTGTATGATGGCGGTCCAACCTGACGAGGAGGGTCGCCGATGAAGTTCGTGCTTTCTGTTCTCGGGCTCGTGTTCTGCTTCGCGCTGGCGGGCGGCAGCCGCTCGGCCGATGCCACGCCGACGCCGATCTCGACGCCGGCCGCGGTCGAGCCGGCGGGGATCGCCGACGACGGCGGCACCGCGATCGAGACGTGTGGTGGCAACGTCTGCGGCAAGGGCACCTGGTGCTGTAACGCGAGCTGCGGGCGCTGCGTCCCGATCGGCATGCAGTGCACGCAGGAGGCGTGCTGATCGAGCGCGCGTCGAATCCGGCGCGATTCAGTGCCTGCGCTTGAAGAACTGGATCGCCCGCTCGTGTTGCTCGGCCTGCTCGCGGGTATCGAACGTCCCGAGGTTGCGGCGCTTGCCGGTCTTCGGGTCGATCTTCCGCGAGTAGATGCGGTACCTGCCGCTGGAGAGTTTGCGGATCATCCGGAACGCTACCTCCGCGAGCGTGAGGTCGCGATGAAAACCGCGGCGGGAGCCGCGCGCGCGCGCTACCCCTGCGAGGGGGTGCGGCGATGGCGGACTCGCGGACCGAAGCCACCGACCTGATGCTGCGGTTCGCCGAGCGAACCGGGCTGACCTCGGCGCTGCCGGCGCGGCGCTATCTGTGGACGGACGCGTTCGCCGTCTGCAACTTCCTCGCGCTCGGGCGGCCGGAGCTGGCGGGACAGCTGATCGATCAGGTCCACGTCATGCTGGGCTGGCACCGCGCGAGCGCCGGAGATCGTCGCACCGGGCGGCTGAGTGGGCTCGACGACCGCGAGGGTGAGGCGCACCCGACGCGCGGCGGCCTGCGGATCGGCAAGCCGCTCGCCGAGCGCGGGATCGGCGAGACGATGGACGATCGGCTGGAGTGGGAGCAGGACGGCCAGTACTTCCACTACCTCACGCGGTGGATGTACGCGCTCGACCGGATGTCCCGCGCGACCGGCGAGCCGAAGTACACGATCTGGGCGCGCGAGCTGATGGAGGTCGCGCACCGCGCGTTCGTGTACGTCCGCGGCGGGCAGCGGCGGATGTACTGGAAGATGAGCATCGACCTGTCGCGGCCGCTGGTGGCGTCGATGGGCCACCACGATCCGCTCGAGGGCTACGTGGTCTGCCTGCAGCTCGAGAGCACGGCGGAGCGGTTCGGCCACGACGCCGAGGCGATCGCGGTCGCGCGCAAGCAGTTCGCCTCGATGATCGATCGCCGCGGGCTGGCGACCACGGATCCGCTCGGGATCGGCGGGATGCTCGCCGACGCGTGCCGGCTCGATCAGCTCGAGCTGGATCGCGATCTACGCGACGAGCTGGGGATGGCGTCGCTCGTCGGCATGCGCCACTTCGTGGACCAGCGCGAGCTCGAGGCGCCGGCGAGCCGCCGGCTGGGGTTCCGCGAGCTGGGCCTCGCGATCGGGATCGCGGCGGCGCAGCTGATGGCGCGGCGAACGCCACCGCCGCCGGGGACCGAGCAGGTGTCGCGCTATGGCTACGTGCGCGCGACCATCGAGTCGTTCTGGCTGCGGCCGGAGAGCCGCCGCGTCGAGACCTGGCTCCAGCACATCGACATCAGCGACGTGATGCTGGCGACCAGCCTGGTCCCGGACGGCTATCTGCTGCTGGGCTGATCAGCTCTCGCAGGCCGCGCCGTCGGTGTAGCCGTCGGCGTAGCCATCGTGATAGCCGGTCGACCACCCGGAGCTCGCGCCGCTCTCGAACGCATCGTGGTACGCGGACGTGTACGCGGCGTCGTAGCAGGCGAGGTAGTTGACCTCGTAGCCATCGTCGTAGCCGGTGTCGTAGCCATCGGCGAAGCCGTCGTCGTAGCCATCGGCCCGGCCGTTGTCATAGCCGCGGTCGTACGCGGCGGGGTAGGTCGCTTGATAGCCGGCCTGGTACTCGGGGTTCGCGCGCTTGCCGTCGGCGAAGCCGCGCGCCTCGGCGCCCGGATCGATCGCGTCTCCATACCCACGCGCGCGGCAGGCGCGCAGATCGTCCGGATCGGCCTCGGGCTCCTCGGCGGGGGCGAGGCGCGCGGACGCGCTGGAACAGCCGGCGGCGCCGTCGGCGTACCCGTCGGGGTAGCCGGCGTCGTAGCCCTCGGCGGCCGCGGCATCGAAGCCATCGGCGTACCCGCCGGCCTGGCCATCGGCGCGCCCGTCGCTCGCACCGACGGAGCACGCGCTGGGATCCGCGATGCCATCGCGATAGCCATCGGCCGCGCCGTCGGCGAAGCCCGCGCCGTAGCCGCCGGCGCTGTGGTAGCCGGTGCGGTAGCCCTCGTCGTAGCCCTCGCTCGCGCCGTCGCGCTCGCCATCGACCCGGGTCAGCGACAGGCCGCGCTGCCGGCCGCGCTGGTACGCGGCCTCGTTTTCGGCGATCGCGGCGTCGTGGCCCTCGACGTATGACGCCTCGAGCGGCCCGTCATCGAAGCAGTCGAGGGAGTCGCAGGCGGGGAGCAGCGCGAGGGCGGCGGCGGCCAGGATCGCGAGGCGCATCGAGGCGAGCCTATGTGCAAGTGGCAGCCCAGCGCGAGCCTTGTCTGCATCGGCTCAACCCCGCGTTCCGCCTGGCCAGGGTCTCGTGCGCCGAGTGTGGCGCTGTTGCGTCACATCTGCGGAGTCCGCAGATCGCGCGTCACGGCGGGGCGGGATCACACTCGCACGCGTACGCCTTCATCCCGGTGCACTCGGTGTCGTTCCACGAGCCGCCGGGGTGGTCGAGCACCACGCAGTCCTCGCCGTCGCCGCCGGCCCCCTGCGACGGCGCGCCGGACGCCCACTTCGTGTACCCGGCGGGCGCGCCGTTGGACCACACGAACGTGCCTTCCGTGGCCGCGTCGGTGTAGCCGATCCACGCGTCCTGGCTGAGCTCGTTGTCGATCAAGCCGTTCTCGTCCGCGTCGCCGATCGCGACCAGGTGCGCGCCCATCGCGACGCACTCGGCCTCGGCGTCGTTCCACGTCTTCGGCGTGGTGCGGAGGAAGTAGCGGCGGCCCTGGAGCACCGTCGCGCCCGCGGCGGTGCGGCACGCCGGGGTCGGCGGCGGCGTGTACGCGGGATCGCACTCGCACACCGCGGCGCGCTGCTCGCCGCACGACGTGTCGTTCCACTTGCCGCTCGGCGGCACGTACGCGCAGTCCTCGATCCCGTTGTCGTTGGGCTCGTTGTTGTTCCAGGAGGTGTACGTCGCGGGGGCGCCGGTGACCCAGGTGAACGTCCCTTCGCGGGTCAGATCGTCGAACCCGATCCAAGCCTGGCCGGCGGCGAGCGCGGTGACGTACGCGTTCTCGGTCGAGTCGTCGATCACGACCAGGTGCGCCCCGTCCGCCGCGCACTGGTCGATCGCGGTGTCGTAGTCGACCGGCCCGGCGATCTTGCGGTAGCGGTGGTCGGTCCCTGGCCGGTCCAGATACGCCGGGTCGTTCGCGCAGGTCACCGGCTGCGGCGCGTCGGGCGGCGCGTCGATCGGCGGCGGCGCATCCGGAGCGTCCACGGTCGACGCGTCCACCGGCGCGCCGGGGACGGGGTTGAACCCGCAGCCGGCGAGCCACGAGAGGACAGATCCAACGGCGAGCGCCCGGCTGCGCATGCCGCCATTCTAGAGGATCTCCGGAGTGGCGTGGGGCGCCGGGCCGGCCGGCGTCACCGAAGTCTCAGCCCGGGCGGTTCGTGCGCGCGAGCTCGAGGACCTCGTGATCGGACAGCTGCTCGGTGAGCATCAGCGAGCGGTCGCACTTGATCTCTCGCGCGCTCGAAGAGGCGAGCACGAAGAAGTGGCCGGTGGGCTGCGTCGCGAGCCGCGGGCCGACGTTGGGATAGCTCGAGAGCAAGTTGCGCATCTTCTGGATCGCGCGGTCCTGGCCGACCTTGCCGACCAGCCAGGTGCTGATCAGATCGCGCGCCTTGTAATCGAAGTCGCCGGGGTTCTGGGTCGCGAGCAGCACGCCGAGGCCGCCGGAGCGCGCGCGGCGCAGCAGCTCGAACATCGGCTCCTTGGTCGGCGGGCTGCCGATCGCCGGGATGTACGCGTCGGCCTCGTCGAAGAACGCCGCGCCCTGGAGCGCCGCGCTCGGCCGCTTGCGCGACAGCCGCGCGAGCTCGACGAGCAGCCGCGACACCCAGAACTGGAGCACCGCGATCTCCGAGAACGCCGCGGTGTTGATGATCGAGAGCCGCGGCCGGCCGCCGATCGGCAGCAGCGCGGCGACATCGAGCGGCTCGCCCTCGCCGGCGAGCAGCGAGCCGCGCTGGATCGACAGGGTCTGGAGATCCTCGGACAGCTGCGCGAAGAACCGCTGCAGCGGGCCGACCGAGACCAGCAGCTCGGGGTCCGGCTGGTTGATGGTCTCGCGCAGCACGTCGATCGTGACCTCGCGCTCCTCGACGTGGAGCTGGATCGCGCGCTGGAGGATCGACTGCTTGTGCTGGTGGGTGCTGCTGGTCCCGTAGCCCATCATCGCGGCGATCCCGCCGGCGGCGAACTTCGCGAGCTGCTCGGTCTCCTGCGTCGTCGCATCGGACAGCCGCGGGATCAGCGGCAGCCGCAGCGGCCGGCCCTGGGCGTTGCCGGGCGTGAACAGCGAGACGTCGATCCGCGCGCGCAGGGCGGCCTTGCGCGCCGGATCGCCGGAGTCCGGATCGCGCCACCACGCGTCGCTCGCGTAGCGGGCGAGGTCGCCCTTGCGATCGACGAGCAGCACCGACACGCCGCGCTCGAGCAGCTGCTCGACCACGCCGAGCGCCGCGGTGGTCTTGCCGCTGCCGGTCGTGCCGAGGAACGCGACGTGGGTCTTGACGTGGTCGAGCGCCAACGTCACCGGATCCCGGCGCATCGTGGTGGTCTCACCGAGCCGGAGCTGGCTCGGATCGACGACCGGGATGGCGCCGCTCGAGGCGATCCCGGGCGCGGGCGTCGGGGGCGGCGCAGGCGTCGCGGAGGTCGTCGCGGACGCCGGGGCCGGCGGTGCCGGCGGGGCAGGTGGCCGCGGCTGGGGCATCGGCTGGGTCGACTGCGGGCCGATCGCGCGCGGCGCCTGATCCAGATCGAGGATCTCGCGGACGAACGCGAGGTGGGTGATCGGCCGGTGGGTCCGCTTCCACGTCGCGAACGCCTGCGGGTGCGCCTCGGCCACCACGCGCGCCGCGGCGATCGCGCGGAGCTGGCGCTCCTCGAGCACGACCTTGCGGCCGCCGGCCGCGAGGAAGTCCCCCAGCTGCTTGGAGATCTTGGTCTTGGCCTTGAACTGGAAGTCGGAGTTGCGCAGCGCGACCGGCACCGCACCACCGGTGGCGAGCGCGCGCAGCGCGTCGAGCTGGCCGCCGAGGTGACCACCCTGCGCGCGGCCGTTGCACACCTCGATCACCCGGCGGGCCAGGGCCTTGCCCTCGACGAGCAGCTGCGCGCCGTCGCGGCGGACGATCAGCTCGACGCCGAGCTCGTCGGCGGCGCCGCGCATCGCCGCCTCGATCAGCCCGAGCA
>JBQCJR010000422.1:0-7478 GCA_051952595.1 Kofleriaceae bacterium
GCTGCGGCGTCAGATAGATCGCGTAGTAGCGCGCGCCCGAGCCATCCTCGACCTCGCCGACGAGATCGAGCGGCTGCCGCGACACCGGGCAGAACAACTCGCACCGGGTGCCGCCGGCGATCTCGAACGGCTGGAGCTTGCGGCCATCGCCGTGGATCGGGGACAGGTGGACGAGCCCCTCGCGCTCGCCGGCCCGGATCCCGAGGGAGACCGCGGGGTGCCCATCGAACTGCACGTCCGAGATGCCGACCAGGTTGTCACCGCGCGGGCCGAAGGCCTGGGCCACGATGACCATGACATCGTTCTCCACGGTGACGTGGGGGCCGGCCACCGCCCGGTGCCGGCCGGTGATCGTGAGGTTGCGACGGTCGACGGGATCCATGCGAGGTCAGCTGGCCACGGCTTCGCCGACTTGGCAAGGACTCATCGTGAGTGACCGGTGGGCGGAGGTGCTCGTGTATACTCGCGCCTCGGGCCCTCGCCGGGATCTAGGGCCCTGCAAGCGAGGTAACGATGATCCGTCCATTCCTGGCCTCCGTTGCGCTCGTGGGGTGCCTGACCGCATCGGTCGTGGCCTCCGCCGAGACCCGGATCGCGATCACCGCGTTCGAGGGCGACAGTGGCGAGGTGCGCGATGCGGTGGTCGGGGCGCTCGAGGGTGACGAGCTGAGCGTGATCGGCAAGAAGGAGGTCAACCGCGCGGTCGACAAGCTCGGCGATGCGGCCGAGCTCTCGGAGAAGCAGGCGCGCCGGCTGGCCACCGACCTCTCGGCGGACGCCGTGGTGGCCGGTCACCTCGAGCGCGACGGCCGCAAGAAGTCGCTCAAGCTCAAGCTGTTCGTCCACGGCAAGAAGCAGAAGGGCTTCACCGTGCAGTTCGCGAACGCGCGCTCGCCGAAGTTCAAGGAGCTGGTCCGCGAGGCGATGCTCAGGAAGCTGGCCGCGGCCGAGCCCGCCGCGGAGCCCGAGGCGCCGCGCAAGAAGAAGCTCGCGGCGCGCGCGGACGACGAGGAAGATCCGCTGCCCACGGCGAAGAAGAAGAAGGCCCGCAAGGCCGCAGCTTCTGATCCCGGGGACGCCGACGACGCCGAAGCGGGCGAGGGCGATCCGGCCGACGACGACGAGGACGCCAAGCCGCGCCGGTCGCGCAAGCGCAAGGCCGCCGCGGTCGACGACGAGGACGAGGACGAGGACGACGAGGACCTCACGCCCACGATCGCCGCGCGCGCCGAGAGCCCACACACCGCGAACCGGGTCGCCGCGCGGATCGATCTCGGCGCGTCGCTCGCGAAGCGCACCTTGATCTTCACGTCGAACCTGCCGGAGAACCAGGCGCCACGCGACTTCCGCCCCAACGGCGTGCCGGGCGTCCGCGTGGAGGCCGAGCTGTACCCGCTCGCGTTCTCGAACCCGCGCAGCATCGCGTCCGGGCTCGGCATCGCGATCGACTTCGACCGCTCGCAGATGACCGTGCGGACCAGCAAGGAGCCGGACGTCGCGGTCCCGGTCAAGATCCAGCACTACGTGTTCGGGGCGCGGTTCCGGGTCCCGTTCGGCCGCACCGCGACGAGCCCGACGGCGACGCTGGGCTTCGGCTACGGCCGGCGGTCGTTCCTCGCGGATCGCGGCGGGCTGGCGATGCCGAACGCGCTCGACCTGCCCGACACCGACTACACCTTCCTCGCCCCCTCGCTGGCGTTCCGGGTCCCGCTCGCGACCAAGGTGGTCGCGCTGGTCGTCGACGCGCAGGGCATGATGGTGACCAACGCCGGGCCGATCCAGGAGGCGGACTCGTACGGCCGCGCCAAGGTGTTCGGGATCGCCGCGACCGCGGGGTTCGACTTCGTGATCCGCGACCGGTTCGCGATCCGGGTGGTCGGAGAGCTCACCCAGATCGGCTACACGTTCGTCGGGGCAGGAGGCGCGCTGGCCAACGGCCGCGATAGCGATCCCACCGACAAGGACGTGGGTGGGGCAGAGGATCGAACGATCGGCGGGACTGCTTCGTTCGCCGTGCTGTACTGATACAATGGATCGGTGCAGCCCTCCTCCGCACCGCGGGGCAAGCTGGTGGTCGCGCACCCCGAGCGCAAGGCGCAGCGCGCGCTGCAGCGCCTCGTGGGCGCGACGCTGTGTCCCGTCGAGGTGGTCGCCGACCTCGACGCGCTGACCGCCGCCGTCGACGACCAGACGATCGCGATCGTCGATGCGAGCCTGGCGCGCGCGCGGCCGGCGCTACGCGAGCGACCGGCGCGCGCGTGGATCGCCGTGCCCGGCGAGGGGCTCGCCCCGGCCGAGGCCGACGCGGTCGACGCGCTGCTCGCGGCGGGGTGGTCGCACGTCGTCGCACATCCGATGCCGATCCTCGCCGAGGAGCTGCTGGCGACCGTCCAGAAGCTGATCCGGGGCGACGTGTTCGGGCTCGAGAAGTACGTCGCGTGGGGCGCCGAGGTCCGCAGCTACACGCTCGAGGACGCGCGGGATCGCGAGGCCGCGGTGACCGAGCTCGCGCGCGACGTGGTCGCCGCCGGGCTGCCGGATCGCGTGGGCTCGCTGGTCAGCGTGATCGCCGACGAGCTGCTCGCGAACGCGCTGTACATCGCGCCGGTCGACGCGGCGGGTGCGCGGTGGCGGACCGGCGAGTCGCGCGAGGCTCGCCGCGCGCTGACCGGCCGCGACGTGGTCACCGTGCGGTGGGCGACCGACGCGCGCTACCTCGCGATCGAGGTCCGCGACCAGTGGGGCTCGCTCGACCCGGCGGGGATCGCGGCGCGGCTGGCGAGCGGCGCCAAGCAGAGCGCGGCCGACGCCGAGGCCGGCATGGGGCTGCCGCTCGCGTACGCCTGCTGCAACCAGTTCGTCGTCGCGAGCGCGCCGGCGGTGCGGACGGAGGTCATCGCGCTCCTCGACGTGCGCTACAAGCCGACCGAGCTCGGTCGGGCGGCATCGTTCCACGCGTTCCATCAACCCGCAGGAGGTGGTGCATGAGCCAGCAGTCGTTCCGCCTCGGCCGTCTCGACGTCCAGCTCGCCGGCTCGCGGCTGGCGCTCGCCGGCCGCATCGATGACGGTAGTCCACTCGGCGAGATCGCCGCGAAGGTGCCCCATGGCGACATCGCGATCGATACCGGCAAGGTCACGTTCGTGAACTCGATCGGCGTGCGCGAGTGGATGCGGCTGGTCCGCGCCCTCCGCGAGCGCGGCACGGTCACGCTCGAGCGGGTGTCCGACGTGCTGGTCGCCCAGATGAACCTGGTGCCCGGCATGGCGGACGGGGTGCAGATCTCCTCGTTCCACGCGCCGTACGTGTGCCCGGCGTGTGGCGTGGAGACCGCGCCCCTCATCGACGCGGTCGTCCACGCGGCGGGGCTGCGGGTGCTCCAAGCTCCCACCGTCCCGTGCCGGGACTGCGGCGGCCAGATGGAGCTCGCCGACTTCCCGCAACGGTACCTCAGCATCTTTCGCACCGCGTGACCCCGGACGCTGGGTCGCCCAGGCGCGGACGCCCGAGATCCCACGGGTTTTCAACGGTCGACAACGTTGGTAGGGTGCGCCGGTGCAACCCGACCTGCTCGCTCCGTCCGATACGTTCGCACGCCGCCACATCGCGCCCGGGGACAGCGAGATCGCCGAGATGCTCGCCGCGCTCGGCTATCAGAGCCTCGACGAGCTCGCCGACGCCACGGTGCCCGCCGCGATCCGGCTCGCCCGGCCGCTCCAGCTCGGCGAGCCGCTCGGCGAGCACGAGCTGATCGAGGAGCTGAAGAACCTCGCCGCGGACAACCAGGTGCTGCGGTCGTTCATCGGCCAGGGCTACTACGACACGATCACCCCGGCGGTGATCCTGCGCAACGTGCTCGAGAACCCGGGCTGGTACACGCAGTACACGCCGTACCAGGCCGAGATCTCGCAGGGTCGGCTCGAGGCGCTGGTCAACTTCCAGACGATGATCGAGGACCTGACCGCGCTGCCGATGGCGAACGCGTCGTTGCTCGACGAGGCGACCGCCGCGGCCGAGGCGATGAACATGTGCGTCGAGGCCGCGGGCCGCAAGCGCGCGACGTTCTGGGTCCAGGCCGAGACCCATCCGCAGACGATCGCGGTGATGGCGACGCGCGCCGAGCCGCTCGGGATCGTGCTGCGCGTCGGCTCGGCGGCCGAGATCGCGCAGCAGCTCGGCGGCGACGTCGCGGGCGTGCTGCTCTCGTATCCGACGACCGATGGCGCGGTCGCGGATCCGCGCGCGTTGATCGATCAGGTGCACGCGAGCGGAGGCCACGTGGTGATGGCCACGGACCTGCTGGCGCTCACCGTGCTGACGCCTCCGGGCGAGCTGGGCGCCGACATCGCGATCGGCACTGCGCAGCGGTTCGGCGTGCCAATGGGCTTCGGCGGCCCGCACGCGGCGTTCATGTCGTGCAAGGACGAGTTCCGCCGCCAGCTCCCCGGGCGGATCATCGGTGTGTCGCGCGACGCCAAGGGCAAGACGGCGTTCCGCCTCGCGCTGCAGACGCGCGAGCAGCACATCCGCCGCGAGAAGGCGCTCTCGAACATCTGCACCGCGCAGGTCCTGCTCGCGGTGATGGCCTCGATGTACGCGGTCTATCACGGCCCCGAGGGGCTGGTGCGGATCGCGCAGCGGGTGCGCGGCTACACCACGGTGATCGGGCGGGCCTCGCGCGGCTCGGCTACGCGGTGCGCCCGGGCGCGTACTTCGACACCCTGCGGATCGATGTCGACGCGCACAAGCAGGCGACGATCCTGGCGCGCGCGCTCGAGCGCGGGCTCAACCTGCGCCGCTACGCCGACGGGCTCGGCATCTCGTGCGACGAGACCACGAGTCAGGCCGACGCCCACGACGTGCTCGACGCGTTCGCGATCGGCCACGACGAGCTGCCGTTCGAGCTCGGCGAGCTGATCGCGGCGACCGAGCTGCCGGCGCTGCCGGCCGGGCTCGCGCGTGGCTCGGCGTTCCTGACCCACCCCACGTTCCACCGCTACCACGCCGAGCACGAGCTGCTGCGCTATCTCAACCGGCTGCAGGCCAAGGACCTGTCGCTGACGACGTCGATGATCCCGCTCGGCTCGTGCACGATGAAGCTCAACGCGACGACCGAGATGATGCCGGTGACCTGGCCGGAGTTCGGCCGGCTGCACCCGTTCGCGCCGGCCGAGCAGTGGGGCGGCTACCGCGCGATGTTCGATCAGCTCGAGGCGTGGCTCGCCGAGATCACGGGGTTCGCCGCGGTGTCGCTGCAGCCGAACTCGGGCGCGCAGGGCGAGTACGCGGGGCTGCTCGCGATCCGCGCGTATCACGCGTCGCGCGGCGAGGCGCACCGCACGATCTGCCTGATCCCGCAGAGCGCGCACGGCACCAACCCGGCCTCGGCGGTGCTCGCCGGCATGGAGGTGGTGGTCGTCGCCTCGGCCGCGGACGGCACGATCGATCTCGTCGATCTGCGCGCCAAGGCCAGCAAGCACGCCGGCCAGCTGGGCGCGCTGATGGTGACCTATCCGTCCACGCACGGCGTGTTCGAGGAGGGCATCCGCGAGGTGTGCGAGATCGTCCACGGCGCGGGCGGCCAGGTCTACATGGACGGCGCGAACATGAACGCGCAGGTGGGGCTGACCCGCCCGGGCGACATCGGCGCCGACGTCTGCCACCTCAACCTGCACAAGACGTTCTGCATCCCGCACGGCGGCGGCGGTCCGGGCATGGGCCCGATCGCGGTCGCGGCGCACCTCGCGCCGTTCCTGCCGGGGCATCCGCTCGCTCCGCCGGGCAGCCAGCCGGTCGGCCCGGTCTCGGCGGCGCCGTGGGGCTCGGCGAGCATCCTGCCGATCTCGTTCGCGTACATCGCGATGATGGGTGAGCCGGGGCTGCGCCGCGCGACCCAGGTCGCGATCCTCGGCGCGAACTACATCGCGCACCGCCTCGGCGCGCACTACCCGGTGCTCTACACCGGGCGCAACGGCCGGGTCGCCCACGAGCTGATCCTCGACTGCCGCGGGTTCAAGAAGACCGCCGGGATCGAGGCGGAGGACATCGCGAAGCGGCTGATGGACTACGGCTTCCACGCGCCGACGATGTCGTTCCCGGTGCCGGGCACGCTGATGGTCGAGCCGACCGAGAGCGAGAGCCAGGCGGAGCTCGATCGGTTCTGCGAGGCGATGATCGCGATCCGCGCCGAGATCGCCGCGATCGAGAGCGGGCAGAGCGACCGCGCGAACAACGCGCTCAAGAACGCGCCGCACACCGCGGCGGCGGTCTCGGGCACCGAGTGGGACCGGCCGTACTCGCGCGAGCAGGCGGCGTTCCCCGCGCCGTGGCTGCGCGTCCACAAGTACTGGCCGCCGGTCGCGCGCGTCGACAACGCCTACGGCGATCGCAACCTCGTGTGCTCGTGCCCGCCGATCGACGCGTACGGCTGAACGGAGCGCGCGGATGGATCTCGTCGGTTTGATCGCCGTGCTCGGCGCGTTCGGCATCCCGCTGTACGCGATCAAGAACGCGTACGAGCACAAGCGCCGCCAGCTCGAGCTCGCCGAGGGCGGCGGGGACAAGCGCAAGCGCGAGGAGGTCGCGCAGCTGACCCAGGAGAACAAGCTGCTGCGCGAGCGGGTCGAGAACCTCGAGTCGATCGTGTGCAACGTGGACTTCGAGCTCAACCAGAAGCTCGCGCGCATGATCGAGGACCAGCGCTCGGTCGCCGGGCTGCCTGGCGGCGCAGTGTCCGAGGCGGCGTCCGCGCCGCTCGCCCGGGCGACGCCCGAGGACGCGCCGAGCCCGGCCCCTGGCGCGCTCGCCACGCCGCGCGCGAACGTGGCGCTCGATCGCACCGCGACCGCACACGGCGCGCCGGCCGCGGCCAAGCCGCTGTCGACGACGCTGGAGCCTGGCCAGATCCTGGCCCAGCGCTACCGGGTCCAGCGCCTGCTCGGCAAGGGCGGGATGGGCGCGGTGTACCTCGCGGATGATGAGGTGCTCGGCGAGCTGGTCGCGCTCAAGGTGATCTCGAGCGCGTTCGCCACCGACGAGCTGGCGATGGTCGCGCGGTTCCGCCGCGAGGCCGCCGCGGCGCGCCGGGTCAGCTCGCCGGCGGTGATCCGGATCCACGACCTCGGCGAGGCCCGCCCGGGGCTGCTGTACCTGTCGATGGAGTACTTCGCCGGGCGCACCCTCGCCGAGCTGATCGCGCAGCGCGGGATCGTGCCGCTCGAGGACGCGCGCGACATCCTCAAGCAGATCGCGACCGGGCTCGAGGCCGCGCATGCCGCCGGAGTGGTCCACCGCGACCTCAAGCCGAGCAACGTGCTGATCGGCGAGCGCGGCGCGGTGAAGATCATCGATGTCGGGCTCGCGACCACCGCGCTCGGCGAGGGGCTGACCGCGACCGGCGCGATCCTCGGCACTCCGCACTACATGGCGCCCGAGCAGGTGCGCGGCAAGGCGATCGACGCGCGCAGCGATATCTACGC
>JBQCJR010000423.1:0-19206 GCA_051952595.1 Kofleriaceae bacterium
GTGGGCGTGGCATCCCCGCGGGCCGATGCGCCGGCGGCCACCGCACCGACCGCGGGATCTCCGCTGGCGTCGACACGGCCGGAGGGCATGGCTCCGCCGCTGCCTGGCTCGCGGGGCGGCTCGACGAGGTCCACGGGTGGCGCGGCGGTCGCCGCAGACGGGCTCGCGGGCGGATCCGCGTCGCCGCGCTGGCTCACCACGAGCCCGAACGCGACGATCGCGGCGGCGAGCACGGCACCCACAACGACCCAGGTGCGGTACTGCTTGCCGGCGCGCTCGATCGGCGCGGCGGACTCGCCCGCGCCGAGATCGGTCGTCGTCGACTTCACCGGCGCGGCGGGCGCGACCGGATAGGCGGTGGGATCGACGCCGATCGTCGATCCGCCGAGCGCCGCCACCGACGGCGCGGGCACGTGGCTGAGCGAGCCGGCGACCATCTCCGCCGCAACGCGGCCGTTCGGGAACAGCGGCGCGAGCGCGCGCACCAGCTCGGCGACGTTCGCGTAGCGGTCCTCGCGCTGCTTGGCGAGGCAACGATCCACGATCGCCGCGAGCTCGGGCGACGCGCCGGGGAGCCGCTCGTGGGGCTCGCCCACGATCTTCAACGTCAGCGCGGTGATCGTCGGGCCGAGGAACGGCTGGCGGCCGGACACCAGCTCGTACAGCGTCACGCCGAGCGACCAGATATCGCTGCGCGCATCGACGTCGCGCGCGGCGTGGAGCTGCTCGGGCGACATGTAGCTGGGCGAGCCGATCACGGTGAGCGTCGTGGTCAGGTTGTGATCCACGTCGCCCGTCGCGGCCGTGGCGATCCCGAAATCGAGCACCTTGACGAGCGGCGCACCGTTGGGGCGCTGGGTCACGAACAGGTTGGCCGGCTTGACGTCGCGGTGGACCATGCCCATCGCGTGCGCCTCGGCGAGCCCCTCGCACGCCTGCGCGATGTACTCGACGGCGAGCGCGGGCGCGACGGGCCCCTCCTTGATCCGGCTCGACAGATCGAAGCCGTGCAGCCGCTCCATCACCATGTAGGGCTCGCCGGTCGCGAGCTCTCCCACATCGGTGACCTTCACCACGTGCTCGCTGCGCAGCCGCCCAGCGGCGCGCGCCTCGCGCAGGAACCGCCGCGGCACGTCGGGGTACTCGAGCGAATCGCTGCGCAGCACCTTGATCGCGACCGCGCTGCCGAGCGTCAGGTGGCGCGCCGCGAGCACGCGGCCCATGCCACCTTCGCCGAGCTCGGTCTCGACCTGGTACTTGCCGTCGATGACATCCCCCGGCTTCACGCGCCCCCAATGTAGCAGACCACCCCGGTAAGTTTGCGCGCGGCGCCGCGCGGCAGTAGCGTCGCGGCATGCGCAGTCTCGCCGTGCTGTTCGCCGCTGTTCTCGCCACCGGTCAGGCGCGCGCCGGCGAACCCGAGGAGGCCCCCGCGATCGACGAGGAGGGCGGCGGCAGCGCCGGGCACGGCACGGACAAGGGCACGATCGGCATCGGCATCGTGATCGGCGAGCCGGTCGGGATCACCGCGCGGCTGTACCTCCAGGACGACCAGGCGATCCAGGCCGCGGTCGGCTCGGCGTTCATCGGCGGCGGGCTCCAGATCCACGCCGACTACGTGTTCCACCCCTACATCCTGCAGACCCGCGACAGCTTCGTGCTCGCGACCTACGTCGGGCCCGGCGCGCGCGTCATCCAGTACTCGGATGGCCGCGACAACAGCTCGATCGCGCTGGGCGTGCGCGCGGTGGGCGGGCTCCTGTTCGACTTCACCGTGCCACTCGACGCGTTCATCGAGGTCGCGGGCGTGTTCGAGTACGACTTCGCCGAGGGCGAGGGCTTCGGCATGGCGCTCAACGCGGGCGCCGGCGTTCGCTACTACTTCTGATCTCCGCCGATCCGCGCGGCCCGATCTCCGTCGCCACGTGTCCCTTCCGTCCGCACAGGACGTGCGCTAAGAACGTGGGCCGTGGCGGCCAGCAAGTCGACCAGAGGCGCTCGAGGGAGCGCCGGCAAGACCGACGAAGGCCAGACCCGCGGCGATCGCAGCAAGCGGCTGCTCGATCTCGTCATGATCCTGCTGCGCGCGCGCTCGCCGGTCACCTACCGCGAGATCCGCGAGCAGTTCCCCGGCTACCAGACGCTCAACGCCGAGGCCGGGCTGCGCGCGTTCGAGCGCGACAAGGCGGATCTGCTCGAGCTCGGCGTGCCGATCCGCTACATCACGCCGGACGAGGACGATTCGCTCGAGGACGGCGGGTACGTGATCGACCTCAAGCGGTTCAAGATGCCCGAGGTCCGGCTGACTCCGGACGAGATCTCGGCGCTCGTGCTCGCGGCCTCGGTCGCACACGCGATGCCGGGCGGCGCGTACCCGAAGATCGTCGATCTCGCGCTCAAGAAGCTCGCGTTCGATCTGCCGGAGCTGCCCGACACGCCGACCGAGTTCCCGCGCCCGGCGCCGGTGCTCGTCCACTTCCCGGAGCGGCGCGTCCCGGCGCGCCCCGAGTTCGCCGAGATCTACGCCACGCTCGAGTCGGCGACCCGGCTGCGCAAGCGGGTCACCCTGCGCTACCAGGCGGCGGCGACCGGGCTGGTCTCGCAGCGCGATCTCGATCCGTACGCGCTGATCTATCGCGAGGGCGCGTGGCTCGCCGTGGGCTGGTGCCACCTGCGCCAGGAGGTCCGGTCGTTCCGCGTCGATCGAATCCACGAGGCGACCCAGGCGCCCAAGCCGAAGTCGCCGGACTTCGAGCGGCCGGCGGGGTTCGACGTCAAGGCGTACGCCCAGCGCTCGCCGTGGACGTTCACCACCGATCCGCCCGAGGAGGTCCAGCTCGCGCTGTCGGCCGAGGCGGCGGAGGTCGCGAACGAGGACTTCGGGCCATCGGCGGTCAAGCGCGTCGAGGGCGATCACACCCTGGTCACCTTCGATTGCTCGAACCTCGACTTCGCGGCGACCCGCGTGCTCTCGGCCAAGGGCGCGATCCGCGTGGTGCGCGGCGAGCGACTCAGCGCGCGCATCCACGACGAGCTCGCGGCGATCGCCTCGCACTACGAGGCGGGCCCGGAGCCCGCGATCGAGCCGGAGGGCCGCGATGCGTGACGTCGCGCAGAAGCTCCGGCGGCTGCTCTACATCGTGCCGTACGTGGCCAAGCACCCCGAGGGCGTGCCGGTCGATCAGCTCGCGAAGATCCTCGGCGCCGAGCGCGACGAGCTGATCGCGGATCTCGAGCTGCTCTCGCAGGTCGGCCCGCCCGACGGGGATCCGGGCGAGTACCTGCTGGTCTCCGTCGACGAGGGCCGGGTGTTCGTCGAGCTGGCGCACCGGCTGACCCGCCCGCTGCGGCTCACCCCCGCCGAGGGCTGCTCGCTGCTGCTCGGGCTGCGCTCGCTGCGCGAGAGTGGGATCGCGCCGTTCGACGCGGCGATGCAGTCGGCGGAGAACAAGCTGCTGGCCGCGCTCGGCCGCGATGCCGGCGAGGCCGAGAACCTCGCGACCAGCACGGTCGTCGCCTCGATCTCGTCGCCCGCCGACGCCGCGGTCGCCGGCCACCTGCGCGCGCTGGTCACCGCGGCCCGCCGCCGCGAGCGGATCGAGATCGACTACGCCGCGATCTCGCGCGGCACCGCCGAGCGCCGCCCGGTCGATCCGTACGGGATCGTCCACCACGCCGGCGAGTGGTACGTGGTGGGCCACTGCCACAAGCGCGGCGACGTGCGCACATTCCGCATCGACCGGATCGCCGCGCTGCGCACCACCGGAGATCACTTCGAGACCCCCGAGGGCTTCGATCTCGAGGCGTACCGCCGCGAGCGGCTCTACGTGCCGTCCGCGGACTCGGTGACCGTCAAGGTGCACCTCGCGCCGCTCGCGGTGACCCGGATCGGCGTGAACTGGCCGGTCGGCGAGGTCACGATGCAGGACGACGGCTCGGCCGAGCTGCTCGTCGACTGCGACGGCTTCGAGTGGGTCACCTCGTGGGTGCTCGGGCTCGGCCGGCACGCCTGGATCGAGGGGCCGGCCGAGGCGCGCGCCGCGATGCGCACCCGGATCGCCCGGCTGCGCGGCGAGCTGTGATCACTTCGCGGTGAGCGCGCCGCCGGACTTGATCACGAACTGCATCGACGCGTCCTTCTCCGACGCGGTGAACTGGGTCTCCGACGTGCTCTTGTAGCTGGGGAGCAGCGCGCCGTCGGTGACCGTGACCTCGGTGGTCCCGGTGCCGGAGATCCCGGTGATCTTGCCGCCCGAGATATCCTGGTCGGCACCGGAGATCTTGGTCTTGCCCTTGATCGTCCAGGTCGCGCCCTTCTTCGAGACCAGCTCGTAGTCGGTCACCTGGGTCACCACGACCTTGTCAGCGAGCGTGGTGGCGGTCGTCGCCTGCCACTTCGCGCCCACGCCGACCGGCTGATCCGGCAGCACCGGCCAGCTCGGCAGCGTCGCGTGGACCAGCTCGAGCGCGCTCGCGGACATCGGATCCGGCTTCTCGATCCGCAGCTTGGTCTCGCCGCCGATCCCGTTCGGCGCCAGCGTGCCGCCGATCACCAGCCCGGTCAGCGAGCCAAGCGCCTTGGACTTGAACTCGGCGGCAGGCAGCGACGAACCCGGCACGTCGCGCGCGTCGATCCCGGTGACGGTGAACGCGTACTCGGCCTTGCCGTCGGCCTCGACGGCCTTGGTCTCGGCCTCGCCCGCGAGCACGATCGTCGGGATCACCTGCTCCTGCGACTGCGCGCCGACCGACTGCTTCGCCGAGAAGTCCATCGCGAGCTCGACCTGCTGCTTGCCTCCGGCCTTCCCCGAGTAGCGCAGCGGCGCGAGCTTGCCCTTGCCCTTGGACACCAGCTTCACCTTGGTGTCCGGCGCCGGCACCGAGAGCTCGACCGGCCCGGTCGGCGCCGGCGGCTCGGCCGGCTCGGCAGGCTCGGCCGGCTTCTCCGAGGTCGTCTCGGCGGCCTTCGTTTCCTCGGGCAGCGGAGCAGTTTGCGTGGGCTTGGACTTTCCTCCGCACGCAGCCTGGAGGAGGAGAGCAGCAAAAACGAGCGAGCCGAATCTCATGGCCCGGACGCTAGCACACCGGATCTGTTCGTTCCCGGCGCCAGGCCCTCCGAGCGCTCGCGCACGGGGCGCACCGCGGCACGCTCCCGGGCCGGGTGCGCGGCGCGCTGAGATCACTTCGCGGTGACGGTCCAGCCGGACTTGAACTGGACCGGGCCGTCCACCTTCGACGGGGACCGCGTCTCGGTCGTGGTCTTGAAGCTCGGGTACAACGCGCCGTCGGTGATCGTCGCCTCGGTGGTCCCGGTGCCGGTGAGCGCGCCGGAGATCTTGGTCTTGCCCTTGATCGTCCAGGTCGCGCCGCTCCTGGAGACCACGTCGTAGTCGGTGACCTGGGTGACCCCGCCGGCCCCGTCGACCCACCACGTGGTGGTCGTCTTCCACTTGGCGCCGACGCCGACCGGCTCGTTGGGCAGCACCGGCCAGCTCGGCAGGTTCCCGCGAACGAGCTTGAGCGCGCTCTCGGCGGTCGGAGTCGACCTCTCGCTCCGCAGCGTGGTGTTGCCGACGAGACCAAACGGCCCCACGGCGCCGCTGATCACGAGCCCCGTCGGCGCGCCGAGCGCCTTGAAGTCCGCCGCCGGTAGCGAGCCCGGAAGGTCGCGCCAGTCGAGCCCCGCGACGGTGAACACGTACTCCGCCCTGTTCTCCTCGACCCCCTTGGTCTCGACCTCGCCGATCAACACGTGCGTCGGGACCACCTGCTTCTGCAGCTGCCCGCCGACCCTCATCTGCACCGCGAGATTCATCGCGACCTCGACCTGCTGCTTGCTGCCGAGGGTGGCCGAGTAGCGAAGCGGCGCGAGCGTGCCCTTGCCTTTCGACACCAGCTTCACGTTGGCTCCCAGGTTAGGAGCCAGATGCTCGATAGGACCATTCGGATCCGCGGGCTCGCCGCGCTCGGCCGGCTCCGCGAGCTCGGCCGGCTCGGCCGGCTCCGCGGCCGTGGCCGAGGCCGCGGCCGTGGCTGGCTCGGTGGGCTCGGCCGGCGGAGGCTCGACGGTCTTCGGCTCCGCGGGCTGCGGAGCCGTCTGTGCGGGCTTCGACGTCCCTCCACACGCGGCATGGACGAGGAGCACAGCGACAACGAACGACCCAGACCTCATCGGGCGGCACGCTACCACCGGCGCTCTTCGCATCTGGCGCCAGCGGCGCCACGCCGTGCGCCAGCGCACGAGATCCGCCCAGCGCCATCGACCGAGCGACCGATCGCGGCGCCGGATCGACGGCGCCGGATCGACGGCGATCGTGATCCGACCGCCGAGTGGTTCGCGGACCTCGGTGGCACATCGAGTGCACGAGATCCACGGGTGCCGCCCAGACTTCCGATCGGCACCGAGCTCGATCCCGCAGGCCGCGGCGTCCAGGTCCGGGTCTGGGCACCCACGCACGCCGAGGTCGCGTTTGTCGTCGAGGAACCGGCGCGCCGCGAGGTGGTGCTCGCGCGCCAGGACGGTGGCTATCACGCCGGCCTCGTCGAAGGCGTCGCGGCCGGCGCGCGCTACCGGTTCCGGCTCGGCGGAGATCCGCAGCTCCACGCCGATCCGGCGTCGCGGTTCCAGCCCGCGGGCGCGTTCGGTCCGTCGCAGGTGATCGATCCCGCGGCGTTCGCCTGGGCCGCACACGAGGCGAGCTGGCGCGGCATCCCGCGGCACCGCCACGTGATCTACGAGCTGCACGTCGGCACGTTCACCCCCGAGGGCACCTGGGCGGCCGCCATCGCATCGCTGCCGTACCTCGCCGAGCTCGGGATCACGACGATCGAGATGATGCCGATCGCCGAGTTCGCAGGCGCCCACAACTGGGGCTACGACGGCGTCCACCTGTTCGCGCCGAGCCACCGCTACGGTGCGCCCGACGATCTCCGCCGGTTCGTCGAGCGCGCGCACGCCCTCGGCCTCGCCGTGATCCTCGACGTGGTCTACAACCACTTCGGCCCGGCCGGGAACCCGCTGTTCGCGTGGTCGCCGTACTACCGCAGCGCGCGGCACACCGAGTGGGGCGACGGGATCTGGTTCGACGGGCCGCACAGCGCGGCGGTGCGCGAGCTGTTCGTCGCCAACGCCGGCTACTGGATCGACGAGTACCACTTCGATGGGCTGCGGCTCGACGCGACGCAGGCGATCGTCGACGACTCGCCCGCGCAAGGCGGCGAGCACGTGCTCGCCGAGATCGCCCGCCGGGCCCGCGCCGCCGGGCGCGGCCGCCACGTGTTCCTGGTCGGCGAGAACGAGCCCCAGCGGGTCGAGCTGCTCGCCCCGCCGTTCGAGCTCGACGCGCTGTGGAACGACGACTACCACCACGCCGCGCACGTCGCGCTCACCGGCGTCGCGAACGGCTACCTCGCCGAGTACGAGGGCACGCCCGAGGAGCTGGTGGCCGCGGTCCGCCACGGCTTCCTGTACCAGGGCCAGCTCTACCCGTGGCACCGCGATCCGCGCGGCAGCTCCACCCGCGGGCTCGCGCGCGATCGCTTCGTGGTGTTCCTCGAGAACCACGACCAGGTCGCGAACCTCGGGTTCGGCGAGCGGCTCGTCCAGCGCACCGATCCGGCCTCGCTGCGCGCGCTCACCGCGCTCACCCTGCTCACGCCCGCCCTGCCGCTGATCTTCCAGGGCCAGGAGCACGCCTCGATGCGGCCGTGGCAGTTCTTCGTCGACCACGACGATCCGCTGCGCGAGGCGGTGCGCAGCGGGCGCATGGGCTTCCTCGCGCAGTTCGCACACCTCGGCACGCCGGAGGCGCAGGCGGCGCTCGCGGTGCTCGCCGATCCGGGCGACGAGGCGACGTTCCTCGCCTGCGTGCTCGATCCCGCGGCGCGCACGCTCGATCATCCGGTGGCCCGGCTGTACCGCGACCTGCTCCGGCTGCGCCGCGACGACCCGGCGTTCACCGACGCGCGGCCGGGCGCGCTCGACGCGGCGGTGATCGCCGAGCGCGCGTTCGTGATCCGCTACTTCCAGGACGATCCGGCCGGCGATCGGCTGCTGATCATCAACCTCGGCCGGACCCTCGAGCGCCGCGCGCTCGCCGAGCCGCTGATCGCGCCGCCCGCCGGTACCGGGTGGGCGACCCTGTGGTCGAGCGAGCACCCGCTGTACGGCGGCCACGGCACGCCGCGGGTGTTCGACCGCGCGCGGATCGCGATCCCTGGACGCGCCGCGGTCGCGCTCGCCCCCGATCCCGATGCGTCCCTCCACGCCGCCCCCGAGCCTGCCCCCGAGCCTGCCCCATGAACGCGCACGTCGATCCGATCCGCCACGTCAGCCTGCCGAGTCCCGACCACCACGATCTCCTGCACCGCCGCGAGTGGCTGGTCTGCAACGGCCTCGGCGGCTATGCGTCGGGCACGATCGGCGGCGCGCCGACCCGGCGCTACCACGGCCTGCTGATCGCCGCGCTGCCGAACCCGTCCGGCCGGGTGGTGATGCTCAACGCGCTCGCCGAGCAGATCCGGCTGCCCGACGGCACGCGCGCCGGCCTCGGCTGGGTCCCCGGCCCGTTCGCGCCGGATCACCGGCTCGAGCTCGTCGACTTCCGGCTCGAGCTCGGCCTGCCGGTGTGGTGCTACCGCGGCCTCGGGATCACCCTCGAGCGCCGCCTCGTGCTGTCGTACGGGCTCAACACCACGATCGTCCACTACCAGCTGATCGAGGGCGGCCCGGTGCGGCTCGAGCTGCGCCCCGCGGTGCAGTTCCGCGGCCACGACGAGCCGGTCTCGACCGCGATCCCCGAGGCCTACCCGCTGCACGCCTACGGCGCGCGGATCGAGCTGATCGCGCCGGCGCCGCTGCCCGGGCTGCGGCTGCACCTCGATGACCCGCGCTCGACGTTCGTGATCGAGCCGATGGCCGTCCCCGACGTCGCGTACGTGATCGAGGCGAGCCGCGGCTACGAATCGCGCGGCCAGCTGTACAGCCCCGGGCGGTTCCGCGCCGAGCTGGCGCCCGCCGGACAGCTCGCGTTCATGGCTTCGACCGAGCCCTGGGAGACACTGGAAACCCTGACCTCGGCCGACGCGCGCGCCGCGGAGATCGATCGCCGCCGCCGGTTGCTCGAGACCGCGCCCGCCGAGGCGCGCGTCGGACCGGCGGCCGAGCTGGTGCTCGCCGCCGATGCGTTCGTGGTCCGCCCGGCCGGCCGCCACGAGGACGATATTCGCGCGCGGATCGCCGGCGACGAGGCGTGGTCGACGATCGCCGGCTACCACTGGTTCACCGACTGGGGCCGCGACACGATGATCGCGCTCGAGGGGCTGACCCTGTGCACCGGGCGCACCGCCGAGGCCGGCTCGATCCTGCGCATGTTCGCGCACCACGTCCGCGATGGCCTGGTGCCCAACCTGTTCCCCGAGGGCACCAGCGAGGGCGTGTACAACACCGCCGACGCGTCGCTGTGGTTCTTCCACGCGATCGATCGCTACCTGCGGGCGAGCGACGACGAGCACACGCTCGGCCTGCTGCTGCCGACGCTGCGCCAGATCGTCGAGGCGCACCTGCGAGGCACGCGGTTCGGGATCGGCGTCGATCCGGCCGACGGGCTGCTCCGCCAGGGCGCACCCGGCTACCAGCTGACCTGGATGGACGCCAAGCTCGGCGACTGGGTGGTGACCCCGCGCCGCGGCAAGGCGGTGGAGATCAACGCGCTCTGGTACAACGCGCTCCGCCTGATGGAGGGGTGGCTCGCCGCCGAGGATCCGATCGGCGCGGTGCGGATGCGGCAGGCCGCGGACCAGGCCGAGCGATCGTTCAACGCGCGGTTCTGGAACGAGGCCACCGGCTACCTGTTCGACGTGATCGACGGCGAGCACGGCGACGACCCGGCGTGCCGCCCGAACCAGCTGGTCGCGATCTCGCTGCCCCACGCGGTGCTCTCGCCCGAGCGCTGGCCGGCCGTGCTCGCCGTGGTCGAGCGCGAGCTGCTGACGCCCGAGGGCCTACGCTCGCTCTCGCCGCTCCACCCCGAGTTCAAGTCCGCCTACCGCGGCGATCTACGGACCCGCGACGCGGCGTACCACCAGGGCACGGTGTGGAGCTGGCTGATCGGCCCGTACGTCGACGCGGTGCTGCGCGCGCGGCCGGGCGATCAGGACGGCGCTCGCCGCGCGCTCGACGGATTGCTCGCGCACCTCGGAGAATCCTGCATCGGGTTCGTCGGCGAGGTGTTCGATGCGGAGCCGCCCTACCAGCCCGGCGGCTGCGTCGCGCAGGCGTGGGGCGTCGCCGAGCTGCTGCGCTGCTTGTTGCTCGTCGAGGCCGCGGCGTCGAGCGAGACCTCTCCGATCTAGCCGACCTGTCCGATCGGGGGTTGCGACCGGCGCGCGCGATGCTTCTGGTGGGAGGAAGGAGTCAGTCATGCGAAACACCAACGACCCCTCGAAGCCGTGGACCACCGAGGTCGGCGATCTGCTCGCGCAGGCCGCGAACCTGTGCGTCGAGCACGGGCTCGACGTGGACGCCTTCATGCGTGGTGCGTGGACGGCGTACGTCGAGTCGCGCCCGGGGATGCGCGACTATCTCGAAGAGATGCAGCTGCGGAGTCAGCTCGAGGAGCTGCGCGAGGCGGGCCGGATCGGCCAGGCGTGATCCCTAGTTGACCGGCTGGAACTCGACCCCGATGAACGGAATGACCGGCAGGCCCACCGTATCGACGTCCATCGGCAACGGCTCGCCATAGACGAACTGCCGCCCCTCGACGTTGCGCCGGTTGGTGGCGTTCTGGATGTCCACGTAGAGCACCACGTCGCCCCACGAGCGGTGCCAGCGGCGATCCGCGCGCAGATCGAGCGAGAAGAACGGAGGTAGGGTGCCTCCCCATGGCTCGGTGACCTCGAGCGGCAGCCCATCGACGACCTCGTAGCGGGTCGGGCTGTACGGGTTGCCCGAGACCACCTGGATCCGCGCGCCGAACCGCCACATCCCGAGCTGCACCGAGGTCGCGAGCTGCAGGTTGTGGCGCTGATCGAGCTCGAACGGCCGCCAGCCGCCGCCGCGCCGCGGGTCGTCGGTGCGCTCGGCCTTCTGCAGCGTGTACGAGAGCATCGAGAACCACCGCCCCACCCGGCGCTTGAGCGCGACCTCGACGCCGTAGCTGCGCGCGCGTCCGCGATTCTCGCGGTACACCGCGAACCCGAGCTGCTTCTCGAGCAGCAGCTCGAACGTCGGCCCCAGCCCGCCGAGGTCCGGCTCGGGCAGCGGCGAGCCCACGCCCGGCCGGCGCACCCGGACGCCGAGCTGCTCGCCGTAGCCGAAGAATCCGGTGACCGACGACAGCAGATCGCCGGGTAGCTCGGCATCGACGCCGAGCGAGACCTGGTCGATGTACGAGGCGTCGAGCTCGGGGTTGCCGTCGCGCGGATCGACGTCGCCCGGGGTCGGCGGCTGGTGGTAGCGGCCGATCGCCTGGCGCAGCGTCAGGCCCTCGGCGAGCCGCTGGTGCAGGTTGAGCCGCGGATCGATCACCAGCTCGCCGGTCAACCCGTACGCCTCGACGCGCAGGCCGGGCTTGATCGCGAACCGATCGCCGTCGATCTTCCACCGCGCCTCGATCCAGCCCGCGAGATCGCTCCACGCGATCGTCGTGTGGCCGTTGCTGGTCATCGGCACGACGTTCTCGCCGGACACCCCGACCTGGCTCTGCGCGAGATATCCGCTCTGCAGCTCGAGCCCGCCGCGCAGGTGGCCCCACCCGAAGTCGCGCAGCAGCTCGCTGCGCAGCCCGCCGGGGTACACCGGGCGCGCGAACGATTGCTCTCGGTCATCGGACGACAGCGGATCGTCCTTCTCGATGAACGTGAGCTGGTTGGTGCCGACCCACGGCACGATCCGCAGCGCGAGTGGGCCCCACTGCTTGAAGTACGGCGCCGCGACCCGCAGGAACATCGAGGTCAGCGACACCTGATCGCTGGCGACCCGGTCGATCGACGAGAACACCATCGGCGTGATCCGGCCCCACCGCCGCGGATCGCCGTACGTCGTGCGGATCTGGAAGTCCCAGTAGCTGGGCAGCGGGATCTCGCTGTCGACGAACGGGCCGGCGATGGTATCGAAGTACGAGCGGCGCAGGCCGACCAGAAAGCCGCCGCCGCCCCACAGCGGCCCCTCGGCCTGGACCGACGAGTCGAACAGGCCGAACGAGCCGCCGAACCGGAACCGATCCGTGCGCGGCTCGCGGGTGGTCAGGGTGACGAGGCCGCCCTGCGCGCGGCCGTGCGAGGCGTCGAAGCCGCCGGCGGTCAGCGTCAGATCCGAGAGCATGCCGCTCGGGTAGAACGAGGTCACGCCGCCGAAGTGGAACGACAGCGGGACCTCGATCCCATCGAGGTAGACCGCGGTGTCGCGCGGCGAGGTGCCACGCAGCACCAGGCCGCCGAACGAGAAAGGGATCCGCGCCACGCCGGGCAGCGCCTGGGCGGCGCGCAGGATGTCGTTGCCGGCGCCCGGGATCGCGCGGATCTCGTCGGCGGTGAGCTGGTAGGACAGCGGCTTGGTCTGCTCGGGAGCCCGATCGACCACCTCGATCACCTCCGAGCTGGAGGATCGCTGGAGCTCGATCCGCAGCACGTCCTCGCCGGCTCCGATCCGGATCTGGCGGGTGATGTAGCCGGAGGCGACCACGGTCAGCACGCGGTCCGACCGCTCGACCTCGATCGCGAAGTAGCCATCGACGTCGGTGACCGCGATCGCCCCGCGATCCGCGAGCACCGACGCGCCGGAGATCGGCGTCGGCGAGCCTCGCTCGACGACCACGCCGCGAACCGACCGATGCGGCGCGGCCTCGGCCACCCCCATCCAGCAGACCGCGATCGCTGCCGCCGCTGCACGTATCACGCGGCCGATCCCTCCTCGACCAAACTCATCCGGGCTTGGACTGCGGCGGTGCGCCGCAGGTTCGCTACTCCTGGACGGTGACGCTGATCATCTTGATCGGCGTGCGCGGGCGATCGCCGGGGCCGGTCTGGCTCGTGCCGATCTTGTTCACCACGTCCATGCCGGCCGTCACCTTGCCGAACACCGGGTGCTTCGACGGGCCCGGGGTGAACCAGTCGAGGTACGCGTTGTGGACGGTGTTGATGAAGAACTGCCCGCCGCCCGAGTTCGGCTGGCCGGTGTTCGCCATCGACAGCGTGCCCGGCTCGTTCGACAGCTTGTGCGCCGGCGGGTGCTCGTCCTGGATCCGACCGAGCGGCGAGTTGCCGGTGCCACAGCGCGGGCTGTTCGGATCCTTCGAGAACTCGCACCCGAACTGGATCATGAAGTCCTTGATCACGCGATGGAAGTGCAGCCCGTTGTAGAAGCCGCTCTGCGCCAGCTTGATGAAGTTGCCGGCGGTGATCGGCATCTTGTCCTGATAGATCTCGGCGGTGAACGTGCCGAGCGAGGTCTCGAACGTCGCGGTCGGATTGGCCATGGCCGTGGCTTAACACAAACGCGGTTGGCGAGCGGGCACTAAGCCGCTTCAGATCCGGGTCACGACATGCCGTCGATCGCGAGCGCGATCATCGCGACCAGCTTCTGCGCTTCCTCGTTCTCGATGTTCGCCTTGATGAACTCGTGGAGCGGGAGCTGCGCCTTCTCCAACCGGACCAGCGGCTCGCCGCGCGAGGCCTCGTCCAGATCCTGGTAGGAAAGCGTGCGCACCTTGCCGCCGTTCCGCTCGAAGCACTGCGCGACCAGCGCACAGTGGAAGATCACGTTGACGATCGACTCGGCGCCGCCGAGCTCTCGCTCGTGTGCGCTGATGAACTGGGCCACCGGGGTCTGGCGCTGGACGAAGCCACCGACCATCACCGCCGAGTAGTTCGGATCGGACATCTTCTGCGACGCCTCGGTGACCACCGCGGCAACCTGCTCCTTGGTCAGCTTCATCGGTCTCCTGGGCCTCCCTCGTCGACCGGCGCGATCGCGGGCCGGGTCGCAGCGAATCGACATAGCGCCTCGGCGGTGAGCGCCGCAACGTCGGCCGCGAGGTTCGTACAGAACGCCCGGCGCGCCGGGCCGGTGAACTCGCCGTGCGGACGCACGAGGTGATCACACACGATGTCGGGCGCGTCGGGAACGAGCCGGCGCTGCCACGCGTCCTGGTACCAGACCACCGCGGCGCGCAGCGGCGGGGTCACCATCCCGGTCGGATCCGGATCGCCCAGCAGCTCGCCGAGCACCTGCTCGCCGGCGCGGATCGCACCACACGCGCCCTTGCCCGTGATCCCGCCGCGTCGCAGCGCCTGGTACGACCGGGTCGGCAGGCCAAACGTCTCGGCGAGCGCGATCCCGCAGCTGCGGTGCGGCGTGCGAACGCCCTCGTACAGGACGAACGCCTTGGCGCGGGCGGCGGCGATGTACGAGGCCTCGTCGGGCGTGAGCTCTCGCTCGCTGGACTCGGCCATGTGACGATGCTACTGCGAGGGAGGTCGCCCGTCGAGAATCGTGCAAACCCACGTGATTCAAAGCGTGTCGCTCCGGCGCGCGATCGTGTTGTCGATGCTGCTGCACGTGGTAGTGGGCGGCGTCGGCTGGTGGGTGTTCGACGGAGCCGCGCCGCGGCGGGTCGACCTGGTGGACATCGAGATCGCGCCGCCTCCGCCGCCGGTGGAGGCGCTGCCGGCGGAGGTCGCGAGACCTCCCGAGGAGTCGCGGGCGCGCGAGGAGGAATCGCAGGCGCAGGCGGCGGCCGCGACGGGCCAGGACGAGCCGATCGGAGAGTCGCTGGCGCCGCCGGATGCGGCCGTGGCGGATGCGGGGATCGATGCGCCGATCGACGCGCCGATCGATGCACCGATCGATGCGCGGCCGCGGCGGCGGCCGGACGCGGGGATCGACGCGGGGATCGATGCCGGGATCGACGCGGGGATCCACGACGCAGGCACCGAGGGCGCTGATGGCGCGGCGCCGCTGCTGGCCAGCGATCCGGCGCCCGGCGACGCGGGTGTGCCCGACGATGCCGCGCAGCTCGCCGCGATCGATCCGGCGCCGGCGGGCGCGGGCAGCGGCGCGGCACCAGCGAGCGGCAGCGCGGGCGGCGAGGCGTCGAGCGGGTCCGGTTCCGGCGCCGGCGAGGGCAGCGGGAGCGCCGCGGGTGCGCTCGCGCTCGAGGCGGGCTCCGGCAGCGGCGTCCCCGGGCTGACCAACGAGCCCGCCGTCGATGGCGCGCCGACCACCGCCGGGACCGCGGCGAACCTGCTCGCGTACTTCCCGACCGGCCACACCGTCACCGCCCTGATCCGGTTCGATCGCCTGCGCGGCACCGAGTGGGCGGCGCAGGCCGAGCGCCTGATGCGTCCGATGCCGGACTACCGCCATCTGTTCGGCCCGCGCGACGCGCGGATCGGCGACAAGCTCGACACCCTCGTGATCTCGACGCCGCAGCCGCAGAACGCCGCGGCGACCACGCTGGTCGGCCACACCCGGCTCGGCCGCCCCGCGCTGCGCGACTTCCTCGGCGCGACCTCACCGGTCGCGTGGTCGACCACGCGCGCCGGGCTGCTCGGCAAGCGCACCGGGCCGATGTTCCCCGGCGATCACCGCGTGTTCCTGTCGCCGTTCAAGGGCTGGTTCCTGCTCGCGCAGCCGCCCGATCTCGGCGCGCTGACCGCCGTGCCCGGGCAGCTCGACGCGATCGAGGCCACCGGCAAGCTGCCGCCGTGGCTCGCCGGGATCCGCAAGATCGAGGCGGAGTCCGGCGACCCGCGCGGGCCGGCGCTCGTGCTCACCGTCGCGCTCGCCGGCAAGCGGATCGATCTCGGCGACAGCGACTTCGGGCTCGGCGTGTCGAGCTTCCCGACCCCGGACCGGATCTCCGCCGCCGCCGAGCTGGTCAAGCAGGGCTGGCTGGTGCGCGGCAACATGCGGTTCGCGAGCGACGCCGCGGCGACCGAGTTCATCGCCGCGGCGGAGGCCGCCAAGCAGCGAATCTCCGATAGCCGGGTGCTCCAGGCGGCGCTCGGCAAGCCCGCCGCGCGCGTGGTCGCGAACCTGTCGTTCGCGCGCACCGGCGCACGGGTGTCGTACTCGACCTCGATCGGGATCGCCGACATGCGGGCGATCATGGCGGTCGCGGCGCAGCAGCTCGACGGGTACTTCGGCACTCGCCCCTGAGCGCGAGTCGATCGAGCGTGGGCGCGCACCGTGCGCTCCCTTGGTGGAGCCGTCGTCGCGCGACAAGCTGGGGCGATGCGCCTCGTCCTCGCGGGCCTGCTCGGGGCAGCGATCGGCTGCACCGGCTCGCGAACGAAGCTGTACCCCGCGGGCTCGGGGCAGGACGACGGCCACGGGTTGCTCGCGCAGGCCTCGCACCGGTTCCTCACCAGCGGGGACGGCGACGAGGATCTATACGCGGCATCGCAGCGCCAGAAGCACCACGACAGCGAGCTCGAGGGCGCGCTCGGCGGAGCGGCGTACGGCGGCGCCGGGTACGCGGGGTACGTCGTGCCGCCGTGGCCGACCCCGGCGGCGGATCGCAAGCCGAAGTACAACCAGATCGCCGGGCTGTCCGGCGCGATCGAGGGCAGCGTGACGTGGCGAGGCGCGCTGCCGTCGAAGGTCCCGAGCGCGTGTGGGGATCGCGCGCCGCTGCGGATCGCCGCGAACCGCGCGGTCGGCGACGTGCTCGTCTACATCGAGCGGGTCCAGATCGGCCGCACCCTGCCCTACGACGGCCGGCCCGCCAGCGTGGGTGGGCTGATCGTCAAGCGCGGGTGCGCGCTGTGGCCGAGCGTGCAGATCGTGACCCCGCTACCCGCGCCGCTCGCGATCCACAGCGACGCCGCCGCGACCCAGCTGCGGGTCACGCCGCCGAGCGGCGCGCCGCGGCCGTACGAGCTCGACCAGGGCGGCCACGTCGCGCTCCAGGTCGAGCCCGGGCTCACCCGCGTCGACGCCGAGGACGGCTCGCTCGCCGCCGCGTGGGTGCTCGCGATCGATACCCCGTACTACGCGTTCACCGACGACCGCGGCCGGTTCCGGATCGACGAGCTCGGCACCGGGACCTACGACGTCACGATCTGGGTGCCGCCGCTGCCGATGATCGCGCGCGGCGCGCTGACCTATGGACCGCCGAAGGTCGTGCGGCGGACCGTCAAGGTCGAGGGCGCGCGGCCCGCGCGGATCGACATCGCGCTCGGCCGCTGAGCCGCGCGGCGCGGCGTTGTCCGGTTCGTGTCCGGCCGGCGGACGGAGCGTCCGAGCACCGGACAAACCGGACGCCCCTCCACGTGAATTCACACGGTTACCCTCGGCATCGCGGTTGCTCTCGTCCCGGGCAGGCGACGCCAACGGCGTCCAGACAAGGAGAGCTCACATGACCGCGACCAAGCGCACGTACAAGATCCTGTCTCCGATCACCCGCCAGGACGGCACCACCTTCTGGATGCGCGTCGGGACCGGCTGGGAGAACAAGGACGACTCGATCAACTTCAACCTCGACGCCATGCCGGTGGTGTGGAAGTTCCAGCTCCGCCCGCTCGACGACGAGGATCTGCGCCGCCGCGAGGCCTATCGCGCGGCGCATCCGGCGGCCCGAGCGCCCGCGCCGTCCGGCGCCGGCGAGCCGCTCTCGTTCTAGGCCGTCGAGCCCTGGCTAGCCAACCCAACCCCCACGCAGGAGATCCCCGTGATGTCATCGATCTCGCGCTCGAGGCTCGTCCACCGCCTCGCTCCACTCGCCGCGCTCGCCGCGCTCGTCGTCGCCATGGATGGCACCTGGGCGACGATCCGTCCGGCGCACGCCGCACCGATCACCACGCCGTCCACGACCACGCCCAGCCGCGGCGCGGACCGGCCGTCGAAGAAGCAGGTCGCCGGCAAGCTCAACCTCAACACCGCGACCGAGGAGCAGCTGATGTTGCTCCCGAGCGTCGGACCTTCGAAGGCCGAGCGCATCGTGACCTGGCGCAAGAAGAACGGCGGCTTCAAGCGGATCGCCGATCTGCGGCGGGTGAAGGGCTTCGGCTACAAGACGTTCAAGCGGCTCGAGCCGTTCCTCGACGTGCAGGGGGCGACCACGCTGATCGCCAGGCCCTGACGCACGATTCGCCGGCGCGGCGGCCTGCCCCCACCCCTCCATCCCCGGGCTGCCGCGCCGGCACTCTCTCGATCGCGGATGCGAGCGCGCGCCCGGGGGCAGCGTGCGCGACCGAGCGCGACACTCGTGCCGGTTCGCTCCGCGATGCCCGGCGGATCGGTGCGCCGCACCGCGGTTCGAGCGTTGCAAAGGCAAGTCCCATGGCCCAGCCCAAACCAGGCGCCGAGCGGAGATCCGCCAGGACCACCGGCGAAGAAGCCCGTCGCGCGGACGGCGGCGCCAAGGTCAAGGTCGCGTTCACGGTGAACCGGAAGCCGCACGCGCTCGAGCTGGATCCGAGGACGACCCTGCTCGATGCACTGCGCGAGCACCTGCACCTGACCGGCACCAAGAAGGGCTGCGACCACGGCCAGTGCGGCGCGTGCACCGTGCTGGTCGGCGGCCGGCGGATCAATGCCTGCCTCACGCTCGCGGTGATGCACGCCGGCGACGACGTCGTCACGATCGAGGGCCTCGGCGCCCCCGGCAAGCTGCACCCGATGCAGGCGGCGTTCCTCGAGCGCGATGGGTTCCAGTGCGGATACTGCACGCCCGGGCAGATCTGCTCGGCGATCGGCATGCTCGCCGAGGTCAAGCGCGGCTGGCCGAGCCACGCCACCACCGACGTGTCGGCGAGCCACATCGAGCTCACCCACGAAGAGATCTCCGAGCGGATGAGCGGCAACATCTGCCGCTGCGCCGCGTACCCGAACATCGTCGCGGCGATCCGCGACGCCGCCGAGGGAGATGGCGAGTGAAGCCCTTCAGCTACGAACGCGCCTCGGGCGTCGACGCCGCGCTCGCGGCCGCCGCGCGAACGGGGGCCAAGTTCATCAGCGGCGGCACCAACCTGCTCGATCTCATGAAGCTCGAGATCGAGCAGCCGGTCCACCTGATCGACATCAGCCGGCTGCCGCTCCGCGACATCGAGGACCTGCCGGATGGCGGGCTGCGGATCGGCGCGCAGGCGCTCAACGCGGACACCGCCGCCGATGATCGCGTGCGCGCGCGCTATCCGGTGCTGGCGCAGGCGCTGCTCGCCGGCGCCTCGGCGCAGCTGCGCAACATGGCCTCGACCGGCGGC
>JBQCJR010000424.1:0-10174 GCA_051952595.1 Kofleriaceae bacterium
GCGGGGTGGGCCCCGTCGCTCGACACCTGCGAGAGGCGGCGGCGGCCTGACTGCGCCGGCGGACGGCCTTACTCGCTCGGGACCCACCCCGTCCGCCTCGCGCGCGCGTTGACGAGACGGGCCATGGCGCTCGCGTGTCGCCGGAGCCAAACAAGCCGGAGATCAGCGAGCGAGCGGGTGAAGCTCTCCGTCGGGGCCCGCGAAGTAGACGCGGACGCCGATGTCCCAGAGGGGGTAGATTCCCGGCGGGCCGCGACCTCGTCGGGGAAGACGACGCGCAGCTCACGCAAGGGACGGCCGTCGGGAACCATGCCTTTGTTTTGGAAGGCGAGCAGGTTGTAGAGCTCCCATCCGTGGGGATGCGTACCCGGAGGCGTCCAGGCAGCGAAGGTGAGGACGCCGGTGGCTTCGTCGTAGCCGGCGGGACGTAGCGTCTCCGTGCCGGCGAGATAGACGGGCTCCTCTTCCGGTAGCGGCGTTGCGGGGCGGTAGGTGGTTCGGCCGGGGCGGGCGGCGCGGGCGAGCGCCCACTGGGAAGGTGTGGCGACCTCCAGCCAGCTCACGGTGTCGAGCGCCGCCTCGCCGCGCGAGGCGAGCAGGAAGCCGTCGCGTTCGTGCACGCGGTCCCAGGCCGCGAGGAAGTCCTCGACGGAGGCGTAGGCCTCCTCGACGCGGGAGCGCCTGAGCAGCAAGAGGATGGCATCGGGCTCGACCAGGGGAGGAATGGGGAGGCAGTTGGCGCCGACTCCCCGGCGGATGCTCATCGACGCGATGTTGGTGCCGACACCTGACGACTCGAGCCAGCGGCGCGCCGCCGCCACGGCGTCCGGGACGAGGCGGACGGGATCTCGCTGCACGTCCACGGAGAGGCGGAGGTTGAAGCGCGTGCCGCTCGGGCCCACGGGGACGAGGCTGCCCGTCGCGTCCCCCGCCAGCTCGAAAGCGAGCCCGCCCGGTCCGAAGGCATCGGGTGGCGGCACGGGAGAGGGCTGGCGGCGGCGCGTGTCCAGCCCCCACGCGACGAGCGGAGGGAGGCCGGCCGCCTCCCATGTCTGACGCGCCCGCGCGGCCACCTCCTCGAGGCCGGAGCCGATGAGCTGGGCGTCGAGGAGGAGCAACTCCGGGTAGTGGGACATCTGTGTTCCTCTAGGGCACCGGAGTGGCAAGCAGCGCTACGGGCCGTAACACGTGAACGCCAGCGGGGACTCCGTGCCGCACGCAGGTCGATAGTCGCACTGGTACGGCGTACCGCAATACGCCTGTTCGCAGGCCGGGCTGCATGCATTCGATGGGCAGTCGGTCGTCCGCGTCACGCAGCTCGTGCTCTGTCCACACGTGCCGTTGAACTCCTGCACGCAGAGCTGATCTGGAGTGCATGCCTCGCAAGGATCGAGCGGCGGATCACAGTGAAGCACGACCCACTCGTTGTTGTCGCCGAGGTAGCAGGTGACCGAGTCGCAGCAATCGCGCCACGTCGCCGGCGGACCATCGGCGATACAGTGCGTCGCGCAGATCTCGGGCGGGTCGGGCACGTCGGGGCCGGAATCCTCCGCCGCACAAGCGGCGGTGGCGAACGTCAGGAGCAGTGCGGCGCGCATCGCTCGCTCTGTCAGCATCACACGTGCCCCACGTGCACGAGAGAAAACCCTGGGTTGGGGGCTGTCCGTTGCGGGTCGAGCGCCTGATCGCGACACCGATGTCGCGATCAGCTACGCCGGGCCGCGGTGATCGCGATCACCGTCGCCGCCGCGGACGGCGAGGCGCGATCCTCGTCGAGCGACGTCTGCCAGCCCTCGATGGGGCGCTGCCAGTTGGGGCGCTCGTGTGTGGTGCCCGGCACGTTGTGCGGGACGGGATCGAGCACGAGATCGTCGAGCGAGACCAGCACGACCTCCGCGGGGCCAACGGCCAGATCCGTGGTCGCGCCGACCATCGCGCGCTCGACCTCGGTGAGGTGATCGTCGGCGAGGCGCGCGCGGGCGTGGGCGAGCAGCGCCACGCGCTGGGCGTCGCGATCGAGGCGCTCTTGCGATTCCTGGGCGGCGGTGATCAGGCCGAGGTCGCGGCGATCGTCGATGTCGGTGCCGCGCCACCAGCCGGCGAACGTGGCGGTGTCGTGGGTGTTGAGGCTCGCGACCGAGTCGGGAGGCGAGGGCGTGGGAGCGTCGCCGACCATGCTCGGCACGAACCACTGCCCGACGTGGATCCGGAACAGGCCGTGGCGCGCCATCGCGGGGCGCACCTCGGGCGGCACGGTGCCGAGGTCCTCGCCGACCAGCGAGCAGCGCGCGCGGTGCGACTCGAGGGTCAGGATCGCGAGCAGCTCGTCGGACGGATAGCGCAGGTACACGCCATCGGTGGCGGGGAGACCGGCGGGCACGCAGTAGAGCCGGAACAGCCCCATCACGTGATCGATGCGCAGCATGCCGGACACCTGCAGGTGGTGGCGCACCGTGCGGATGAAGTAGCGATGGCGATCGCGGCGCGACGCGATCGGCGAGAGCGGCGGCAGCCCCCAGTTCTGGCCGCCGAGGAACAGCGGATCCGGCGGTGCGCCCGCGGCGAGCTCGGTGAGGAACAGGTCGCGGTGGCGCCACACCTCGTAGGCGTCGCAGCTGACGCCGACCGGCAGATCGAGGTACAGGCTGACCGGCCCCGCGCCGAGCGCGTCGAGCTGGCGCTGCATCGCGTGCTGCGCGACCACGTGGGTGTCGACCCGCGCGGGATCGGCGCCGAGCGCGATCGCGTCGGCGCGCGTCGCGATCGGAGGCACGCGATCGCGCCACCGCGCGGGCCATCCGTGCCAGCTGGTGCGGGTGGCCTCGCCGAGCGCGCGGAACGCGGCGTAGTCGTAGGCGCCGTTCGCGGTCGCCCACGCGTCGATCTCGGCGCCGCGCACCGGATCGGCGAGCAGCGCGCGCGCCATCGGATCGAGCGCCTGGCGCCGCCAGTGGTACTGCCGGCGGTAGTCGATCCGCGTGCCGGGGACGATCAGCGGTGCCGCGGGCGCCCGCGCGCCCACCTCGGAGGCGAGGCTGCGCAGGTCGAGGTACAGCTCGTTCCAGAACAGCCGGCTCGCCGGCGAGTACGGCGAGAACATGCACGGCTCGTCGAGCGTCGCCGCGAGGATCGGCAGGGTCGCGACGTAGCGGCCGCCGCGCCGCTCGACCGCGGAGAACAGCTGGCGCAGCGTGCCGAGGTCACCGGCCTCCCCGGTCTCGGCCGAGGCGAGGCCGTAGACCGGCGCGAACACGCCCCAGCGCGCCGCGCCCAGCCCCGGGGCGCCCCACGCCTTCTCGGGCGCCGCGATCCCGAGCGCCTCGCCGCGCGCCCCGGCGGTCTGCCACGCCACGGTGTGATAGCCGAGCTCGGGCTCGGGCCAGCCGAGGTGGAGGGTCGCGCGCCGCACGCAGTGCACCACCCCGCCCGGCCACGCGTGCGAATCGGCCGGCAGATCGAACAGCCGACCGCGCGCGTGGATCGTCCGCCCGCCCTCGGTCGCGATCTCGACCTCCCAGTCGTCGTCGAACTCGGCCGGCACGCGGAACGGCACCACCAGCGTGCCGTTCCAGCCGATCACGACCGGCGGCACGACCTCGTTCCAGCGCTCGCGCTCGATCGCGACCAGCGTGCCGGCCGGATCCGCCGCGATCGCCTCCGGCGCGGCGCCGAGGTCCGGCGCCAGCGCGAACAGCGCGGCGAGCAGCGACTCGTCGCTCGCCGAGGTCGGCTCTCCGCGCCAGCTGGTGTACTCCGGGACGATCCCGGCGGCCCTTGCCAGCTCGCGGTAGCCGGTCATCGCCCCGCGCCTACCCGACGAGCCGCAGCCACCAGCCCGGCATCAGCCCCATCTCGAGGATGAGCAGCGGGCAGATCGCGATCACGAACACCATGCCGGCCGAGCGGGTCGGCGCGAACGGCTGGGTCGCGTCGCGGAAGTACATCGCGGTCACGATCCGCAGGTAGTAGTAGATGCTGATCGCCGAGTTGACGACGCCGATCACGACGAGCCACAGCAGCTGGCCGTCGTAGACCTCCATCGCGGCCTTGAACACGTAGAACTTGCCGAACAAGCCACCGGTCGGCGGGATGCCGCCGAGCGACAGCAGGCAGATCGTCATCGCGAGCGCGACCGCCGGGCGCTGGCTGGCGAGGCCGGCCCAGTCATCGACCAGCAGCCGCTCGCGGCCGCCCGAGCCGATGTACGCGACCACCGCGAACGCGCCCATCGTCGTGAACGTGTACGCGATCAGGTAGTAGATGAGGCCCTCGTGGGCGCTCTGCGCGCCGAGGCCGAGCGCGCACAGCCCGACGAGCAGCACGCCGGCGTGCGAGATCGACGAGTACGCGAGCATCCGCTTGACGTTGC
Source organism: Kofleriaceae bacterium (assembly GCA_051952595.1). Classification (GTDB taxonomy): domain Bacteria; phylum Myxococcota_A; class Polyangia; order Haliangiales; family Haliangiaceae; genus JABFXX01. Next base: position 4,370 of record JBQCJR010000424.1, read on the forward strand.
CCTGCCGCAGCGCGCCGAGGTTGCCGATCGTGATGGTCAGCGCCGCGATCACGACCAGCGGGCTGGCCCAGCCGAGCACGCCGAACGGCAGCACGTCGCCGCCGAGCGCGATGCCGAACAGCCGGATCATCGCGGCGATCGCCGCGGCCTTGACGCCGGCGGCCATGAACGCGGTCACCGGGGTCGGCGCGCCCTCGTACGCATCGGGCGCCCACATGTGAAACGGCACCGCGGCGACCTTGAACCCGAACGCGACCACCAGCAGGAACGAGCCGGCGATCACGAGGCCCGGGTTCGCGGTGTGGAGCAGGCGCTCCTTCATGTCGAGCAGGTTCGCGGTGCCGGCGGCGCCGTAGAGCAACGCGAGGCCGTACATCAGGAACCCGGTCGCGAACGCGCCGATCAGGAAGTACTTCATCGCGGCCTCGTTGCCGCGGCGCGACTTGCGGCGCATCGCCGTCATCACGTAGACGCCGATCGACATCGTCTCGATGCCGAGGAACACCGTGACCAGGTTCGACGCGTGCGCGAGCATCACCATGCCCGACGCCGAGAGCAGCATCACGCCGTAGTACTCGCCGATCTGCCAGTCGTTCTCGCGCTGGTGACCGGGCGACATCAGCGCGGTGAACGCGGTGGCCACGCCGAACAGCGCGGTCAGCACGTAGCCGGTCTTGTCGGCGATCAGCATGCCGCCGAGCAGCGACAGCCGGACGTTGCCGGGGATCTGGCGGTACAGCACCGCCGCGGCGATCGCACACGCGATGCTGCCGGCGACGGCGAGCCCGACCAGCGCGGTGCGGTCCTTGCCCTTGTAGAACGCCTCGGCGAGCACGAGCACGAGCCCGACGACGACGAGGATGAGGTACGGGATCAGGTACGCGAGGTCTGCGGGATTGATGTTCATCGCTGACCTCCTGCGCCAGCGTCGAAGGCCTTCATGACGCCATCCGCCCGCTTGGCGATGTCGTCGAGGCCCTGCTGTAGTTCCGCGCTACGGGCCGCGCCCTTGCGCATCGTGCCGTAGCGGTGCGGCGGGCCGTCCTCCTCCTGGAGCCGGTCCTTGAAATCGACCACCAGCTTGTCGACCGACTTCTCCATCGTGCGGAGGAACGGCCGCGGGAACAGCCCCATCAAGAAGATGCCGACCACCAGCGGGAGGAACGTCGCGAGCTCGCGGCCGTTGAGGTCCGGCAGGTTGCCGTTGCGCGACTTGTCGAGCTTCCCGAAGAACACCTTCTGGAACATGTAGAGCAGGTAGATCGCGCCGAGGATCACGCCGGTGGTGGCGATGCCGCCGAGCAGCATCGGGTGCGGCACCATCGTGATGTTGTTCATCGCGTTGGCCTGCGTGACCTGCTGCGCGATCTGCGCCGCGATCTCGGGGTTGGACGCGACCGGCACCTCGAAGCCCGGGCCGGAGTTGAACGTACCGAGCAGCGACAGGAACTCGCCGACGAAGCCGGACAGCGCCGGCAGGCCCGCCGAGCCCATGACGATGATCAGGTACAGGCCGGCGAAGATCGGCATCTGCTTCCAGATGCCGCCGTACTCGGCGAGCCGGCGGGTGTGGCGCCGCTCGTAGAGGAAGCCGATCCCGAGGAACAGGCCGCCGGTGGTGAGGCCGTGCGACAGCATCGCGTAGATCGAGCCGGAGATGCCGTACGCGTTCAGCGCGAAGATGCCGAGCGCGCAGAACCCGAGGTGCGAGACCGACGAGTACGCGACCAGCTTCTTGACGTCGTCCTGGGCGAACGCGACCAGCGCGCCGTAGACGATGCCCACCACGGCGAGCACCGCGATCACGGGGCCCCACACCTCGGCGCCGTGCGGGAACAGCGGCATCGCGTAGCGCAGGAACCCGTAGATGCCGAACTTCAGCAGCACGCCGGCCAGGATCACCGAGCCGGCGGTCGGCGCCTCGACGTGGGCGTCGGGCAACCAGGTGTGCAGCGGGAACAGCGGCACCTTGATGGCGAACGCGAGCGCGAACGCCGCGAAGCACCACACCTGCGCGTTGTACGGCAGCGCCACCGTCGACAGCGTCTGGAGGTCGGTGGTGTACGTGCCGAGCACGCGGCCGGCCTGGACGTAGACGTAGAAGATCGCGACCAGCATCAGCAGCGAGCCGACCATCGTGTAGATCACGAACTTGATCGACGCGTAGAGCCGGCGCTGACCGCCCCAGATCCCGATGAGCAGGTACATCGGGATCAGCATCACCTCCCAGAACACGTAGAACAGGAACACGTCGAGCGCGACGAACGCGCCGAGCATGCCGGCCTCGAGCACGAGCATCGCCGCGATGAACTCGCGCACGTGCTTGTCGATCGGCTTGGCCGTGCCGAGCAGCGTCAGCGGCATCAGGAACGTGGTGAGCAGGACCAGGAAGATCGAGATCCCGTCGATGCCGGTCTTGAACCGCGCCCCGAGGCCCGGGATCCACTCGGCATCGAACACCAGCTGCATGCCGCCGTCCTTCACGTTGAAGTAGGCGAGCACCATCAGCGAGGCCAGGAACGTGATCGACGTGACCGCGAGCCCGATCCCGCGGTGCAGCGTCGACTCGGACTTCGGCGTGCACATCACGAGGATCGCGCCCAGCAGCGGCAGGCCGATCAGCAGCGGTAGTAGGAAGGCGCCAGGCATGGCTACTTCTCGCTCCCTTCGAAACGGATCGTGCGGGACACCGTCTCGCGCTTGTGCGAGATCGGGTCCTCGATCAGCAGGTTGACCCGCGCGCCCTCGATCTCGCTACGGCGCACGGTGATCTCGGGCTGGTCGACGACGTCCGGATGACCGTCGCCGTCGAGGTCCCACGAGACCTTCGCGGTCGCGCCGACCAGGCCACCGCCCGGCTCGGCATGCAGCTTGACCATGTCGCCCTCGAGCTCGTACGTGAACGTCGGCTTGCGGCTCCACTGGGTCACCAGGAACACCGCGGCGGCGCCGATCACCAGGCCGGCGAGGTAGCGCTGGACCTGGCCGTTCTGGAGCCAGCGGAACAGCCGCCCGAACAGCCCGACCACGAACGCGAGGCCGTTGACCGCGACGGTGTCGATGATGAACCGATCCGCGATCTCGAACAGCCCGCGGGCGAGCGCCTTGAACGGGCGCACGAACACCGCGTCGTAGATCTCGTCGACCCACAGCTTGTTCTTCGAGGCCTCGTAGGCGCCGTGCAGCGGCCCGGCCACCATGTCGTCGACCGCCTTCGACGGGCTGCGCTTGTTGCGCCCGCCGTACAGCAACCACGCCAGGCCGATGCCGAGCCCACCGATGCCCAGCGCGATCGCCATCAGGCCGAACGTCGAGGCGTCGCTGGTATCGGAGATCGCGCACTGCTTGGTCGGGGTGATCGGGCAGGTGCCGTTGACCTTGGCGCACGCGGCGACCGTGCCGTGGCCGTGCTCGTTGTCACCCAGCGGCTTGTCCGGGGTGACGCAGCAGCACGGCGCGTTCGGCGCGGTCTTCACGAGATCCGCGGCGAGCCGCGAGTCCTTGGCTCCCGCCACGCTCGGCTGCTGCGGATCGTTCCAGCTCTGCGCGGTGACCGGCTCGAGCCACGACGACAGGCCGTGGGTGATGCTCGGCAGCTTGATCTCGTGCAGGTGCGGCAGGCCGATGAAGCCGGCGATCGTCGCGAGGAACGCGAGCACGACCAGCGGGCCAGTCATCGAGCGCGGCGACTCGTGGGCGTGCTTGGCCTCCTCGCTGCGCTCCTCGCCGGAGAACACCAGGAAGTAGAGCCGCCACATGTAGAACGCGGTGCCGAGCGCCGCGATCAGCAGGCCGACCCACAGCACCTTGCCGTACCAGTCCGGCCAGCCCGGCGGGTGGACCAGCCACGCGCCGGCCAGGATCTCGTCCTTCGAGAAGAAGCCGGAGAACGGGATGATGCCGGCGATCGCCAGGCACGAGACCATGAACGTGAGCCGGGTGACCGGCATGTGCTTGCGCAGGCCGCCCATCGTCATGATGTCGCCCGGCGTCTTCGAGCCGCCGTGCTCCATGCCGTGCATGACCGAGCCGGCGCCGAGGAACAGGCACGCCTTGAAGAACGCGTGGGTGCCGAGGTGGAAGATCGCGGCGACCCAGTTGCCGGTGCCAGCCGCGACGAACATGAAGCCGAGCTGCGACACCGTGGAGTACGCGAGGACCTTCTTCAGGTCGGTCTGCGCGAACGCCATGAACGCCGCGGCCAGCGCGGTGAGCAGGCCCACCGTGGCGACCACGATCATCGCCGTCGTCGACGACGAGTACAGGAACGACAGCCGGACGACCATGTAGACGCCGGCGGTCACCATCGTCGCGGCGTGGATCAGCGCGGAGACCGGCGTCGGACCGGCCATCGCGTCGGGCAGCCACACGTAGAGCGGCAGCTGGGCGGACTTGCCGCACGCGCCGATGAACAGGAAGATGCCGGCCGCGGCGGCGAGCCGCTCACCGCCCCAGAACGGTGCGGTGTAGATCTGCGCCATGCCGGGGTGAGACAGGGTCTGGAAGTCGAGGCTGCCGCGCGCCTGGATCTGCTGGAGCAGCGCCTGCAGCGGCTCGAGGTTCTGCGCGACGCTCGGATCCGCGCCGGCGTACTTGCCCGCGATGTCGACGGTCGTCGACAGATCCTTGGTCGCCCAGAACAGCAGGAACATGCCGACGAGGAAGCAGAAGTCGCCGATGCGGTTGACCACGAACGCCTTCTTGCCGGCGCTCGCGTAGGTGTCGTTCTCGTACCAGAAGCCGATCAAGAGGAACGAGCACAGGCCAACGCCTTCCCACCCGATGAACATCACCGGCAGGTTCGAACCGAGCACGAGGGTCAACATCGCCCCCATGAACAGGTTCAGGTACCCGAAGTAGGCGGCGTAGCGCGGCTCGTGGGCCATGTAGCCCGTCGAGTAGATGTGGATCAGCGTGCCGACGAACGTGATGATCATGATCATCACGCCGGAGAGCGTATCGAGGCGGAACGCGAGCTCGGCCTTGAACTTCGCGATCTCGATCCAGGTGAACACGCTCTGGTCGATCACCGCCGGCTGCTTGTTCAGGAACGCCTTGAGCAGCGGGCCGAACACCAGGTACGAGGCGACCGCGCACGACGCGGCCACCGCGGCGATCGCGACGGTGTGCACGGCCTGCCGCGACATCCGGCGGCCGAGGGTGAGGTTGATCAGTGCGCCGAGCAGCGGCAGCAGCGGGATCCACGCGAGTAGCGGGAGGCCCGCGAACTTGAGACCTGAGTAGTCCATCGCTTAGTGCCTCAACGTGGTGAGCCGGTCGACGTCGACGTTGCGGCGGCCGCGGAACACCGCGACCACGATCGCGAGCCCCACCGCGGCCTCGGCGGCGGCGACCGCGATCACGATCAGCGCGAAGGTGTGGGCCGACAGGTCGCCCCACATCCGGCCGAACGTCAGCAGCGTCATGTTGGCAGCGTTGAGCATCAGCTCGACGCTCATCAGGATGATCAGCGCATTGCGCCGGATCAGCACGCCGGCCATTCCGATCAGGAACAGCAGCGCGGCGAGCACCAGGAAGTGGCCGTAGCCGATGTTGAACAGCGCGTCACTCATACCGAGTGTCCCTCCACTGCCGGGTCATTCGGGTTGTTCGGATCTTTGGGCACCGCGTCTTCGTGCAGCGGCCGCGCGATCGCGATCGCGCCGACGACGGCGACGAGCCGGAGGATCGAGATCGCCTCGAACGGGAACAGGCCGGGCCCGAACAGGTCGAGACCGACGCTCTTCACGCCGCCCCACGAGATCGCCTCGGTCGCGCCCGGATACATCAGCGCCGCCGGTGCAG
>JBQCJR010000425.1:0-6228 GCA_051952595.1 Kofleriaceae bacterium
GAGGTGCTCGCGCTGCCCACACCGGCAGAGTCCGAGGCCCAGCGCGCGCTGGTCGAGCGCGCCGCCCGCGCCCTCGGCGTCGCGACCGAGCGCGATCTGCGCGACTACTACCGCCTGCCGCTCTCCGCCGCCCGCACCGCGGTCGCCGAGCTCGTCGAGGCCGGCACGCTGGCCCCCGTCCGCGTCGAGGGCTGGACTCACCGCGCGTATCTCCACCGCGACGCCCCCGCCGCGCGCCCGATCGAGCGCGCCGCGCTGCTCTCGCCGTTCGACTCGCTGGTGTGGGAGCGCGACCGCACCGAGCGGATGTTCGGCATGAAGCTGCGGCTCGAGATCTACACCCCCGCGCCCAAGCGCGTGCACGGCTACTACGTGCTGCCGTTCCTGCTCGGCGAGGATCTGGTGGCGCGCGTCGATCTCAAGGCGGATCGCGCCGCGGGCGCGCTGCGCGTCCAGGCCGCGCACCTCGAGCCCGGCCGGCCACGCGCCGCGGTCGCCGAGGCGCTGGTGGCAGAGCTGCGGGCGATGGCCAGCTGGCTCGGGCTGGAGCGAGTCGCGATCGCGCGGCGGGGGAATTTGGCGAGATCGCTGGGCAAGCCGGCGGCGGATTAGTGGATCGGGGGGATCGGGGCGCAGAGCGCGCTGTGGACATGACGCGCCTGTGACCTGCGAGGAGGTGGCGCCAGGGTGCGCGGTGGTTCGCAGCTCGACAGGCGCTTGGACAACCGTCGGCCCTGGCAGGCCGACGGTTGTCCACATGCCCACAGCGCCTGCTGCTACCAGGGGAGATTTTCGGTTTCAGGGAAGAGGAAGGTCGCAGCTCCTGCTGCACCTGCCGCATGACCCGCTCCGTCGAGAAATTGTTGATTTCGCCGATATCCGTCTTGCACCCGTACCACGACCCTCTGACATCCCCGCCCGACGACGCATCGTTGATTTCGCCGATATTCACATCCGGTCCCAGAGGACGCAGCGGGCAGAACGTCCGCCATTCGGACACTCTGTCCGAGACCCGGACCTTCAGCCCAATCTCCGCGCCTGCCCCGACCTTCCTCTTCTCCTCCCCCCAAGAAAAATTCTTCCCGCCGGTAGCAGCAGGCCCTGTGGGCATGTGGTCAACCGTCGGCCTGCCAGGGCCGACGGTTGTCCAAGCGTCCTGGGAGCTGCGAACCTCCGCGCACCCTGGCGCCACCGCCTCGCAGGTCACAGGCGCGTCATGTCCACAGGGCTCTGCGCCCTACCCGAAGAACACCGGCCATCGCGCGATGCGCTCGAAGCCCATGCGCTCGAGCACCGGTGCCGAGGTCTCCTCGCGCGCGTGCGAGATCGCGAGCTCGAGCCCGCGCGCGGCGGCGGCGCGCAGGCGCGCGATCACGAGCGCGCGGTACAGGCCGCGCCGGCGGAATTGCGGCAGCGCCACGGCGCCGAGCAAGTACGCCGACCGCGGGAACGCGACGTAGCTCGCCGCGGCGGCGGGCTCGCCGTCGCAGTACGCGAGATAGAGCCGATGGCGGCGCGCTGGCTCGGCGAGCACCGCGGCGTGAGCGACGGCGAGCGGCGCGGGATCGTCCTGCCAGCCCTCGGCCATCACGCGGGTGTACGCGTCGATCGTCGCGTGGTCGACCTCCTCGACGCGCACCTCGGACGGCGCATCGGGTAGATTCGCGGTGCTGCGGGCCAGGCCGCAGCTCCAGCTGCGGGCCAGGCCGCGCCGCGCGAGGCGCTCGGCGAGATCGGCGGGCCGGCAGTCGGGCGTGACGGTCCACCGGAACTGGATCCCGAGCGCGTGGTACTCGGCGATCGCGGCATCGATCGCCGCATCGACACCCGCCTCGTCGAGCGCGCAGAACGAGACCCCGTTGAAGCCGCCGCGCTTGAACGACGGCGTGACGATCTGGAGCCAGCCCGGCCGCTCGATGACGCGGAGATCCGCCAGCGCGACGAACGCGCGGCGGGGCATCGCGAACAGCTCGTCTTCGATCGCGGACGACGGCCAGGCGGGCAGCACGGAAGGCGACGCTACCAGACGACGCCGGGCGCGACGCGGACCCTCACGGCTCGCCCTGATCGACCGCGTCGACGGCGGCCAGCGCCCACGTGCCGTCGCTCGCCTTGCGGAAGATCAGCTGCGGCACGAGGCCGTAGCCCTCGTTCGCGAGCACCTCGAGGCTGCCGTCGGCGGCGTCCTGGTCGCTGTTCCACGCGCACGGGGTCTCGATCGAGCCCTGGGGCGGCTTGCAGTCGATGTCGAACGCCTTCTGGACCGACTCGCCGCCGGCGAACAGCTTGCGGAGCGCCTCGCGCGACAGCTGCTTGCCCTTGAGCCGGAGGCCGCGCGGACCGATCGCCGCGACCACGGCGTCGCGATCGTCGTGCACGACCGCGCGCGCGATCCGCGAGGCGAGCAGCGCGGCGGCGGCATCGGCGACCTTGGGGAACGCGGCGGTCGGCTCGGCCGGGGCCGCGGCGATCGGCGTCGCGGACGGCGCGATGCTGGTGCAGATCTCGAGCAGCCGCGCGGTCTCGGCGCACGGCACGTAGAGATCCACCGTCGCACACAGCAAAGGGGCGGGCGGCGACCTGCCGCGCACGAAGCAGCGCTCGGGGTCCCGGCGATAGGCGATCGCCCACGTGCCATCGGGCGATCCGCGCTGCGACGCGACCTCGAACGGCTGCTCGCGACGCGCGTTCTCGGCGAGATCGGCCTCGGCGGTGGTCGGGACCCAGCCGAGCTCGACGCCGGTCGACAGCCGCAGCGCGGGCCCCCCGGCGCGCACCGTGGCGGTCGGCGCGGTGATCCGCAGACCATCGGCGTCACGCGCGGGCTCGCGGCTGCTCTCGACCGTCGCGTCGGCGGGCAGCTCGACCGTCGCGCCGAGCGGTGCGGACAGCTTCGCGAGATCGTCGCGGCGCGAGCGCGGCGCGGCGTCCCCGGCCGCTCCGGAGCCGGCGCCGGAGCCCACGGCGCCACCCACCGAGGCGGGCGCATCGGACTTGCCATTACACGCCGCTACCAGCACGGCGATCGCGGCCCACGCACGCTGCATGGGTCAAGCATACGTCAGAACAGGCCGATCACCGACGCGCCGAAGAATGGCCCGCCGAGATCGAGCTCGCCGAGGCTGGCTCGCTCGACCGGCAGGCGCAGCGTGCCATCGTCGGCGCGGTTCGCGCTCGGGGTCAGGGCGATCCCCGAGGTCGCCGCATAGCCGAGCTCGAGCTGGATCCCCAGCGAGACCGACGGATGCGCGATCGGAAACAGCTCGACACCCAGCGCGGCCGTGCCCGCGGCGCCCCACCGCGCGTCGCTCGCGGTGCGCCCCATCGGATCTCGCAGCTCGAGGCCGGCGCGCAGCGTGCCGAGCTCGAGCCTCGCGTGGGCGGCGAGCCGCGGGTGCACGGCATACCGCGCGCGGGCGCCGGCCGTGAACGCCACGGTATCGAGCTCGGTCGACAAGGTCTGGAACATCTGGCCGTCGGCGCCGCCCCACGCGAAGGTGCCCGAGGCCCACAGCGCGAGCCGTGGCAGCGGCGCGAACGCGAGCCGGCGGGCGTACGCGAGCGTGCCACCCCCGAGGCTGTCCTCGGTGAGCGCGTTGGCGCTCGACGACCGCAGCGCCCGGCTGTACGAGCCGATCGAGAGCTCGTTGTCCGCACCGGCGTGAGCCTGCGCGGCGAGCGCGCCAAGCCCGGCGAGCACGGCAGCGATCTGGAAGGCGCGGATCGAGGTCGTCATGGTCACGGCTCCTCGCCGAGCAGATCGGCGGTGAGGAAGCCCTCGAGCACGATCGCGTCGCGACGCGTCGAGGTGGGCGACGGGATGATCGTCGCGTGGCCGAGCGGATCGCCGTGATCGACGAAGATCTTGGCGTTCGCGGTCGACAGCACGCGCGCCGGGGCGTCGTCGAGGCGGAAATCAGTCGGGTGCAGGTTGTCGAGCGCGACGAACCCGACCCGCTCGACGCCGTTCGTCGCGCCGATCAGGTACGAGCCATCGGGCGAGAAGTCGTACGAGTCGAGCGCGCCCACGCCGAGCAGCGGCGAGGTCGACTCGGTCGCCATGTCGAGCAGCCCCAGCACCGTGCGGTGGTCGTCGTGGACCAGCATCGCCAGGTCCCGGCGCGGCACCGGCACGATGTCGCGCACCGGGCGATCGACGTCGATCCTCCGGATCTGCGCCTGGGTCAGCGGGTCGGCGATGTTCGCGAGATCGAGCGCGTGCACGCGCGGCAGCCGGGCCGAGATCGATCCGAACAGCGCCTTGTGAGGCGGCTCATCCCCGCCGCTCGGGAACAGCAGGATGCGGTCGATCGGATCCGCGATCGGCACGGCGCGGAACTCGGCGGTATCGGCGTCGATCACGACGATCTCGCGGGTGTTCGGCGTCGCGGCGAGCACGTAGCGCCGGCCCGCCGCGTCGTCGTACACCGCGATGTCGGTGGGGCCGCCGCCCGCGCCGAGCTCGGCGAGGTTCGGCCGGTAGTCGTTGCGGGTCGCGTCGGCCGGCACCACGCCCTGGAGCAGCACCTGGAGCACGTCGCGAGCGTTGTCGCTGCGCACGTACGCGCTCGCGGTTCGCGGCGCGAACACCACCTCGCGCGGCACCACCGGCGGGCCGCCGAGATCGAGCCGGATCGACACCTCGCGCCGCTCGGGGTGCGTGGCGTCGAGCAGCGTCAGGTTGTTCGACGACAGGATGAACGCGAAGGTCCGCGGCGTGGCGTCCGCGGCGCCCGGGACCACCATCGGCGGCGACAGCGCGATCCCGGTGGGGACCGAGCCGAACGAGCGGATCGTCTTGAGCGTCGGATTGCCGTCGCCCGGCGGTCGCTGGAGATCGATCACCGCGAGCTCGTTCGGGTTGCGGAAGAACCCCGCCGCGTCGGGACCGGCGGCGGAGAAGTACGCGATCGCCAGGCTGTTGTCCGGCGCGATCGCGACGCGATCGAACGGCGAGCCGATCTCGTACGCCACTGGCGGCACGCGTGGATCCTGGGCGTCGACCACCCAGAACAGCGGCGGCTGATCGATCTGGCCCTCGCGGATCGCCTCCTCGCCGCGCGTGATCACGAACAGGTAGTGGCGATCCGGGCTAGGCACCGCCTGGATCGCGCGGCGGCCGATGCCCCGCGCCGAGATCCGCGGATCATCGGCGCCCAGATCGAGCAGGGTGACGCGATCCAGCGCCGAGTCGACGTACGCGATCTGCGACTTGAGCGGGATCGGGCCGAGCACCGTGCGCTCGCGGTCCCAGGCGATCGGGCGCTCGTCTTCCCAGCACGCGGGGAGCGCGAGCGCGGCAGCCACGAGAAGGATCGATCGACGCATGATTCACTCCACGACTTCGCCGTTGAGATCGAAACCGGTGACGGTGCGGACCGCGTCGTTCGCCAGCTTGACGAACGAGATCCGCCCGAGGGGATGGCGCTGGGCGACGAACGCCTGGCCGGCGGCGGGCAGCACGCCCACGGCCGAGGGCGGCGAGCCGAGCTGCTTGGTGGTCACCACGCCGGTCCGCGTGGTGATCACCTGGAGCGCGCGCGTATCGGTGACCAGATCGCCGCCGTCGAGCGCGACGTAGACCTTCTTGCCATCGGGGGCGTACGCGAACGGCCCCGGATCGACCGGCGTGAGCTGGAGCTTGGCGAACCCGGTCGCGAGATCGACGAGCGAGTAGCCGTAGCTCTTGTCGATGAAGTCCTCGATCGGCTCGCCCGGCGTCGGGGTGCCGAACGCCTTGGCGTGGATCACGAGGGCGCTGTCGCCGGTCGGCGCGATGCCGACCGCGCGCACGCCCTTCTTGAGCGGCCAGGTGACCTGCGGGTAGCCCGGCGCGTCGAGCTGGATCAAGGTCAACCGCTCGTCGAGCGTGGCGTTGGTGAACAGCAGCCCGCGGGTGCCGTCGGGCGACAGCACCAGCGAGCCCACAGTGGCGCCCGCGAGATCGATCACCTCCACCCCGCCCGGCGCGATCGCGTCGCCCGGCACGTCGACGATCGCGAGCTTCTTGGCCTCGCGCTGGACGACATAGACCCGCGAGCCATCGGGCGCGAGGTCGAGATCGGTGCCCGGCGACGCGAGCGGGATCTCGAACACCCGGCCGCGCTCGGTGGCGCCCACGCTGACGATCCGGAGCGCGGCCACGCCCGCCTGGCGCACCGCCGCGTACTCGCCGGTCGCGACGATGTCGACCTCGATCGCCTCGGGAGGGATCGCCGGATCCGCGAC
>JBQCJR010000426.1:0-5107 GCA_051952595.1 Kofleriaceae bacterium
GGACACCGGCACGGCGTTCGGCGGCGGGGCGACCGGATCGTCGGCCTCGTCGAGCGCCGCCGGCGCGGCGGGCTGGTCGACCCGGGTCGGATCGGTCTCGAGCCGCGCGCGGGCGGGGGCGTCGTCGAAGCTCGGCGCACCACTCGCCTCGGTATCGCGGTGAGCGCGCGGCGCGGTGGTCTCGGTGCCGCGGTGACGGCGCGGCACGACGACCGGCGGTACGAAGCCGACCTGGGTGCGCTTCTCCGAGCGCGTGCGCGGCCGGGCCTGCGGCACCGCCGCGACCACGACCGGCGCCGGTGCAGGCGAGGGCGCGGTGAGCGACGGCGACTTGCGCGCCTCGAGCACCACGACCTCGTCGTCGGTGGTGTCCTCGCCGTCGTCGCTCGAAGGCGCGCGATGCGTGACGATCCGGCCCGGATCGCTCGGCGTGCGCCGGCGGCGTTCGAGCAGCACCGGCTCGGACTCGAGCGCCGGGTAGTCGTGGATCACCACGCCCACGCTGGCGTCGTCGACCTCGATCGTCACGCTCGGCTCGGCGCCGTCGATGGTGCTGGCCGGGGAGGCCGCGCGCAGCTCGCCGGTGACCGCGGGCTGCGGCGGTGGCGCCAGGTCCTCTTCGATGATGATCCGCGGCTGATCGTCGTCGATGGCGCGATCTGGCCGGCCGGCGCTCGAGACCTCGCCGGCCCGCGCGGCGAGCTCCGGAGGATCGGTCTTCACCTTGCGGCGCGGCGGCAGCATGCGCGGGCCGGTCGAGTCCTCGTCCGGCTCCATCGCCTCGACGGTGATCACCGGACCGCTCTCGTCGTCATCGGGCTCGGGCAGCGGCGGGCGGATCGACGCCGCGCGACGCACCGGCACCCGGATCTCGCCCGACGCGCTGCGGGCCCGCGGTGGCTGCGGCACGCCGTCTGCGACCGGGTCGGGCGCCGGCGCCGCGGGCGCCGGACCGGGCGCCACCACCACCGCCGGCGCGGCGGCCGCGGGCTCGCCCTCGAGCGCGCGGGGCCGCTGCACGTCGACCGGCGCGGTGACCGGCGCGATCGCCCGGTGGCGCGTGGCCTCGACCTTGGCGGTCAGCCCCTTCGCGCGGGGGGCCGGCTCGGGCGCCGCCTGTGGCCGGACCGCCGCCGCGGTCGCCGCGGACGGCTGGATCAGCCGCTGGCCGAGCGCGGTGACGTGGCCGTAGTAGTGCGCGAGGCACCACGCGATCTGCATCTGCGTCGCGACCGCGCGCACCACGTACGTCCCGGTGAAGAACGAGATCTCGTCCACGGCGTGGCGATCCGAGGGATCGCTCATCGCGACGGTCAGGTTGTTTTCGTGATCGAGCGAGACCGGCACCGCGCGCAGCTCGATCGCCATGTCGCCGGGGATCGTCGAGACCACCTTCGCCGACAGCCGCGCCAGGGTGTTCGGGTTGACCTGCGGGACGAGCAGGCGCGATCGGTAGAAGTCGGTGAGCGCGTCGTCGGCGACCGCGCCGAGGGCGACCAGCTGTTCGCCGATCGTCCCGCCGTGGCTCGCCACCTTGGCGCGTGCATCGTCGAGCGCGCTGGCGGAGACCAGCCCGGATCGAACAAGGAGCGCGCCGGCGTCGTCGGCCACGGTGAGGTAGAGATGATGGAGCGCGCGGGACGACTCCCGCCGCCGTTTCGTGATCATGTCGACAGGCTGGCTGTGATGTCAACGAACCCGCGGATCTACCTGGACTACAACGCCACCGCGCCGATGGTTTCGGCCGCGCGCGACGCCATCGCGGGTGCACTCGACGCGCTCGCCGCGGCCGGCAATCCCTCGTCGATCCACGCCGAGGGGCGGCGGGCGCGCGACCTCGTGGAGCGGGCGCGCAACCAGGTCGCGGCGCTGGCCGGCCGGGCGCGGGAGCAGGTGGTGTTCACGAGTGGTGGCACCGAGGCCAACCTGCTCGGCGTGCTCGGCCTCGCCGCGGTGGTCGAGCGCGCCGGCGGGCCGCGTGTGGTCGCGTCGTCACCGGTCGAGCACCCGTCGCTGCGCGGCGCGATCGACGCGCTGGTGGCGCGCGGGTGGCAGGCGCGCGCGTTCGCGGTCGATCGCGAGGGGCGCTGGCAGGTCCCGCCGCTCGACGGCGTGGGGCTGGTCGCGTTCGGCGCGGTCAACCACGAGCTGGGCACGCGGCCAGATGCCGCCGCGATCGCCGCCGCGGCGCGCGCGGCCGGCGCGCGGATCCACGTCGACGCGGTGCAGGCGGCCGGCAAGCTCGCGCTCGACGGCCTGGTCGCCGATGCCCTCGCGATCTCGGCGCACAAGCTCGGTGGGCCGCAGGGGATCGGCGCGCTCGTCATCGATCCGGACGACGGCCTGCCGCTGATCGACGGCGGCCACCAGGAGCGCGGTCGCCGGTCGGGCACCGAGAACGTGCTCGGGATCGTCGGGTTCGGGGCCGCCGCCGCCGCGATCGATCTCGCGCGCTGGCCCGCCGTCGCGGCGCTCGGCGAGCACCTCGAGCGTGGCCTGCTCGCGATCCCGGGCGCGCGGATCCACGGCGCGGGCGCCCCGCGGATCGGCGGCACGATCAACGCCGGCTTCGAGGGCGCGCTCGGCGAGTCGATCGTCGTCGCGCTCGACCTGGCCGGGGTCGCCGCGTCGACCGGCGCGGCGTGCACCTCGGGCTCGGTGCAGCCCTCGCCGGTGCTGCTCGCGCTCGGCTATCCGGCCGACGAGGCGCGGCGAGCCGTGCGGCTCAGCCTCGGCGCACGCACGACCCTCGCCGAGATCGAGGAGCTGCTGGTGCGCCTTCCGCCGATCGTCGCCCGCGCTCGCGCCGGGCGGCACCGGTGAGCCGGGCGGTGCGGCGCTCCGTGCGCGAGGACCGAGGCATCGGCGCGCAGGGCTCGCTCCGTCGGCGGGGCCGTCCTTGACGCCCTCTGTTGCAGCGGGGTATCCACCGCTCATGCGTGACGTCGTGATCGTCGGTGCTGCACGCACCCCTATCGGAAGTTTCCTCGGTTCGCTCGCAACCGTCCCGGGGCCGAAGCTCGGCGCCATCGCGATCAAGGCCGCGCTCGAGCGCGCCGGGGTCCCGGCGGGGGATGTGGGCCTCGTCCACATGGGCATGGTGCTGCCGGCCGGCGTCGGCCAGGCGCCCGCCCGCCAGGCCGCGCTCGGCGCCGGCCTGCCGAACAGCGTCCCGTGCGTGACCGTCAACAAGGTGTGCGGCTCGGGCCTCGAGGCCGTGCTCGGCGTCGCTCGGTCGATCGCCGCCGGCGAGATCTCGATCGGCGTCGCCGGCGGAATGGAGTCGATGTCGAACGCCCCGCACGTGATGCGCGGGCTGCGCTCCGGCGTGAAGATGGGGCCGCTCGACTCGATCGACTCGATGGTCCACGACGGCCTGTGGGACCCGTACAACAACCAGCACATGGGCAACTGTGCCGAGCTGTGCGCCAAGGAGAAGGGCATCCCGCGCAGCGCTCAGGACGAGCACGCCGCCGAGAGCTATCGCCGCGCGCTCGACGCCCAGAAGCAGGGCCACTTCAAGGCCGAGATCGCGGCGGTCTCGATCGCGGACAAGAAGGGCGAGATCAAGATCGAGACCGACGAGGAGCCCGGCCGCGGCTCGATCGACAAGCTGCCGACGCTGCGCACCGCGTTCCAGAAGGACGGCACGGTCACCGCCGGCAACGCGTCCTCGATCAACGACGGCGCCGCCGCGGTGGTGCTGATGTCGGCCGACGAGGCCAAGAAGCGCGGGCTCAAGGTGCTCGCCCGGCTCGTCGCGTGGGGCTACCACGCGCAGGCGCCGGAGTGGTTCACCACCGCGCCGGCCACCGCGATCCAGAACGCGCTGACCAGGGCCAAGTGGACCGCCCAGCAGGTCGACCTGTGGGAGATCAACGAGGCGTTCAGCGTGGTCTCGGTGGCGAACAACCAGCTGCTCGGACTCGACCCGGCGAAGGTGAACGTGTGGGGCGGCGCGGTCGCGCTCGGCCACCCGATCGGCGCCTCGGGCGCCCGCGTGCTGGTCACCTTGCTCCACGCGATGGCCGCGCGGGGCGCCAAGACCGGCGGCGCGTCGTTGTGCATCGGCGGCGGCGAAGGCATCGCGCTCCTCGTGGAGCGGGCCTGAGATGGCGGCGGTCGAGGTGAACCGGCTCGGCGTCGTCGGCGCCGGGCAGATGGGGCAGGGCATCGCACAGGTGGCAGCGCAGGCCGGGCTCGACGTCGTGATCGTCGACGCCGCGCTCGACTTCGCGCAGGCCGGCGTCGGCAAGATCAAGAAGACGCTCGACCGCCTGGTCGAGAGGGGCAAGCTCGATGGCGGCGCGCGCGATCAGACGCTGGCGCGGCTGCGGCCCGGCGGGCGCCACGAGGACCTCGAGGGCTGCGAGCTCGTGATCGAGGCCGCGCCCGAGAAGGAAGACATCAAGCTCGGGATCTTCAAGAGCCTGGGCGCGATCTGCAAGGACGACGCGATCCTCGCCTCGAACACGTCGTCGATCTCGATCACCAAGATCGCCGCCGCCTCCGGGCGCCCGGACCGGGTGATCGGCATGCACTTCATGAACCCCGTCCCGCTGATGAAGCTGGTCGAGATCGTGCGCGGCCTGCCGACCAGCGACGCGACGTACGAGACCACGGTCGCGCTGGCCCGGCGGTTCGGCAAGACCACGATCGGCGCGCGCGACATCCCCGGGTTCATCGTGAACCGGATGTTGATCCCGCTGCTCAACGAGGCCTGCTACGGCCTGTACGAGGGCCTCGGCACCGCGGCGGACATCGATACCGGCGTGCGGCTCGGCCTCAACCACCCGATGGGGCCGCTCGAGCTCGCCGATCTGATCGGCCTCGACACCTGCCTCGCGATCGCCGAGGTGCTCCACCGCGAGCTCGGCGACGACAAGTATCGACCGTGTCCGCTGCTGCGCCAGTACGTGGCGGCGGGCTGGCTCGGCAAGAAGGTCGGCCGCGGGTTCTACGAGTACGACGCCGCTGGCCAGAAGAAAAGCTGACGCAGCCGTGACGCGGCGCTGTCAGGGTGCGATGCCGGACGGTAGTACGTCCCGAAGGAGCGGAGCATGAGCTACGAAGGGTTCGACACGCTGAAGCTCGCGATCGAGGGTCC
>JBQCJR010000427.1:0-4113 GCA_051952595.1 Kofleriaceae bacterium
GATCGCCGCCTCCTCCCGGATCGGCGCGTCCGGAGCGTACGGCCGCAGCGCGCTGCCGCTATCCCCGCGGGCGAGCGCCTGGTAATCGGCCTCGAACGGCCGCGCCACCGACGGCGCCGGCAGCGCCGCGAACTCGCCGAGCGTGCGCACGCCGAGCGCCTCGAGCATGTGCAGGACCTCCGGCGAGATCGCGAGCAGCGCCAGCGGGCGCGGCGCGAGGAACGCGGCGGAGCCACCACGCGGCACGCTGACGACGCCCGCATCGTCGAGCCGGCCCTCGCCGCTGTGCGACGCGGCGACCCACGCCGTGAACCGATCGTCCGCGATCCCGATCCGGCCGGTCAGGCCGAGCTCGGCGAGCCGATCGATCAGGCGCTCGCCGAAGCTCGTCCCGCGCGTCTTGCTCGGCACCTCGCAGTAGAGCGCCAGGTGCGACCCGCCCGGCCCCACGCGGCCCCCCGGATCGACCACCGCCGAGGCGCCGAGCAGCACGTCCGCCACCGCCCGCACGGTGTCTCGCTCGAGCTGCGGATCCGCGCTCACCACCCGCAGCTCCGGCGACAGCGCCCGCGCCGACGTGGCGGTCATGCCGATGCGAACGCCGAGCGCCCACGCCGCACGCGAGCACGCCTGGACGACCGGGCTGTGCAGCGCGATCCGCGCCGCCGCCCCGGCGCCCGGGTCGATGCCTGCACCCACCACGACCACCGGCGCGCCGCGCAGCGCCGGATCGATTCGGGTGACGCACTGGAGGGCGAACTGCGGGACATGGACGCAAGCGATTCGCATGAGCCAGTTCTACTTCACTGGTCTGATGTTCAGTGCACAATCGTTCAGTAGATCCCGCCAGCCCTCCCCTGAATCATTAATGGATTCAACTAGCTATGGAATATCGATTCCGGATGCAGCGCACACCAGCGCCGCCCGGCGCCGGGGCTCTCCGGTGAGCCCCGTGGCGAGCTCCGCGGCGCGCGAGGCATCGCGCAAGCGGCACGCCGCGGCCACCGAGCGGCCGCGATCCTCGGCGCGCATCGCGACCTGCACGATCGAGATCTGGGGGATCCGCGACGGGTCGGCGCGCTCGCTGCCCTCGGCGCCGCTCATCAGGACCGCGTAGACGTCGCGCGGCTGGATCCCCGCCTGCATCGCCCTGGCCACGCGCGCGAGGTGGTCGTCGACGATCTTCTCCATCGCGGCGAGATCGCGCGATCCGGAGATCGGCTGGCCGTTGACGAACATCGTCGGCGTGCCGTCGACCCCGAGCGCCTGCGCCGTGGCGCTCTCGGAGAACACCGCGTCGCGATAGCGGCGCTCGTCGAGCGCAGCTCGGAACCGCGGCAGATCGAGCCCGGCGACCTCGGCGAAGTGCTCGAGGTCGGCGCGCGCGAGCCGCCCGAACTGCGCGTAGATCTGATCGTGGAACGGCCAGAACTTGCCCTGCTCGGCCGCGGCCACGGCGGCCTCGGCGGCGAGCGCCGCGCTGCGGTGGTACGGCAGCGCGAGGTGGCGATACACGATCCGCAGCTGGTCGCCGTACTTCTGGTGCAGCTGGTCGAGCACCGGCGCCATCCGGGCGCAGTACTGGCACTGGAAGTCGCCCCACGTGACGATCGTAACCGGCGCGTGGTCCGGGCCGCGCTGGTGCCCGGGCAACCCGAGCCCGACGCGGTAGATCTGCCGCCCGTCGAGCGCATCGTCCTCGCGATCGGCTGACGGCGTGTCGGCGGCGAGCCGGCCCTCGGCGACCAGCGCGTCGTAGTCGCCGCCATGCTTGGCCGCGCGCGCGAGCTCCTGCTCGACGACCGCGGCGAACACGCGCAGCGGCTGGTTGCCGTGGATCGGCCGGCCGTTGACGAAGAACGACGGCGTGCCGGTCACGCCGAGCGCCGAGGCGTCCCGCACGTCGGCGAAGATCTGCTCGCGGTACACGCCGGTATCGAGCGCGGCGCGGAACCGCACCATGTCGAGGCCGAGCTCGCGCGCGAGCAGCTCGAGCCCGGGGCGATCGATCTTGCCGCCGATCGCGTAGATCCGCTCGGTCATCGGGCGGAACCGGCCCTGCGCCGCCGCGGCGAGCACCGCCTCGGCGGACGCGGTGTTCTCGTCGTCGAGCGGCAGGGTACGGTGCACGATCCGGATCTGCCCCGGGTACAGCCGGAGCAGGCTGTCGAGCGTGTGTTGCACCCGGTAGCAGTAGCCACACGCGTGATCGCTCCACGCGACGATCGTGATCGGCGCGTTCGCCGGCCCGTCGGCCGGCCCGCTGCCGCGCGGGACCTTGTAGATCGCGGCCGGATCGAAGCCGAGCCGCTCGGCGCGCGCGGGGCGGGCCACGGCCAGCGAGACGGCCATTCCGAGGACGATCGCGACGGCGCGCATCGCGAGGAAGCTAGCACGCCCGGGCGCGCTCAACCGAGCGCCGCCTCCAGCTCGCTCGCCAGCGCGCGGCCGCGCGGCCCGGTGCCGATCGCGGTCAGCTGGCGCCCGGCGCCGGCGTGCACCAGCTCGAGCCGCAGGTGGTCCGCCGGCATCACGGCGAACCGGTCCGCCCACTCGATCACGCACACGCCGCGGCGATCGCCGAGCAGGTCGTCGAGCCCCAGCTCGATCAGCTCGCGCTCGCGCTCGATCCGGTAGAGGTCGACGTGCCACACTACAAGCCGACCGCCCGGGTACTCGATGACCAGCGAGAACGTCGGGCTGGTCGCGGTGCCGCCGCCGAGCTCGGCGACCAACCCACCAACCAGCGTGGTCTTGCCGGCGCCGAGGTCTCCGATCAGCGCGATCGCGTCGCCGCCGCGGACCAGCCGGGCGAGCGTGACCCCGGCGCGCCGGGTCGCGGCGTCGTCGCCCAGCTCGATCATGCGGACCCGGCGAGCTCGGACGCGAGCACGGTATCCCAGTGGTCCGCGGTCTTCGCGATCGAGTGCACGAGATCCTCGAACTCTTCGTAGTCGAGCCCGGCGAGCCCGCGCAGGATCCGCAGGTACAGATCGCCGGTCTCGGGGTGCAGCGCGAACGCCGCGTCGCCGGTCTCGACGAACGACAGCGACAGCAGCCGGCGCGCGCGCACCGCATCGAGCGCCGGCGCCGCGGCCACCTTCGAGAGCACGAGCAGGACGTCCTTGTCGGCGAGCACGTGGATCGTGACGACCGCCGAGCCGCGCTGGATCGAGCCGACGCCCTCGGCCGACAGCGGCGGGAGCGCGAGATTGCGTTCGCGGCCGAACCGCTCGAGGTAACCGGCCACGCGGGACCGCGAATCGACGACGTCCTCCATGGACGTGAACCGTATCAGAGGAGTGGTATATGAGGGGCGTGCGCCCAGCCCGGATGACCCATCGCGACGGGCTCGCCGCCGCCGCACTCGCCGCGATCGCCGTGGCGTCGATCGCGTGCGGCCGCGACCACGGCGCTCCACGCGTCCGTCCACTGCCCAAGCCGGATGGCAGCCCGGCGCTGCGCGGCGGTGGCGCGGCGCGCTCGCCGCGGATCGCGAACTACAAGATCGAGGCGCGGCTCGATCCGACGCGCCACCAACTCACCGCCACGCAGACGCTGACCTGGACCAACACCGGCACCAGCCCAGTCGACGCGCTGCCGTTCCACCTCTACCTCAACGCGTTCAAGAACGAGCAGTCGCTGTTCATGCGCAGCTCGCGCGGCGAGATGCGCGGCGCGCACGCGACCGATACCGGCTGGGGCTGGATCACCGTCGAGTCGGTGCAGCTCGCCGGCGCCGAGCTGATCGGCTCGTGGAAGATCGCCGGCCCGGATCACGACGAGACGGTCGCCGAGCTGGCGCTGCCGGCGCCGGTCGAGCCCGGCGCGTCGATCGAGCTCCACTTCAAGTACACCGCCCAGCTGGCCGAGGTGTTAGCGCGCACCGGCTACAAGGGCGAGTTCCACATGGTCGCCCAGTGGTTCCCGAAGATCGGGGTGCGGATCGGCCCGCCGGGCGAGGAGCGGTGGGAGTGCCAGCCGCTGCACATCAACACCGAGTTCTTCGCCGACTTCGGGGTCTACGACGTCTCGGTGACCGTGCCGAGCACCTACGTCGTCGCCGCGACCGGCGTGCTCGTCGGTGCGACCGAGTCGCCGGGCAGCACGCGC
>JBQCJR010000428.1:0-4122 GCA_051952595.1 Kofleriaceae bacterium
AGAGAGGTGATGTGCGTCGAGCGAGAAGGTGGCCAGCTCGCCCCCGTCCACCGTGAACACCGCGGTGGAGAACCCCGGGTCGCGCGCACAGAGCAGCGCGACGTTCCCGGTCGGGCCGTCGACCACACCGCGAACCTCGAACGCCTTCGGATCGTACGCGAGGCGACTCGAGGTATCGGGCCGCACCACGAACACGTACCCGGCCAGCAGATCCACCTCGAGGCGCGCGCCCGTGCCGGGATCGAACGTACCACCGCTGACCTCCCTGGGCCCCGGCGCCACGAGGGATCGGACCGTGCCAGCGACGAGGTCCTTCCACGCGGCGACGGCGAGACCTGTCGAAGACGCCGCGAGCAGGTAGTCGCCGCTCGTCCTGAGCGTCGAGTCGAAGGGATACGCGTGGGTCCCGTCGGAGTAGGTGAGCGGCCGGCCCGCGTGTAGCGTGCCGCGGCCCTGCAAGGCGCACGAGGTCGCGTCGTAGATCGCGATCGTGCCGGGCGCGGTCTCGACCGCGAGGTGGTCGGTGCTCGGCGCGAACGCCATCCCGAGCAGCGGGACGCTCACGTCCTCGCGCGGTGGCGGGACCGCGAGGCGGCACAGCTCCACTCCGCCGGCCACATCGTAGATCCGGACCGCGCGTTCGCCGTGGGCCAGGGTGGCGAGTCGGCGAGCTTCGGGCGCGAGCGCGATGGCGAGCACCGGCTGATCGCGGTGGTAGCCGGCCAGCCGCTTCGGTGTGGTCGCGCGATCGAAGCGCACGAGCCCGGACGATCCGGTGGCCGTCGACGCGCCGGAGGACGGCTCGCGTGGCGCCGAGCCGCACGCGGTGCAGACCACGAGGACGAGACCGATTCGGTGCATGCGAATACAGTACCGGAACCAGGCGGACCGGCGGGCCGTGCGCTGCGAGCGCAGAGCGATGGCATGTGCGCGTGGAGCCGGCGTTACCTCGACGACATCCTCGGATAGTCCGGGCCCTGGCCCGCCGCCGGTGGCCCGCCGTAGCCCCCAGCGATTGCGTTGCGCCGCCGCGAGCGCGACACTCGACGGCGTTGCTCGCGCTGAACATCGGCTTCCTGGTCCTCGGCATCGCGATCCTCTACTGGGGCGCCGAGTGGCTGATCCGCGGCTCCGCGGCGGTGGCGCGCGCGTTCGGGGTCAAGCCGCTGGTCGTCGGGCTCACCGTGGTCGCCTATGGCGCGTCCGCGCCCGAGCTCGCCGTCGCGACCAAGACCGCCCTGACCCACCACCAGCCGATCGCGCTCGGCACGGTGATCGGCTCGTGCGCGGCGAACATCAGCCTGATCCTCGGCCTCACCGCGCTGATCGCCCCGCCGGTGGTCGATGGCCGGATCATCCGGCGCGAGGTGCCGATCCTGCTCGGCTCGGCGATCGCCGTGCCGCTGGTGCTGTGGAACGGCGTGCTGTCGCGGCTCGAGGGCGCGATCCTGGTCGGCTGCGCGATGCTGTTCACGATCCTGACGCTGACCGTGTCGTCGCGGCTCGATCCCGGGGACGAGCTGAGCCCCGATCCAGGCGAGCCGCCCGACGCGCTCGCCGAGGATCAGCGCCGCGCCGAGCACAGCGGCGCCGCGATCGGCGGACGCGGCCGACCGCGCGCCTCGCGCACCGTGGCCGCGGTGATGACCGCGCTCGGCCTGTTGCTGCTGGTGTTCGGCTCGGACCTGTTCGTGCGCGGCGGCCGCGGGCTCGGTCAGCAGCTCGGGATGTCCGAGCGCATGCTCGGGCTCACCGTGATCTCGATCGGCACCGCGCTCCCGGAGCTGATCGGCTCGCTGGTCGCCGCGTCGCGCGGCCACTCGGCGCTCGCGGTCGGATCGGTGATCGGCTCGAACCTGCTCAACGTGTTCCTGGTGCTCGGGATCACCGGCTACCTGCGCGAGATCCGGCTCGGCGAGCGGATGCACCTCGTCGAGCTCGTGGGGCTGGTCGCGATCACCCTGCTCGGCGTGCTGATGCTGCGCGGCTCGCGACAGATCACCCGCGCCGAGGGCGCCGTGCTGGTCGCGGCCTACGTCGCGTTCATCGTCGCGTCCGCGCTGTTGTGACGCTCAGCCCCGGCGCCGCATCGGCAGGCTGATCCCGAGCTCGCGCCCGAGCGCGGTGCGGCCGCGCTCGGTGACGCGCAGCGCACGCGTGTCGCGGACCCGCGCCACCCAGCGCTGCTCGACGAACACGCTCGCGAGCGCGGTGCCGATCCGCCCGGCGACGTGGGGCACGCGCTCGGTCCAGTCGAGGCACGCGCGGCTGAGCGGCCGGCGCCCCCCGGCGACTCCCGAGATCTCGACTGGCTGGCCGTGCGCGGCGAGCCAGTCGAACAGCGCGGGCGCCGGCTCGAGGCTATCGGTCGTGCGATGCAGCCAGCCGCGGTCGACCAGCGCCGAGACCGCGAGGATCGCGAGCACCCCGGCGAGGTGGTCGTAGCAGGTGCGCGCGAACCGGAGCTCGTCGCGGCGGGTGCGCGCGCCGGCGGTCCACGCCGCGGCCGGCGCGGTGAGCGCGGCGAGCCGCTCGAGCACCTCGGCGACCTCGGGCGACGCGAGCCGGACCCGGTGCTCGCGGCCGGCGGCCTCGACCACCACGAGCCTCGCGCCGGTGAGCGCGCGCAGGTGCGACGACGCGGTCGCGGCGCTGATCCCGGCGCGCCGGGCGAGCTGGCCGATCGCGTGGCCGTCGCCGTCGAGCAGCGCGTCCAGCATCGCGGCGCGCGACGGATCCGCGAGCACGCGGGCGAGCGCCGCGATGTCCGGATCGCGCGTCGGAACGGGAGAGCGGCGGCGAGGCATGGAGATCGTCGCGGTCGGCGCCGCCTAGCCCGAGGCTCCGCGCAGCCGCCATGCGGCCTCGTGCTCGACGACGGGCTCGCAGGTCACCGGGAAGTTGCACGAGCTCGCGATGAAGCACGACGCGTGGGCGGGCTCGTGGAGCGCGTGCGCCCGCTCGACGTCCTCGCCATCGGCGATCACCACGTGCGGCCGCAGCACCACGCTCTCGAACCGGCCGCCGCCGCCGCTGTCGAGGCGCATCCGGCCGTGCGCGCGATCCGCGTACTCGATCACGCGCACGCCGCGCCTCGCGCACAGCGCCAGGTACGACAGCATGTGGCACGACGACAGCGCCACGACGAGCAGGTCCTCGGGATCGTGCAGCCCCGGATCGCCGCGGAACATCGGATCCGAGCTGCCGATCAGATCCGGCTTGCCCTCGATGCTGACGCGGAAGCGCCGCTCGTAGCCCTGGTAATCGGCGGTCCCCGCACCGGTGTTGCCCTCCCAGCGCAGCGCGGCGTCGTACTCGAGTACCTTCATGCACGCGTCCTACCCGATCTTCGCTTCCACGTGCATCGAAGCGTGGGGCGGCTCGGCGGTGACTGTGATTTTCACCCGGTCACTCGCGCGGCCGACCGGATATGTACGTACTCGGTCGCACAGCATGACGATCCAGCCCCTGCCCCGCGCCGGGGTGCGGGCTGGCGTGCTACGCCGTCGTCGAGCCCCGTGATCCTCGCGCGCGACTATGCCCACGCCGTCGTCTGCGGCGCCACGCTCGATGCCAAGCTGGTGCCGCCGCCGGACGCGCTCGTGCTCGAGGATCCCGGCGAGCCGCTGCGGATCGCGGCTCCCGGCCGGCCGCCCGAGCTCCCGATCGTGCCGGGGCGCGCCGCGCGGGTCCCGCCGATCGCGGGGATGCGCGATCCGAGCCAGCGCGCCCGGATCCTCCACGCGCTCGCCAACCACGAGCTCCAGGCGATCGAGCTGTTCGCGTGGGCGGTGCTCGCGTTCCCCGACGCGCCGCTGCCGTTCCGCCGCGGCCTGATCGCGATCCTCGCCGACGAGCAGCGCCACTTCGCGCTGTACCGCGAGCGGCTCGCCGCGCACGGCGCCACGTTCGGCGATCACCCGGTCACCGGGCACTTCTGGAACAAGCTCGATCACCTGCGCGGCCCGCTCGAGTTCGTGTGCGCGATGTGCCTCACGTTCGAGAACGCGAACCTGGACTTCGCCGGCGACTACGCGGACGCCGCGCGCGCGTGCGGCGATCTCGCCACCGCGGAGGCGATCGATCGCGTCCACACCGACGAGATCCGGCACGTGCACTTCG
>JBQCJR010000429.1:0-3099 GCA_051952595.1 Kofleriaceae bacterium
CGATGTCGCCCATCCCGAGGATGCGCGACGCCAGGCCCTCGGGCCGGAACTCCTCGAGCTTGTCGAGCGACTCGCCCATGCCGAGGAACTTGATCGGCTTGCTCGTGATCTCCTTGACCGACAGCGCCGCGCCACCGCGGGCATCGCCGTCGAGCTTGGTCATGATCACGCCGGTCAGATCGAGGCGGTTGTTGAACGCCTGCGCGACGTTCACCGCGTCCTGACCGGTCATCGCGTCGAGCACGAGGAAGATGTTCGCCGGGCGCGCCGTGCGATCGATCTCGTCGAGCTCCTGCATCAGCGGCTCGTCGATCGCGAGCCGGCCGGCGGTGTCGTAGATGATGACGTCGCGGCCCAGCTTGACCGCCTCGGCCTCGGCCTCGCGGCAGATCGTGATCGGATCCTGGCCGGGCATCGACCACACCGGCATGTCCAGCTGGCGGCCGAGCGTCTTGAGCTGGTCGATCGCGGCCGGGCGATAGATATCGGCGGCGACCAGCAGCGGCTTCTTCTTGTGGGTCTTCTCGAGCCAGCGGGCGAGCTTGCCGACGCTGGTCGTCTTGCCCGAGCCCTGGAGGCCGACGAACATGATGCCGGTCGGGCCCTTCTTGGCCCAGTTGAGCTCGGTGTCGACCGGGCCCATCATCTTGACCAGCTCGTCCTGGCAGATCGCGATGAACGCCTGCTCGGGCGTGATCGTCCGGGTCCCGTACTCCTTGCTCTTGGCGCGCAGCTCGACCTGCTTGCCGCGGGCGGCCTGGCGGACGCGCTCGAGGAAGCGCTTGACCACCTGGAACTCGACGTCACCTTCGAGCAGCGAGAGGCGGACGTCGCGCAGCGCGTCCTCGATGACGTCGTCGGTCAGCTCCGCGACGCCGGTGAGCCGCTGGCGAGCGGCCTTGAATCCCTTGGCAAGGGTCTCCAGCACGAGGACCCCTATAGCACGCTCAGGGGCGGGCTCGTACTCCGCGAAGTGCTCGAACCTCGCTCGGAGCCCCGGAATCCGGTTACTTCATCGAGGTGGCGATCGCTCGGACCAGCGGGTCCGGGTCATCCGAGAGCCGATCGAGCACGCCCTGATCGCCGCCCTGCGGACGGCGGATCCACGCGGCGCGGGCCGCGGCGGCGCGGACCTGCGGCATCGGATCGCGCGACAGGTGATCGATGACGACCGCGTCGCCGACCAGGGGGAATCGCCACTCGAGCGCGTACGCGACGGCGAGCCGGCGCAGGGGATCTTCCGACAGCGACCAGCTGGTCGCGAGGTGGGTGGCGGTGAGCGGACGGAGGTCGCCGAGCGCCAGCGCGAGGCCGCGGCCCAGGGCGTCCGCGGCGTCCTGAGGATCGAGGTGCTCGCGGTCGATCGGGAGATCCTCGACGACGCAGTCCTCGAGGTCGGGCGGCTCCAGCGCGGCGCGCGGCGCCGCGGCGGCGGCCATCGGGCTCGCCGAAAGCGCCACGGCGGTCAGCTTGGAGAGGAGCCGTCGGAGCGGTACTTTCGGCATAGGTAGGGTCTCGCAGGTTGGTGCGCCGTGGCGGGGGCGTCAACCCAGCAACCCGGGCAGGACTCCTCAGCATTCCGAGCACGGGCGAGGAAATCCCGGCCGTGCCACTGATCCGCGATCGCGGCCCGGATACGATCGCGCCGTGAAGTCGCTCGCGTTCGCCTCCATCGCGGTCGGGCTGTGCAAGGTGGCGTCGGCCGATCCCACCCCCGTGCGGTGCGACGATCTGTCCACCGCCGACCTCTCGATCGACGGCCTGCTCGACGAGTGGCCACGCACCGTGCTGGCCCGCGGCGGGGCGGCCGGCGGTGCGGTCGAGCTGCGCTGCTCGTGGGACGGCACCGCGCTCGCGATCGCGCTCGACATCGCCGATGACCGGGTGGTCCGGGTGCGCAGCGGCAAGGCCGACGAGGATCGCGTCGAGCTCTCGATAGACGCCGGCGGCAAGCCGGTCCGGCTGGTCGCGTTCCCCGGCAACGCGGTCGCTCGGCCGCGCCGGGTCGCGCCGCCGCGGGTCCAGCTCGCCGATTCGCTGCAGCCCCGCGGGTTCTCGATCGAGGCGCGGATCCCGGCGTCGGCGATCGCCGGTTTCTCGCCGAGCACCCCCTCGCTCGCGGCTTCGATCGTCTTCCACGACTCGGACCGCGCGACCGGCGGCGACTCGCTCGACGTCCCGCTCGATCTGTCGATCGAGCTCGGCGACCGCAAGGATCTGCTCGATGACTTCCTTCGCACGGTCAAGCTCGCGCGCCGCGACATCCGGCTCGACGCGATGGCGGAGCTCGATCCGGATCGCCGCGGCAAGGAGCGGATCGTCGCCGGGGGCGCGGTGATCGGCGTGCTGACCGACCAGTTCGCGTTCGTCCGGCTGCCGGTCGCGCGGCCGGCCGACGTGCGCAGCGTCGAGCTGCTCCCGCTCGGCGCGCGCGGCCAGCAGGTGGTCGCCGCGACCGTGCGCCAGACCGGCAACGGCGGCAGCCGCGACCTGCTGATGCTGTGGACGGTGTGGAGCGGTCAGCTCCAGCCGCTCGGCCAGATCGAGATCCGCAAGGAGCTCGGCGCCCGGGTGCTCGCGGCGAGCTGGCGGCTGGTCAAGGGCAAGCAGGCGACCGAGCTGTGGGTCGAGGCGCAGCCGGCGACCGGGTTCACCGCCGAGACCTGGAACGAGCTGCCGGCCGGCGACGCCGATCCGATCGTGCTGCCGTGGGATCCCGCGAAGGTGGGCACGGCGTACCGCCTCACGGGGGCGGAGCTGGCTCGGCGGGACCTGCCGGCTTCGAAGCGTCGTTGAGCCGCGCGTCGAGCGCGAGCGCGAGCTGCACGTCGGGGAACAGCGGATCGCCCTCGGGGGTCGCGCGGATCGTGCCGATCAGCGCCGCGATCAGCTGCACCGGCGCATCGGGCTCGGCGGCGAGCACGATGTAGCGCGCGGGCGGGCCCTGCTCCTCGAGCTCGACGAGCGCCTCGCCCAGATACGTCAGCGCGGCCTCGTCGTCGCGCGCGATCTCGAACCGGCTCTCGCGCGCCGCGTCCTCGCCCTCGATCGGCACCGACAGCACCAGGCGCTCCTTGTCGAGCGACACCATCGGCACCG
>JBQCJR010000430.1:0-4041 GCA_051952595.1 Kofleriaceae bacterium
CGGCCGCGTATCTCACCGCCGCGCTCGAGGCCGCCGAGCGGAACGAGGCGCTGATGCCCTGGGATTTCGCCGCCCGTTAGCATGTATCCCGGTCGACCGGGGACGGGGCACGGCGAGGCATTACTGACGAGCGAACCGTTCCCGGTCGGGACGCGGATGCCACCGCCGGTGAACGACAGCGGCTATGGCTCGCCCTCCGGCATCTCCTCCGACCGGCTCACGCTGTTCGTGTTCGACAACGACAACACCCGCGCCTTGACGCGGACGAGCACGCGCGGCGCATTCACGAATCCGAACGCGCCCGCCGATCCGCCGCTGATCCACGGCTGGGAGGTCAAGCCGTTCGCCGACTGCGCGCGGATGGTCGCGATGGAGTCGATCTCCGGTGACTGCGCTCGCGAAGACATCATCTTTCTCACCCGCCGGTAGTCGCTCCCGGGCCCTCGCCCGATGCTAGCGTTCGCCCCATGCTGAAGGACAAGGTCATCGTGATCACCGGCGCGAGCCGCGGCATCGGCGAGGCGATCGCGCGCGCGTGCGTGGAGGCCGGCGCGCAGGTCGTGCTCGCGTCGCGCAAGCAGGCCGACCTCGACAAGGTGGCCACGACGCTCCCGCCCGAGCGCGCGATCGCGCTCGCGTGCCACACTGGCAAGGCCGAGGACGTCGACGCGCTGTTCGCGCGCGCGATCGAGCGGTTCGGCCGGATCGATGGGCTGGTCAACAACGCGGCGACCAACCCGTACTTCGGCCCGCTGATCGATACGCCCGACGTGGCGCTCGACAAGACGATCGAGGTCAACCTGCGCGGCTACTTCTACTGCGCCCGCGCGTTCGTGCGCCACGCGCGCACGAGGGGCGGCGGTGGCTCGATCGTCAACCTCGCGAGCGTCGCCGCGCTGCGCGCCGCGCCGATGCAGGGCGCCTACGGCATGACCAAGGCCGCGGTGGTCAGCATGACCCAGACCCTCGCGTTCGAGCTCGGCAGCTCGCAGATCCGCGTCAACGCGATCGCGCCCGGCCTGGTCGAGACCCGGTTCGCCTCCGCGATCGTCGGCAACCCGATGCTGCGCGACCACATCGTGAATCGCACGCCGCTGGCGCGCCACGCCCAGCCGCCCGAGATCGCTGGCGCGGCGGTGTACCTGCTCGCCGATGCGTCGTCGTTCACGACCGGCTCGGTGATGGTCGTCGACGGCGGCTTCACCGCGACGTGACGCGCGACGGCGCGGGCTCGCCCTGGGCGCTCGTCGTCGAATGCGCGCGCTTCGGCGAACCGGCGCGACCCTGCTAGAACCGCACCGCCGTGTCGATCGAGCCGCGGAACGTGAACGGATCGCCGGCGATCCCGGCGGACAGCTCGGCGGTCGTGGTGAACCGACCGGTGATCCACGCGATCCGCGGGCCGGCGATCGCGCGGTGATCGCCGCCGTCGAGCGCCAGCGCGCCGCCGATCGATGCGCCGGCGCGCAGCCCACCCGCCAGGTCGAGCTCGCCGAACACCCCGCCGGTGAGCTCCTCGAAGTTCATCGGATCGACGAGAGGCCACGCGCCGCCGCCGTGCTCGGCGTGGACGGAGCCGCCGCCGATGCCGCGGCAGTAGCCGGCGGACCCACCCACGGCGAACCGCCCGATCGTCCAGCGGGTCCACAGCGATGGCATCACCATCGGGTGGCCCATCCCGAACCCGGCGCGATCGTCGCCGGTCGGCAGCGACAGCCCGAGCGCGACGCCGGCCGCGCCCGCGCGCTCGGTCCACAGCGCGGCGACGCCGTGCACCATCGCATCGCCGACGCCGTGCACGCGCTTGCCGTTCTTCTGCAACCGGTAGTACCCGAGGCTCGCCGCGGCGGCGTACCGGCCGCGCGACCACTGCGCGCCGAGCGACGCGCCCTGGTAGTCGCCGGTGTACAGCCGCGCGTCGTAGCCGGCGGCGCGCACGCCGACCGAGGCGCCGAACGCGGAGGCGTCACCGTCTGGGTCATCAGAAGATCCGGCGGGGCCGCCGTGGCTAGCGTGCCCGCCGTGGGCGTGGCTGTGATCGTGATCGGCGCGGCTGGGCGCCGCGGCGCCGGCGACGAACGCCAGCGCGAGTGCGAGGGAGGGAGGGAGCGACGACATGGATTCAGCGCTTCACGGGGAACTTGGCGAGCTTGTATTGCAGGGTACGGCGGTGCACGCCGAGCGCGCGCGCGGTCCGCGAGACGTTGCCGTTGCACTCCTGGAGCACGCGCTCGATGTGCTCGCGCTCGAGCCGGGCGAGCGACGGGATCTCGAACTCGATCGCCTCGGTCGGCGCCTCCGGCTCGGACTCGAACGCCGCGAGGATCTGATCGGCGTGCGCCGGCTTGGTCAGGTAGTCGCGCGCGCCGAGCCGCATCGCCTCGACCGCGGTCGCGATGCTGCCGTAGCCGGTGACGACGACAATCTCGATCGCCGGCCGCAGGAGGCGCAGCTCCTGCACCACCATCAGGCCGTTGGGTCCGGGCATCCGGAGATCGACGACCGCGCGATCGAACCGGCGGGTCCGCGCGAGCGCGATCGCCGCGGCGTGGTCGGCCACGCTCGCGACCTCGAACCCGCGCTCGACGAACGCGGTGGCGAGCCGGGCGCGCAGCCGCTCGTCGTCATCGACGATCAGGATCGAGATCACCGCGCCTCCGCGACCGGCAGCCGGGCGAGCGCGCGCGTGCCGACGCCGAGCGTCGACTCGATCGACAGCGCGCCGCCCCGGCTCTCGAAGAACACCCGGGCGAGGAACACGCCGAGCCCCATGCCGCGGCCCGGCTGCTTGGTGGTGAAGAACGGCTCGCCGACCTTGCCGAGCACGTCCTCGGAGATCCCGGTGCCGCGATCCTCGACCGCGATCGACACCGCGCCGGCCGCGCGCTCGACCGCCACGGTCACGCGATCCGCCGGCCCGCTCGCGTCGAGCGCGTTGCGGATCAGCGCGGTCATCGACTGCACCACCTGCGCCGGTGGCAGCTCGACCGGATCGCGCGCGGCCGCGGCGACTCGCACGTCGATCCGGCGGGCACGCTCGTCGCCGAGCTGATCGCGGACGCGCTCGAGCAGCGCCTCGATCGAGACCGGCTCCACCACGTCGGGCTGGGTCGCGCGCGCCGAGAGCTGGTGCAGGATCGCCTGGCAGCGATCGACCTCGTCGAGGATCAGCGCGAGATCCTCGGCGACCCGCGGCGCGTCCGCCGGGCGACCGACCCGCAGCGTGGCCTCGTGCGCGGCCACCGCGATCGTCGAGAGCGGGTTGTTCAGCTCGTGCGCCGCGCCGGCGGCGAGCGTCGCCAGCGAGGCCAGCCGGGCGTTGCGCGCCGCGGTCTCGCGCAGGGTCGCGATCTGCTCCCGCTGCGAGGCGATCGCGCGGCTGATCCGGCGGACGAAGAACGCGGTGAGCAGCGCGGCGAGCACGAACGCCGCCCACATCCCGCGGAGGTGGGCATCGAGCAGCGGCGGACCGCTGTGGTGGACGTGGGTCTCCGCCGGGATCAGGAACAGCGTCGCGAACCCCGCGATCGCGAGCCCGGCGACCAGGGTGGTCCACCGCGCGCTCAGCACCACCGCCGAGAGCGTGATGTAGACCAGGTAGAACACCGTGAACGGGTTGGTCGCGCCGCCGAGCGCGGCGAGCTGCACCGTGAGCAGCGCGGTATCGAGCACGAGCACGCCGCCCATCACGTGGGCCGGCGCCCACCGGGCGCGCCGCAGCCAGGTCGCGAGGCCGATGTTCGAGATCGCCGCGACCGCGAGCGCGGCGGCGAACAGCCACCACGCGAGCGTGACCCCGAACACCCAGCGGGCGACCGGCAGCACCACGAGCTGCCCGACGAGGAACAGCCAGCGCAACCGCACCAGCCACGGCAGCGTCACGGTCGGCTCGAGATCGGGGGCCATCGCTGTGGCGTAGCAGAGCAGACCACGCGCCGGGTGGCAGCGCCGTCGGGTGCGGTGATTTTGCACAGCGGCGCGATCGGTCACGGCGTGGTCCACGGATCGGCGAACCGCGGGTCGGACAGGAACGACTCGTCG
>JBQCJR010000431.1:0-17744 GCA_051952595.1 Kofleriaceae bacterium
CCTGCGCGACCGGCTCGAGGAGGTGCGCGCGCGGATGGCGGCGGCGGCCGAGGCGCCCCCGCCCGCCGCCGAGCCCGGCAAGCCGGCGGATCCGCAGCAGGAGAAGCTGCTCGCGCGGGTCAAGACCGCGCTGCCGTTCGTGGTCACCGCGAGCGGCGCGATGGACCAGGCGCGCCAGCGCCTCGCGGAGCACCAGACCAAGCCGGCGATCGAGCACGAGCGCGCCGCGCTGGCCGCGCTGTCGCGGGCGATCGAGGAGTTCGCGGACCTCAAGCAGACCATCGAGCTCGCGTACGCCGACCAGCAGCAGCTGGTCGGGCTGCTCTCGCCGGAGGCCGCGAAGCTGCCGGCCGCGGAGCGCTCGAAGGAGACCAAGGACGCGCTCGCCCGCAACACCGAGCGGATCGCGCGGATGAAGGAGCTGCTCGCCGATCAGGTCGAGCAGGTGAACCAGCAGGAGCAACAGCTCGCAGCGCAGGCGGCTCAGGCAGCCCCGGCCGCGGGTGCAGGCAGCGGCAGCGCCGCGCCCGGTGCAGGCAGCGGAAGCGCCGCCCCGGGTGCAGGCAGCAGCGGCGCCGCGCCCCCGGGCCAGGCCGAAGCGGCCAAGCAGCAGCTCGAGGCGGAGAAGCAGCAGCTCGAGGCGGAGAAGCAGCGGCTGACGCGCGCCGAGGAGCTGCGCGGCCAGGCCCAGGCCGCGCTCGCCCAGCTGACCCAGGCGCTCGCGGGCACGGCGAAGGATCCGCTGCCGCCGGCCACGGAGGCTCGACAGAAGATCGAGGAGCTGCGCAAGCTGTTCTTCTCGGTGATCGAGCACCTCGAGCAGCTGATCCGCGACCAGGGCGACACGCGCGACCAGACCTCGGCGGCCAACGCCGACGACGACATCGCGCGCGCGCCGAAGCTACCGGGGCTGGTCACCCGTGAGGAGCAACACGGCCAGATGGCCAAGGCGATCACCGACGCGCTCGCGGCCCAGGCCGACGCGGCCGCGCAGGCGCCGCCGCAGCCGGGCCAGCCGGATGGCAAGGCGTTCTCGGCCGCCGCCGACGAGGTCCGGCTCGCGCAGAGCGCGATGAGCGACGCGACCGCGACGCTGGTCAAGGCGCGCGACGCGACGGCGTCGAGCGAGAGCATCCAGCCGGCGATCAAGGGCCAGGGCACGGCGATCGAGCACCTGGAGAATGCGCTGCGCTTGCTCCAGCCGCCCAAGCAGCAGCAGCAAGACCAGCAGCAGCAAGACCATCAGCAGCAGCAGCAGCAACAGCAACAGCAGCAGCAGCAGCAGCAGCAGCAGTCGCCGGCCGGCGCCGGTCAGTCCGCGCGCGATCAGGACGCGCGGCAGCAGAAGAAGCGACAGGAACGGGACGCGGCCGGCGACCCCGTCGAGAAGGACTGGTGATGGCTCCGCAAGAACGCTCCTCGCGCCGCTCCGCCGTCCCCCGGATCGCGCTCGCGCTGCTCGCGCTCGGCCTGTCGGCCTCGGCGGCCCTCGCCCAGCCGGCGCCGCGCGCTCAGTTCAGCCTCGGACGAGGCAACCAGCCCCACGCCGGGGTGCCGTTCCACATCGACCTGATGGTCGAGGGCTTCGAGGAAGCACCGGCGCCGGTGCAGCCCAAGCTCGACATCCCGAACGCGGTGGTCACCCCGGCGGGCGTCACGCCGAGCACCGCGCGCAGCGTGCAGATCATCAACGGCCGCCGGATGGACTCGACGCGCACGACCTGGGTGCTCCGCTACCGCGTGCTGGTCGACAAGCCGGGCAGGCTGCGCGTTCCGGCGACCACGGTCGTGCAAGGGAGCAAGCAGGCGACCGCCCAGGCCGGCGAGGCGGACGTCGAGGCGGTGCCGACCGCCGACGACA
The DNA here is from genome assembly GCA_051952595.1 of Kofleriaceae bacterium. Classification (GTDB taxonomy): domain Bacteria; phylum Myxococcota_A; class Polyangia; order Haliangiales; family Haliangiaceae; genus JABFXX01. The sequence goes on from JBQCJR010000431.1 coordinate 1,862, forward strand.
TGAAGGTCGAGCTGCAGCTGCCGAACCGCGCGGTGTTCGTCGGCGAGACCATCCCGGTCAAGATGGTGTGGCTGTTCCGCCGCCAGCCGGAGGAGCAGACGTTCAACGCCCCGCTGATGGGGCTCGACGCGTTCACGGTGAGCGCGCCGCCGGTCGCCAATCCGCGCCGGGCGATCACGATCGCGGGCGGCCAGAAGGATCTCCAGCTCCCGTTCGAGATCGATCAGACCACCGTGGGCGGCGTCGAGTACAACCGGGTCACCGCGACGTTCTTCGCCGCGCCGCGCACGACCGGCAAGGTCGAGGTGCCGGCGAGCTCGGTGCTGGCCGCGCTGCCGGTGGGCCGCGCCGACTTCTTCGGCAACGCGCCGACCCGGATGTTCCGCGCGACCGACGTCCCGCGCACCCTCGAGGTCAAGCCGCTGCCCGAGACCAACCGCCCGCCGCACTTCGCCGGCGCGGTCGGCGACCAGTTCTCGATCGAGGTGCGGACCAGCCGCTCGGTGGTCCAGCTCGGCGAGCCGGTCGAGCTCGACATCCGGATCAAGAGCAACCAGCGGCTCGACACGCTCTCGATCGGCAAGCTGGACGGCGAGGGCCGGCTGCCGAAAGACAAGTTCACCGCGCCGGTCGACGCGCCGACCGGCGAGCTCTCGGATGACGCGACCACCAAGACGTTCAAGGTGGTCGCCCAGGTGATCGGCCCGGCGACCGAGGTCCCGGCGCTCGCGTTCTCGTACTTCGATCCGGTCAAGGGCACGTACCAGACGATCCACTCCGAGCCGATCGCGCTGTCGGTCAAGGGCAGCACGATGGTGGGCGCAGGCGACGTGGTGGGCGCGACGCCGTCGAAGCGGCCGGCCGCGGGGCCCGCGCCCGACGACACGGCGACGGTCAACGCGGATCTCGCGCTGTCGAGCGCGAGCGCGGTCGGCGATCGCCCGCTGTCCGGCGGCCTGCTGTGGATCCTGGTGGGCGCGCTGTACGCGGTGCCGCTCGCGCTGCTCGGGTTCCGCAGCTGGCAGCTGCGCACCGCGGGCCAGCGCGAGGAGGCCTCCGAGGTGCGCACCGCGCGCCGCCGGGTCGAGGAGCTGCTCGATCGCGCGGGCAACGCGCCGGCGCGCGACCTCGCGGGGCCGCTGGTCGCCGCGCTCCGCGAGCTGGCGCGCGCCGCGGGCCGGGCGCCGGGCAACGACGGCGGCCTGTTCGCCAAGCTCGAGACCGAGAGCTTCGCGCCGGGCGCGGCGAGCGCGCCGCTGTCGCCGGATCTGCGCTCGGATGCCGCGGGGCTGCTGCGCCGCTGGGTCCACGAGGCGCGCGCCGGTCGCGCCGCACGCGCCTCGAGCAAGGCGACCACCGCCGCGCTACTGCTCGCGCTGGTCGGCGCGCCGTCGCTCGCCGAGGCGGACGCGCTCGGCGAAGGCCGCCAGCTGTACCAGGACGCGATGCAGCTCGCGAACGACGCCTCGGCGCGCCGCGCGGCGTTCGCACGCGCCGCGGTGGCGCTCGGCGAGGCCGCGCGCGCCCAGCCGGATCGCCCGGAGCTGCTCGCCGACTGGGGCAACGCCGCGCTCGGCGCCGGCGACGTCGCCACGGCCACCCTCGCCTACCGCCGCGCGCTCGCGCTCGACGGCGGCAACCAGCGCGCCCGCCACAACCTGGCGTGGCTGCGCAGCCGCCAGCCGGACGCGTTCCGGCCGACCGGCAACACCGGCGCGACGGACGCGCTGCTGTTCTTCCACCAGTGGCCACGCGGCCAGCGCCTGCTGGTCGGCGCGGGGGCGTTCGCGATCGCGATCCTGCTGGTCGTGCCGTGGCGCGGCCGGCGGCGCCGCGGCATGGTGGCGCTCGCCGCGCTGCCGCTGGCGGCGTGGCTCGCGATGGTCGCCTCGGTCGTGCTCGAGGATCGGCGGACCAGCGACGCGGTGGTGATGGACGGCGTGGTGATGCGCGCAGCCGATAGCGCGGGCGCACCGGCGGCGATGAGCCAGCCGCTGCCGCGCGGCGCCGAGGTCACGATCCTCGAGCGGCGCGACGCCTGGACGCGGATCCGGATCGCGAGCGGCACCACCGGCTGGGTACCCGGCGGCGCGGTCGAGCGGATCGCGCGGTAGCGAGCGCTACTTCCGGGAGATCTTGCCCGAGCCGTCGATCACGCAGGTCTCGCCGTCCTTGACCGTGCACGACGTGTTGGTCTTCTTGACGGTGATCGTGCACGAGGTCGCCCCGGCGGGGATCGACAGCTTCTTGGTCGCGCCGCCGGCGATCGACCACGCCTCGGCCTTGCTGCCACACTTCTTGTCGAGCTCGTAGCTGGCGTCGTCGTCGTTGCGGATCGTCCACTCGGCGAACGCGGTGCCGGCGGTCAGCGTCAGCAGGGCGAAGATCGAGGCGAACAGGGTCTTGCGCTGGAACATGGAGGTCTCCTCTGGGATTCGCGGGGTTCGGCTAGTCAGACGATCGGTCCAGCGGGACAGTCGCATCGAATCGGCGGGCTGTGAAACGATGGCGCGATGTTGCGGATCGCCCTGGTCGCCCTCGTCGCCGCGCTCGCCGGCTGTCCGTCGCCGCGGGCGCCCGTGGGCCCGCCAGGTCCGGGGCCCGGGCCGGGGCCGGGGCCGGGGCCGTCCGAGCCGGCGACGCCGAGCGCCCGGATCTCGTGGCAGCGGGTCGAGACCGCCGCGGCGATGCCGGGCCCACCGGCGCCGGGCACCTACCAGCTCCACCTGATCGATGTCGGCACGGGCCTCGCGATCCTGATCCGCGGCGCGGACTTCGCGCTGCTCTACGACGCCGGCACCAACGATCGCGACGAGACGCCGATGCGGGTCGCCGCGTACCTGGCCGCCGCGCTCGGCCCCTCGGGCGACGAGCTGTGTGTGCCGTCTCCGGCCCGGGCGACGGGCGAGCGCCGCGCGATCGATCACGTCGTGCTGAGCCACCCGCACCTCGACCACGCGTCCGCGCTGGACCTCGTGGTCCACTGCTACGACGTCCGGAACTTCTGGGACGCCGGGCGGATCCACGACACGGTGTTCTATCGCGAGCTGCTCGGCCAGATCGCGCGCTCGACGGGCACCGCCTACCACACGGCCGCCGAGGTGCCGGCGGATCGCGCGGTCGCGGTGAAGGGCCGCACGATCGCGATGGCGCGCTGGCGGCGGTTCTCCGAGGGCGATGTGGTCGAGCTCGGCGCGCGGGCGCGGTTCACGATCCTGCACGCCGATCCCAAGCCGCACCGCGATCCGAACCAGGCCTCGATGGTGCTGCTCGTCGAGCTCGGCGGCGCGCGCGTGCTGCTGGTCGGCGACGCCGAATCCGGCCCGCGCAAGGACCCGAGCTATCCGGTGGGCGAGGTGGAGGAGTTCCTGATCGATCACCACGCGCGGGCGCTGCGCGCCGACGTCCTCCAGGTCGGACACCACGGCTCGAAGACGTCGAGCCGGCGCGGCTTCCTCGAAGCGATCCGCCCGCGGCTCGCGCTGATCTCGAGCGGACCCAAGCGGTATGGCGGCACGACGCTCCCGGATCCGGAGGTCGTGGAGGCGCTGGCGGCGGTGGGCGCGACGGTGCTGCGCACCGACGAGCGCGACGATCACTGCCCGGTGGTCGGCCGGATGGGCGGGGATCGCGGCCCGGGCGGCTGCGACTCGTGGGTGATCACGATCGACGGGCGCGCGGACGGACCGGCGCTCGAGGGAGCACGCTAGCCCGACCGCTCGAAGTGCACGGTGTCGATCAGCACGGTCGCCGAGAACAGCAGCGCGCGCAGCGCCGGGTCCTCGATGTTCTCGAGCGTGACCCAGAAGTTGTCGGCCTCGGTGAACGCTTCCTTGAGCAGGCCGCTCCACTTCTTCTGGACCAGCCCGACCTCCTGCTCGCTGCCGGGCAGCTGGATCTGGAACGTCCACGGCCGCCAGAACGGCCCGAACAGCGTCGCGATGACCTGGCCGTCGGCGCCCTCGACGACGTACTTGCGCCGGACCCAGGTCCACCGGCGCTGGATCGCGCCGATCGGGTTGCCAGCCTCGTCGAAGACCTCGAGGCGGTGGAAGATGAACCGGAACGGCCGGCGCAGCGCGAGCACCTGGCCCTGGCCCACGAGGTCCTCGACCCGCGACGAGAACGGGCGGAACGATCCGAGGAACACGCGCTTGAGGAACGCGCCGAAGCCGCGCCCCTGCTCCTCGACGTTGAGCACCGGGGTGCCGTCCTCGTCGTACACGACGTAGACGTTGCGGGCGTCGAACGAGGTGAGGATCTCGAGCCACCGCTTGCGCTGCCGCACCGACAGGCGGCGCGGCTTCGAGAACACCCGAACGACCGAAGGAGGAGCCGGCACGAGCGCGTTGGTCATCGGCGTTGCAGCGTACACTAGCCCCGTGCTGGCCGTGCAGCGGACCCATCGATTGCGCGACGATCGCGACTGGCTGCCCCGGCACGTCCGGCGCGCCAGCCAGCTGGCCTCGGGCGCGGTGTGGACCGGCGCGGGTGCAGCGATCGGCGGCACGTTGCTCGCGCTCCCGTCGATGTTCGTGCTGTGGAAAGGGTTCGTGATCGGCGGCGCGGGCGCGGCGGTGGCCGGCGAGCGCGCGGCCCACGCGATGCTCCGCCGCCAGATCCGGCGGATGACCCGCGGCGAGATCGAGCTCGCCGACGTGGGCGCGCGTGGCGAGGGCGAGCTCGTGGTGGTCCAGGGGACGATCGAGGTCGAGCAGCCGCTGCGCGGCGTGCTGATCGAGACCGAGGGGGTGTACCGCCGGATGCTGTTCGCGACCCGCGGCAAGTGGGTCCACGAGGCCGCGGTGAACTTCACGCTGGTCGACGACCGCGGCAACCGGATCCTGATCGAGGCGGCGGGCGCGCGCTGGATCGTGCCGGCGCACGAGCTGGTGACCTATCCGGCGTCGCGGTTCCTGCGCCCGGAGGTGCCGCCGCGCCTGCGCGAGCTGGCGGCGGGCCGCGACACGGTCGAGGCGTTCGAGCGCGTGCTCCAGGCGGGTACGAAGATCCAGGTGGTCGGCTACAAGACGGCGTCCGCGGACGTCTCGGGGGAGGTGGTCGACTATCGGCTGCCGCCGCAGCGCGCGACGCTGAGATCCGGCCCCGAGCTGCCGCTCGTGATCATCGCGCTCGCCGACCTGACCTGATAGAGAGTCGCCATGACGACGCTGCGCCTGTACCACGACGATAGCTACCTGCGCCGGTTCGACGCCGAGGTGATCGAGCTCACCGCGTGGAACGGCCAGCCGGCGGTGGTGCTCGACCGGACGGCGTTCTATCCCGAGGCCGGCGGCCAGCTGGGCGATCGCGGCACGCTCGGCGGCGCCGCGGTGATCGACACCCAGCAGCGCGGCGATGTGATCGTCCACGTGCTCGATCCGGCCGCCGCGGCGCCGGCGATCGGCGCGCAGGTCACCGGCGAGCTCGACTGGGCGCGCCGCCGCCAGCACATGGCGCAGCACACCGCGCAGCACCTGCTGTCGGGCGCGCTGCTCGATCGCGCCGCGGCGCCCACGGCCTCGGCGCGGCTCGGCGAGACCAGCTTGACGATCGACCTCGCGCGCGATCGGATCCCGGAGGCGGAGCTGGCGGCCGCCGAGCAGCTCGCGAACGATCTGATCGACGACGATCTCGCGATCCGCGCGTGGTTCCCGAGCGCGGGCGAGCTGGCCGGGCTGCGGCTGCGCCGCGAGCCGAAGGTCGAGGCCGACATCCGCGTGGTGTCGATCGGCGAGTTCGATGTCTCGCCGTGCGGCGGCACCCACTGCGCGCGCACGTCGCAGCTCGCGGCGATCCGGGTGACGAGCGCCGAGCGCTACAAGGGCATGACCCGGGTGACGTTCATGGCGGCGCGCCGCGGCCGCGCCGAGCTGTTCTCGCGCGATCAGCTGCTGCGCGGGCTCGCCGCCCAGTTCTCGTGTGCCACCGCCGACGTCCCCGCGGCGATCGACAAGCTGCGCCGCGACGCCACCGCGACCACCACCGAGCTCACGGCCCTGCGCGGCCGGCTCGCCGGTCTACTCGCCGCGCAGCTCGCGCCTCCCGGCGCCTCGGACGGCGCGGTGGTCGCCGCGCTACCAGGCGATCCCGAGCTGCTGCGCGGCGTGGCCGCCAAGCTGGTCGCCGCCGGGCGCGACGCGATCCTGTCGAGCACGGATGGCGACGGCACCGCGGTCGTGCTGCTGCGCGCCGCCGGCTCGAGCCTCGATTGCGGCGCGCTGTTCAAGCAGCTCTCCGCACGCGCGGGCGGGCGCGGCGGTGGTCGCGCCGATCGCGCCGAGGGCCGCCTGGCCACCGTGGTGCCCGACTGGGCGGCGCTGGTCGGCGAGCTCCTGTAGGCGTGCGCCGAGGCGCATGATGACGCCGCGCACGATGTGCGCTGTCGCGCGATAGACGGTGCGGCTCCACGCCACGCTGAGATCTGGCGAACGACGTCGGCATCGGCGCCTCGCCCGGCGGGCTCGCGGCACTCGAGCAACTGTTCAGCGCACTTGCTGCAAACCTCGGCGCGGCGTTCGTGGTGGTCCAGCATTTGTCACGGGACTTCCGCAGCCTGATGGACGAGTGGATCGCGCGGCTCGCGGAGCGCGCAGGTGATCGCGATCGTGCTGTCAGGCTCGGGCATCGAGCTCGACGCGCGGCGGAGAGCGAGTAGCGCGATGGCGCTGGTCGCAGAGCGCTGTGGACATGACGCGCCTGTGACCTGCGCCGAGTTCAGGCACAGGGTGCGCGGTGGTTCGCAGCTCGACAGGCGCTTGGACAACCGTCGGCCCTCGCAGGCCGACGGTTGACCACATGACCACAGCGCCCGCTGCGACCGGGGAGATTTTCGGTTCCCGGGTAAAGAAGAAGAAGAAGAGCTGGTCGGGCTAGGAGGGCGGACCCGGCGTCTCGTAGATCGAGATCGCTGGGTAGTGGCGCGACCAGCCGGTCGCGAGGAGCCAGGTGCGGGGCGGCGAGACGAGGAGCGGCTGGTAGGTCGCGGGCTGAGCGAAGCGTGCGCCGTCGAGCTCGCGCCAGGACGGGAACGCGATCGCCGATGAGAACGGATCGATCTGCCAGGTGCGCGCGTGCGCCGCGATCACTCGACTCGCGCAGGCTCTTGCGTAGATCCGTCCGAATCTAGATGCCGAGCCAGCGCACGAGGGCGTCGCTGCGATCGGCGGCGAGATCAACGCCCGGCTGGGTGTGCGCCTCCTCGGGGCCGTGCCAGTCGGAGCCGCCGGTGCAGACGAGGCCGAGCTCGTCGGCGAGGGCGACCCAGCGGGCGCGCTCGCGTGGATCGTACGCGCCGTAGAACGCCTCGATGCCGGTCAGGCCGCGATCTCGGAAGCGGCGCACGAGCGAGACGCTGCGCTCGTCGTAGAGGTGGGGGTGGGCGAGCGCCATCGCGGCGCCAGCGGCGAGGCCGACCTCGAGCGCTTCCTCGATCGGCAGCGAGCGGTTGGGGACGTCGACGGGGCCGTGGTCGTACAGGTGGCGCGCGAACGCGTCCTTGAGCGAGCTGGCGGCGCCGGCCGCGACCATGGCGCGCGCGAGGTCCGGACGGCCGACCGAGCGGCGATCGGCCTCGTCGAGCAGCGGCTCCACATCGATCCGCACGCCGCGGTGCTCGAGCCGGGCGGCCATCACGCGGAGCCGGTTCTTGCGGGCGGTGCGCACGTCGGCGAGCCGCGCCTCGAGGGTGGACCAGGCGCCGCCGCGGTCGAACGCGAGCACGTGGATCGTCCGTCCGCCGTCGTCGCACGTCAGCTCGACCGCCCGGATCGAGCGCGCGCCCGCGACCGCCACACCCGTCCCGGCGCAGGTGTCGTGATCCGTCAGCGCGAAGACCTCGACGCCCCGGGCCGCCGCGCGCGACGCGACCACGGCAGGGGCCTCGGTGCCGTCGGAGCACGTCGAGTGGCAGTGCAGCTCGAACCGCATACGGGTGTATACCAGGGCCCATGGCCGAGAGCCTCGTCGCCCTGCGCGATCGTCGACAGCAAGTGATCGCCCGCCTGTCCGAGTGCTACGCGAGCGACGTGCTCGAGGTGGAAGAGCTCGAGCGACGGCTCGATCTCGCGCACAACGCCCGCACGATCGCCGAGCTCGACGAGCTGGTCGCCGACCTGGCGCCCGCCTCCGCCTCGACCGCACTGGCGCCGATCGCGCCTCAGGCGATCGATGATCCGAACCGCGCCCAGCGCAAGAAGCTCCGGGTGATCATGGCTCACGTCGAGCGGCGCGGTCGCTGGACGGTGCCGCGGCACCTCCGGCTGCGCGTGCTGTGGGGCAACGCCGAGCTCGACTTCCGCGACGCCTCGCTAGGCCCCGGCGTCACCACCATCGACGTCCGCGTGCTGATGGGCAACCTCGAGATCATCCTGCCGCCCCACCTGCCGATCGAGGTCGACGTGTCGTCGTTCATGGGTGCCGTCGAGGAGCGGCACCGCGTACCGCCGGACGTCGATCCATCGCGGCCCGTGCTCCACATCGTCGGCGCGGTCCGGCTCGGCAACCTCGAGATCTCGACCCGGCTGCCCGGCGAATCGCGCCGCGACGCGAACCGCCGCGAGCGCCGCGAGCGCAAGCAGCTGCGCGAGGGCCGGAAGGCGCTGCCCGGCGACTGAGCGGCTCTGGTAGACTGCGCGCTGATGAGCAGCCAGGGGGCTCACGCGCCTGCTCGCCTCGGCCGCTACGAGCTGCTCGCTCGGATCGCGACCGGTGGCATGGGCGAGATCTTCCTCGCGCGGCTCGAGGGCGCCGCCGGGTTCGAGAAGCTGTACGTCGTCAAGCGCATCCTGCCCCACCTCGCCGACGACGCCCGGTTCCGCGCGATGCTCGTCTCCGAGGCGCGCGTCGCGTCGCGCATGGCGCACGCGAACATCTGCCAGGTCTACGAGCTCGGCGAGACCGACGGCCAGCTCTACATCGTCATGGAGTACCTCGAGGGCGTGCCGCTGCTCCAGCTGCTGCGCCGCACCGCCAAGGAGGGTGCGCAGCTCGAGCTCGGCCTGGTCGGCGGCGTGATCCAGCAGGTCGCCGACGCGCTCCACTACGCCCACGAGCTGACCGACCACGCCGGCGAGTCGCTCGGGATCATCCATCGCGACGTCACGCCCGGGAACATCTTCGTGACCGAGTCCGGCATGGCCAAGGTGCTCGACTTCGGGATCGCCAAGGTCAAGGACGCCTCGGCCAACACCCAGACCGGCACGGTCAAGGGCAAGTACGCCTACATGGCGCCCGAGCAGCTGCGCGGCGCCGCGATCGATCGCCGCGTCGACGTGTTCGCGCTCGGCGTGGTCGCGTACGAGATGCTGGCGCTCCGCCGGCTGTTCCAGCGCCCGACCGACTACCTGACGTTCCAGGCCGTCATGGAGCAGCCGGTCGCCGACGTGCGCCGCTACCGGCCCGACGTTCCGGATCCGCTCGCCGCGGTGATCGCGCGCGCGATCGATCGCGATCCCGACGCCCGGTTCGCGACCGCGCGCCAGCTCGGCGCCGCGCTGCTCGACGCGCTCGGCGCGCGGCCGTGGTCGCAGCACGACGTCAGCGACTACGTGCGCGCCACGTTCTCCGACGAGCTCGGCAAGCGCCGCGCGCAGACCGCGAGCGCGGTGCAGCGCACCTCGTCCGCGCTCGGGCGCTCCACGATGCCGCTGCTCGCCCTGCCCCACGAGCAGCCCTCCGGCGCGATCGACGAGGATGACGACGACGACGGCTTTCCATCCGTCGAGGCCGAGGACGCCCATGCGCCCGTCCCGGCGCAGGTCGCGCGTCCCACCCACGCGTTCCCCGGCGAGCTCCAGGGCCAGACTCCGCCGCCCTTTGGCATCGAGACCAGCCCCAGCGGCGCCGGCCTCCAGCCGCTGGCACCCGCGCCCGTTCCCGCGCCCGCCGTCGTCGTTCACAAGCGCGGCCTGTTGTGGCCACTCGTCGCGCTCGCGATGGTCGGGATCACCAGCGGCGCGCTGTACCTCGTGTGGCGACAGGTCGATCGCCAGCCCGCGCAGGAGATCATCATCACGTCGGAGCCCACGCGCGCCGGCACCAACACCACCGGCGTGGACCCGCAGACCGAAGAGCCCGGCACCAGCGGTAGCGCCGGCGGCGGCCACACCGAGAGCAGCGGCAGTGGTCGCGGATCCGCCGCGCAGAACCGCACGCGCAAGGCCCCGCCCGCGAACCCGTACACCGCCGCCGTCGCGGTGCACAAAGGCGAGATCCACAAGTGCGTGCAGGACCACGGGCTGCGGACCAGCGCGAAGCTGAGGATCGTGGTGACCACCGCCGGCCGCACCAAGAGCGTGTCGTTCGAGCCCGAGGCGCTGAACAGCTCGCCCGTCGGCGCGTGCATCCGCAACGTGCTCTCTGCGGCGACGTTCCCCAAGGCGAGCGACGAGAAGCAGCTCGTCGTGCCGGTCCAGCTCAAGTCGAGCTGACCGCGGGCGTCCGCGCCCGCGCCGGCGCCGCCATCAGCCCTCCAACGCGACGTCCTCGCCCGCGCCTGCGCGCTATCGGCCCTTCGCGGGCGTCTTCGCCCGCGCTGGCGCCGCTTTCGGCTTCCCCTTCGCGGGCGTCTTCACCCGCGAAGACGTCGCCCTTGGCCTCCCCTTCGCCTTCGCCTTCTCCCCCTCCCCCTCCCACGCCGTCTCCCCCAGCTCGACCACCCGCGCAAACTCCGCCGCGGTCACCGGCTGCACCGACAACCGCATCCCCTTCTTCAGCACCATCATCTTCGCCAGCTCCGGATCCGCGCGCATCCGATCCAGCGACACGAAGTGCGCCAGCTTCCCCACGAACTCCACGTCGACGCAGTCCCACACCGGCTTGTCCCGGGTCGCCCTCGGCTCGAAGTACGGGCTCTCCGGATCGAACTGCTTCTCGTCGACGACACCCGTGCGCACCACGCGCGCGAGCCCGGCGACCCCGGGCGGCTTGGCGTTCGAGTGGTGGAACAACACGCCATCGCCGACCGACATCGCCCGCATGTACGCGCGCGCCATGTAGTTGCGCACGCCCGTCCACGGCTCGACGCCGACCCGGGCGAGATCATCGATCCCGAACTCGTCGGGCTCGGACTTCATCAACCAGTACTGCTTGTCCTGCTTCGCCATGCGACGCGCCGAACCTACACCGGCGCCCCGACCTCCAGCGTGTGAACCGGCAGATCGCGCGACACCGCGCGCGCTTCGTCGGCGAACCCGGTCAGGTTGACGTTGAACGAGAACCGGGTGGGCTCCCCGAGCGGCTGGAAGAAGTCGTCGTAGTGCGTCGGCACGACCAGCTTCGGATCGAGCGCGCGCACGATCCGCTCGACGTACCGCGGGGTGAACCGCCGCCCCGAGATCCCGCACAGGAACACGTCCACGCCGCGATCGACGATCTCGTCCTCGAGCAGATCCGCAGAGCCCTGGTGGTAGATCCGCGCACCCCCGACCTCGATCGCGAGGCCCCACACCTGGCCGCAGCGGTACGCCTGCGGCGTCAGCTCGTCGAGGTGGTCGCAGGTCACCTCCCCGCTGTATGGGATGCCCAGCCCGAGCTGGAGCCGCGAGTGGACGCTGGGGACAAAATGGAACCGGAACGGCCCCACCTCGTAGTCGCGGCGCGGCTCGACCACCACGGCTCGATCCGCGAGACCGTGCAGGCCCATCAGGTGGCGCAGCGAGCTCGATCCGTAGACCCGGCAGCCGAACCGCCGCGCGATCTCCGGAACGTCGAGCGCGTGATCGAAGTGGGTGTGGCCCACCAGCACCGCGTCGGCGCGATCGATCCACCGCGCGACCGCATCTTCCGACGGAGGCACCACGCGCCGGCGGACCAGCGCGCCGAGCGGCAACCGGGTCACGTACGGATCGATCCACACCACCGTGCCCTGGTACGCGAGGCGGAACCCCGCCGTGCCGATCCAGGTCAGCTCGAGCCCGGCGGGCAGCGGCGTCGAGGCCGGCCACGCGAGCTGGCGCGCGGTCGCGTGGTCGCTCCGGCGCTGGCGGCGCGCGGTCGCGAGGTAGGCGAGTCCCGATCCGATGTGGCCGAGCGGTCCGAGCACGAGGTGAGTATCGCTCCTCGACCGCTCGTGCGTTAGCGATTGGCTAATTTACCGGCTCCCGCCTCCCGTGCGCCGCGACCCGGGCTACAACGTGCTCCCAACAAGGAGACACAACGATGGCTTTCACCCTTCCCGAGCTGCCCTGGGCCAAAGACGCGCTCGCCCCGACGATCTCCAACGAGACGATCGACTACCACTACGGCAAGCACCACAAGGCCTACGTCGACAACCTGAACAAGTTCGCCGCGGGGACCAAGTACGAGTCGATGTCCCTCGAGCAGGTGATCAAGGCGTCGCACGGCCAGGCGAGCGAGAAGAAGATCTTCAACAACTCGGCGCAGGTGTGGAACCACACGTTCTTCTGGAACTCGATGGCGCCCAAGGCCGGCGGCAACCCGACCGGTGCGATCGCGGGCGCGATCGACAAGTCGTTCGGTAGCTTCGCCGACTTCAAGACCAAGTTCTCCGAGGCCGCGGCCGCGCAGTTCGGCTCGGGCTGGGCGTGGCTGGTCAAGAACGCCGATGGCTCGCTCGCGATCGAGGCCACCTCGAACGCCGAGACCCCGTTCGCGGCCGGCAAGACCTGCCTGCTGACGATCGACGTCTGGGAGCACGCCTACTACATTGACTATCGCAACGCGCGACCCAAGTTCATCGAGGAATGGTGGAAGCTCGTGAACTGGGACTTCGCGAACAAGAACCTCGCGTAGCGGCGCGCGGCGCACGACGGCGAGTCGTGCGGTGACCGCGCCCAATTTTCCCGCGCTGAGCGACGGCGAGCACGCCGTCGTACAGCTCGATCCGTCGACCGGCGTCCTCCTCGACGCGAACGTCAACTGGGCACTCCAGGGAGCGCACTACGATGTGTTCCCGACCCGAGCAGAGGCCGAGCACTTTGCCGACGCCCGGCAGGCCGAGAAGCCGTACAGCGAGTGGTGGATCTTCGATCGATCGCAAGAAGCCGCCGCGAGGCGGTTCGCCGTGGGGTCCATGCCGCTTGGCGCTCGCCGATGACCGCCTCCAAACGCTTCCCCTCCCTGCGCGACGGCGAGCATGCCGTCCTGCAAGCGGATCCGATGACCGGCATCGTTCTCGACGAGAACGGCAAGTGGGCACTCCAGGGAGCGCACTATTATGTGTTCCCGACCCGAGCAGAGGCCGAGCGCTTTGCCGACGCCCGGCAGGCGGAAAAGCCGTGCAGCGAGTGGTGGATCTATGATGGCTCGAGGAAAGCCGTCGCGAGGCGGTTCGCTCTGGAGTATCCCCCGCCCCCGCCCCCGCCCCCGCCCCCGAGCGTGCGCGCGAGGTTCGCTCGCTGGATCCGGTCATTCTTTCGACGCACGCGATGAACCCAGCCAAGATCCTCGACGAGTATCCCCCGGGCGATCCGGAAGCTGCCATGCTGCTCCGCGCCGCCGAGCAGCTCGATGCCGCCATCGCCGAAGGCCCCGGGTGGTCCACGGCCCTCGGCGCGCACCTGTGGGACATGCTGTCCTGGCGAGAGTTTCATTTCCTCGACGGCACGATCCTCAACAACAGCGACGGGTCGGCGGTCGTCGGCAACACGGGCGCCGGCCTCATCGTCGCCGCCATCGATCCAGAAGGCCGCGATGACCGGTGGTGGCAGCGGGTGGGCTGCGGGATCCTTGGCGAACGTCGGACGCTCGCCGCCGAGCGCGACCTCCTGCGCGCCTTGAGCGGCGCGGGCATCCGCATGCTGTCCTAGCGCGTGGCTCGGCCCGCCAGTCTCCCCCGGGCAGCACTGTGAGGCTCGTGGTTGGCGCGCGCTCCGGCGGCCCGCGTGGCGAGTCGCGCACTTGGCGCTGGTGCGCGGCTTGCTGCACGACCCGCTCGTGTGGAAACGCCTCGCGATCGCGCTCGTCGCAGCGCCCCTGGTGATCGGATGCGGCGCCGCCGCGCCGGTGGCCCTCGCGCCGGGCGCGGCGCCGTGTGATCCCCAGCGGATCGGCGCGGTCGCGGTGACCGGCGCGCCCCCATCGGCCGTGCCCGCGCTCGCGGTGCTCGAGGGCACGCTCGATGATCCCGCCCGCATGCGCCGGATCGCGCGGACCGCGCTCGAGGCGCTGCGCTGGTCCGGTCACGCCCGCGCGCGGATCGACGTGACCCGCATTCGCGGCTGCTTCGTCGAGCTCGCGGTCGCCGTCGAGCTCGGGCCGCGGTTCGCGATCTCCGAGATCGCGTTCGACACCCACGACGAGTTCCCGGCCGCCGAGCGGCTCGCCGCGATCGAGGACGCGCTCGGCACGGTCAACGCCGTCGGCGGGGTGTTCGTGCGCGACCGGCTGCGCCGCGCGCTCGACGGGCTCGAGCAGCGCTATCGCGACGCCGGCTGGCTCGACGCGCGGATCGGCGATCCCTCGCCGAGCTATCGCGAGGGCGCGGTCGCGATCTCGATCCCGGTCGACCCCGGGCCGCGCTATCGGATCGGGGCGATCCGCGCCCGCGGCCCCAACGCGCTCGCGCGCCAGCTGCTGCTCGACGAGCTCGGCGTCGCGCCCGGCGGCTGGTACGACGGACCCACGATCCGCCGCGGCATCGCGCGCGCCCGCCGCAAGCTGGCCCGCCCCGTCGAGCTGCGCACCACGATGTCGGCCGGCGGCGCCGCGATCGAGCTCGAGGCGATCGTCGAGGCGCGCCGATGATCCGGGCGTGGATCGCGGTGCTCGCGGGCTGTGGCGCGGCGAGCTGCGCGGCGCCGCGGCCGTACCTCGGCGCGGACGTGCCGGACGCGTGCACGCGGCGCGACGTCGAGGCCTGCCTCGGCTGGATGATGGAGCGCGACCTGCAGGCCGCCGAGCTCGGCGTCTACGACGATCCGGCGCTGCGCCGCTACGTGCAGCGCGTGCTCGACCGGCTCGCCCGCTTCGCGCGGCTCGACGCGCCCGCGCCACGAGTCGTGCTCGCCGACCAGGACGACACCTACGCGACCGCCGGTCGGCGGATCGTGATCGCGCGCTCGACGCTCGAGCGGCTCTCGACCGAGGCCGAGCTCGCGGCGATCCTCGCGCACGAGCTCGCGCACCTCGAGGCGCGCCATGTCCGGGTGTCGCTGTTCGGCGATCCCGACGACGCCGGCGCGCAGCTCGATCGCCGCGACGCCGAGGCGATCGCCGACGAGCGCGCGGTGTGGCTGGTCGAGCGGGCCGGCTACGCGCCGAGCGCCGTCGCGCGTGCGCTCGATGCCGTGCTCGCGCCGGATGACCCAGACGTCGATCCCGAGGTCGCCGCCAACGTCGCCGCCGAGCGAGCCCACGAGCTCGACTCCGAGCGAGCCCACGATATCGACTCCGACCGAGCCCCCGATCGAGGCTCCGAGCGCGCCCCCGATCGAGGCCGCGAGCGCGCCCCCGCTCGAGGCTCCTCTCGCGCCTCCGATCGAGCCCCTGCTCGAGACTCCGATCTCCACTCCGATCGCGCCCCCCTCGCGGCTCCGGAGGCCGATCCCCGCGCCGAGGCCGACCATCCGCCGCGCGCCGACCGGATCGCGCGGGTGAGCGCGCTCGCGGGCGGCCGCACCGGCGTCGAGAACCGCGACGAGCTGCTGCGCCAGCTTGACGGCATGGTCATCGGGCGCGATCCGCGGCGCGGTCAGCGGATCGGCGACGCGTGGGTCGTGCCGGCGCTCGGCCTCGCGATCGAGCTCGGCGAGGGCGACGCGGTGCGCGCGGTCGACCACGCGCTGGTCGTGCGGCGCGGGCGTGGCTCGATGGTCGCGTACACGATCGGCGCGCCGTGGGCCCGCGAGCTCGCCGCGTTGCTCGACGACCGCGAGACCGTCGACGCCGAGATCGGCCGGATCACCGCCGGACGAACGCCGCG
>JBQCJR010000432.1:0-2963 GCA_051952595.1 Kofleriaceae bacterium
GCATCCCTCGCATCCCTCGCATCCCTCGCATCCCTCGCATCCCTCGCATCCCTCGCATCCCTCGCATCCCTCGCATCCCTCGCATCCCTCGCATCCCTCGCATCCCTCGCATGGTGAGGGCTCGCCAGTCGGCGCTGATCGTCACCGAGGACCAGAACTTCGCTCCGCCACTCGATACGGAGTGACCGCGACGCCGTCGTCGAGCCTGGTGAGCGCGCATCGGGACGTCGCGCCCCCTCGGCGATCCTCGCGCGACGAACGCGTTGCGTCGGAGCTCGAGCTCGAGCCGCCGCGGCCGGCGGTAGCTGAATTGCATCGACCTAACGAGGGAGATTTCTGCGATGGCCAAAATACTATTCATCGTCAGCGGAGCGACGTACTGGGTGCTCAAGGACGGCACGAGGTACGCAACCGGCTACTGGGCAGAGGAGTTCGCGAACCCCTACAAGATCGTGACGGACGCCGGTCATGAGGTCGTGGTCGCGACGCCGAACGGCGTCACCCCGAACGTCGACATGATGAGCCTGCGTCCCTCGCTGGCGGGCGGGATCGACGGAGCCCTCGAGTTGGAGGCCATCATCCGGTCCGCGGAAGTGATGCGCCGCCCTCTAAAACTGTCGGACGTTCGCCTCGAAGACTACGACGCGGTCTACATGCCCGGCGGCCACGGCCCGATGGCGGACCTGGCGTTCGACGCCGACGTGGGACGGCTTTTGACCGGGCAGCTCGCATCGGGCAAGCCGCTCTTCATCGTGTGTCACGCCCCCGCCGCGATGCTGGCCACCAGGATCCACGGCGTGTCGCCCTTCAAGGGCTACAAGGTCACCTGTTTCACCAACGAGGAGGAGGAGGCTGTCGGGATGGCTTCCAGGGCGACGTGGCTGCTGGAGACCGAGCTCAAGGAGAAGATCGGCGTCAACTTCAGCCGCGGAGAGATCTGGAAGCCGTACATGGTCGAGGACCGAAACCTGGTCACCGGGCAGAACCCGGCATCGGCCGCGATTCTAGGGAAGCGGCTGCTAGAGGTCCTCCAAGCAGAGCGCACGGCTGATCGCAGCCGCAAGCCGAAGGCGGCAGAGCAACACTTGCGACACTAGAGCGCATTGACTCGTTGGTCGGCGGCAAGAAGCCGCAAGGACTAGCGAGCTCGGGCCGGCTTGGCGCGCTTGAACGCGGCGATGAAGCGCGGATCCTTCGCGATCGGAGCGAGCGGCGCGTCGGTGCGCAGCTCCTTCGCGTCTCCGTACGTGCCCTGGGCGAGCTCGACGTGATCGATCGCCCGGTCGTGCTCGCCGAGGAAGACGTAGGCCCGCGCGAGCGCGTGGTGGCTCGCCGGCTCCTCCTTCGCGCGCTTCGCGGCCGCCGCGGCGTGGCGGGCGAGCGCGCCGCGATCCTTCGCAGCCACCGCGGCTGGGATCACGCCCGACAGCACGTAGGGGTCGCCGCGCACCACGAGCCGGCCGTAGAGCGCCGCGGGCGCGTCGGGCTGCGCGAGCGCGGTCTCGAAGATCTCGACCGCGAGGGCACCGCCCGCGGCCTTGCCGGCGTAGCCGAGGTTCGCGTAGAGGCCCGCGCGCTCGCCATCGATCAGCTCGCGCAGCGCTTCGTGGTCGGTCTCGATCGAACGCAGCTTGGCGAGCGCTTCGACGCAGCGCCCGAGCGCGGTCTTCGCGGCGGCCACACGCCCGGCCTGCACCGCCTCGAGGAGCGCCTCGCCGACGCCGGCATACGTACGGAGCACCTCGAGCGCGGGCAGCGTGCCCAGTCGCATCTTGAACGAGAACGTGTGGAGTGCCTCGTTCTCGTCGACGGACAACCACTTGAGGCGCGGCAGCGTGCGCTCGACCAGCGGGGCGAGCTTCGCGAAGATCTCGCGCTCGCGCTTGCCGTCGAGCGTGGGCGCGTCGCCCGCGCGGATCACGACGCCCTTGCCGGCGTCTTCCACGGTGACCCCGGCGAGGCGGCGGACACCCTTCAGGTCGACCTCGGCGGCGAGCTTCGGATCGAGCATCGTCAGCCAGCCGACGTTCTGGATGCCGTCCTGCCGGACGGCGAGCGCGTCGTTGACGGTCGTGGCGAGATCGATCGCCGGATAGCGTTCTGCGAGCTTGGCGGCGTGGAGGTGGCCGTTGCCCTCGTTCTCGTACGACGAGAACGTGCCGCATTCCCAGCACGGACCGGCAATGCCCGAGCGAAACGCGCCGGTCGCGAACAACGCACGTGCCAGCGCCGCCATCTCGTCTGCGCGCTCGAGCCCGAACCGGATCGGCAAGGACATCCGGACGAAGTGGGCTTCGTCTCGCGCTTGGGTGTGGCTCCACACTGTGAACCGCCAGCGTGGCGCGTGCTCGTAGGTCGTCGCGTCGTCGATCGTCAGGGCGAGGAACTCGCGCGCGGGGGCGCCTTTCGCGAGCCACTTGTCGAGCTGCTGGAGCGCGGACTCGGTCACGGGCTTGCGCTTCGCAGGCGCGGTCGTCTCTGTCCCCCACAGCCGCAGGCGCTCGCGGGCGCCGAGGTCGAGGAACGCGTGCCACGCCGCGAGCACGGCGGCCGGCGCGGTGCGTAGCGGCTTGTCGGCGAACAGCGCGATCGAGAAGCACAACGAGGCCACGCGCACCTTGCCGTCGGTGACCAGCTCGAGCTTCGCCACGTCGGCGGGCGGCTCGTCGCTCGCGGTCGCGGCCTTGGTGCGCGCGATCGGCTTGCTCGTGTCGGGCGGATCGCCGAACGCCACCGAGACGACGCCGCGCAGCTTGGCGAGCTCGCCGACCAGCCACACGCACGCGCCCTGCGCCGCGATGAACCGCGATACGCCGCCGCGCACCACGTTGTCGCCGAGGAAGAGCTCGTCCACGCGCATGAGCGCGGCGTCGAACTCGCCGTCGTCGGCCGCCTGCGACTCCTTGACGATTCGCTTCGCGGCGTAGAGCTTGCTCAAAGACGCCTTCTCCGCCTTCGTTAGC
>JBQCJR010000433.1:0-7794 GCA_051952595.1 Kofleriaceae bacterium
GAGGACCAGCGCGCGCTCGCCGCGCACCCGCCGCTCGAGCAGATCCGCGCGAGCATCCAGCGCCATCCGCTCGACTACTACGGCTACGCGGTGGCGTCCGAGGCCCTGGTGGCGACCCGCAGCGGCGAGGCGATCGCGCTGCTCAACCACGCGCTGGTGCTCCACCCGACCCACTCCGGCCTGCACCGGTTCGCCGGGCGGATCCTGCTGCTCGCCGGCAAGGTCGATCAAGCCGCGCTCGAGTACGTCGCGGCGATGCGTGGGACCCGCGAGCCCAAGGCGCTGCTCGCGGAGGTCGCGCAGCGGTTCCCGGCCGACAAGGCGGCGACCGCGATCCCGCTCGACTACGAGAACATCGAGCTGGTGGTCCGCACCCTCGAGGAGGAGAAGAAGACCGACGTCGCGCTCGCGTGGATCACCCGCGTGATCGGCGAGCGGCCGAAGTCGCTGCTCGCGATCGAGCTGATGCGCACCCTGGCGACCCAGCGCGGCGACTGGGTGGCGGCCGAGCGCGCGGCGAGCTGGAAGCTCCAGCTCGCGCCGAGCCTCGCGGCGCGGCTGGCGCTGGCGCAGCTGGTCGCGCGGCGCGGCGCCCACCGCGAGGTGGTCAAGCTGCTCGAGGACGTCTCGAAGCTGCGCGGCAGCCCGGCGGACCAGCGCACGGGGTGGCTGCTGCTGTGCGACTCGCTGTTCGAGCTCCGCGAGCTCGACGAGACCACGCGCTGCCTGCGCCGGCTCGACGGCGCGGGGCTGATGACGCCGCGGGATCGGGCGCAGATCCAGCGCCGGCTCGACGCGGTCAAGGACACCCAGCGGACGGCCGGGCTGATCGAGGAGTGGCGGGCCCAGGGCGCGAACGTCGACGTGCTCGAGAAGCTCAAAGTCGAGCCGGCCACGAACGGCGCGGGCTCGGGCGCGGGATCGGGCGCTGGTTCGGCCGTGGGCGCGGGATCGGCCGCGCCATGAACCTGCTCTACCTGTCGCTGTCCTACGTGCCGTCGCGCCGCGCGTCGAGCGTGCAGGTGATGCGGATGTGCGAGGCGTTCGCCGCCGAGGGCCACCGGGTCACCCTGGTCGCCAAGCGCCACGCGGAGCCCGCCGCCGAGGGCCTCGATCCCCACGCGTTCTACGGCGTCGCGCCGAGCTTCGGGCTCGAGCTGGTCGCCCGGCCGCCGCGCCGCGGGGGCGGCGTGGTGTACGCCGCTGGCGTGCTCCGCGAGGTGCTCCGCCAGCGCCGCGCGGTCGAGCTGGTCTACTCGCGCGACCTGCTCGGCGCCGCGGCCGCCGCCGAGCTCGGCCTGTCGGTCGCGTTCGAGTCCCACGGCGTGATCGATCGCGGCTGGCAGCGCGCGCTGTGGCGGCGGATGATCGCGCGCCCGAGCTTCCGCGGCCTGGTCGCGATCTCGAACGCGCTGCGCGACGAGCTAGGCGCCGCCGAGCTGCTGCCGCGCGATCGCCCGGTGGTGGTGGCGCACAGCCCGGCCCAGCGGCTCGAGGGCGCCGCGCCGCGCGCCGAGGTCTCGGCGACGCCGCGGATCGGCTACGTCGGCAGCCTGTACCCCGGCCGCGGGGTCGAGCTGGTGGTCAAGCTGGCCGCCCGCATGCCGGCCTGTGCGTTCGAGCTGATCGGCGGCACCGACGACGATCTCGCCCGGTGGCGCGCGACCGCGATCCCGCCGAACGTGCGGTTCCACGGCTTCGTGCCGCCCGCGCGGCTGCCAGCGCTGTACCGCGCGCTCGACGTGCTGCTGATGCCGTACCCGCTCGCCGGGATCCACGGCGCGACCCGCCGGCTCGATACGGCGAAGTACTGCTCGCCGATGAAGATGTTCGAGTACATGGCCTCCGGCGTGCCGATGGTCGCGTCGAGCCTGCCGGTGCTCCAGGAGGTGCTCGCCCACGAGCGCAACGCGCTGATCGCGCCGAGCGACGACGAGGACGCCTGGGTGCAGGCGATCTCGCGGCTCGCCGGCGACCCGGCGCTACGCGTCGCGCTGGCCGGTCAGGCCCTGCGCGACCTCGACGCGTTCACGCCCCGGGCGCGCGCGGCGCGGATCGCGAATGGGCTGGGGCTGGGGCCGGGCTGATCCTGTCGGCTTCCCGGGTGGCTTCCCTGTCGGCTTCCCGGGCGGCCCGATCGCGCGCGTCCCGAGCACCACGAACAGCGCGAGGAAGATCCAGAACAGCGGCACGCGCATGCCCTGGTGGCTGAGCCCGTAGGCCGCCGCCGGCAGCACGATCAGCATCTGGCGCAGCCGCGCGACCCGCAACACCTGGTAGCCGAACACCAGGAACAGCGCGGTGCCGACCACGCCGTAGCAGAAGAACAGCGTGCCGCCCGACGAGTGCAGCTCGTGCGAGCCGATCGCCGAGGTCTCGCGGAACCGGATGTAGCCGCCCTCGCCGGCGCCGAACAGCAGGTATTCGGGGTGCTCGACGATCCGGTCGTAGCCGCGCTCCTCGATGAACCCGTGCGACTCGTCGGTGGTGACCCGCTCGATGCTGCGATCGATCGAGTCGCCGATCGAATCGACGAGCAGCAGCAGCAACCCCGCGACGGCGGCCGCCATCAGCACGGTGCGCAGCCGGCTCACCGTGGCGATCGCGATCACCAGGCCGGTGCACGCCATGCCGGCCTTGGACGCCGAGATCAGCGCGAGGTACACACACGACACCAGGCCCACCGTCGCGCTCAGCGTCGAGAGCCGCGCGCGGTGCTGCCCGAGCACGATGATCGAGGCCGACAGCACGGCGAAGTAGCCGAGCTGGTTCGGGTTGTTGAACGTGCCGCTGCTGCGGAGCGCCGAGCCGTGGCCGAACAGCAGGCCGAGCGGGACCTGGGCGACCGCGGCGATCAGCGCCGCGCGGACGGTGACGTCGATGAACGCCTGGCCGCGCTGCTTGGCGAACACCATCGCGACCAGGAACACGATCGCGTTGTGGATGTAGAACGTCGGGCTGAGCAGGTAGCCGATGCGCAGGCCGATCGTAAACGTGCCGCTCACCGCGGACCACGCGAGCGCCGAGACCGAGACGTAGAGCGTGAACGCGAGCAGCGCGCCGAGCGCGCGGCGGCCCTCGGGGAACAGCCGGCCGTTCCAGGTGCGCAGCAGCAGCGGCGTGAGCACGAGCAGGATCAGCGCCGGCGGCTGCGGCGTGCCGCTCGGGAACACGTAGATCGGGAACAGGACCACGTACAGGCCCCACATCGCGAGCAGCGGATCGCGCGCCAGCAGCTCGAGCCACGGTCGGCGCGGAGGCGCGCTGCCGGCCGGGCCGCGCCGCGGCTCCGATCGAGCGGGGCGCTGGGTCAAGCCGCCTCCGGCTCGCCGAGCAACGCGCGCTCGTAGCGCGCCATCGAGAGCTTCGCCGAGAACCGGGTGGCGCCGCGCCTCGCCTCGGCGGCGAACGCGTCGCGCCGCGCCGGGTCGTCGAGCAGCTCGATCGTGCGGCGGGCGAGCGCCGCGGCATCGCCGACCGGCACCAGCCAGCCATCGACCCCGGGGCGGATCACCTCGCGCGGGCCGTGATCGCAGTCGGTCGCGATCACCGGGGTGCCGACGGCGAGGCTCTGGATCAGCGTGCCGGGCAGGCCCTCGGCGCTCGACGACTGGATCAGCGCGTACGCGCGCGCCATGTACTTGAGCGGGTTCGGATCGAAGCCGAGGAACTGCACGTGATCGGCGAGCCCGAGCGCGGCGACCCGCGCCACCAGATCCGGCCTCTTCGCGCCCTCGCCGAGGATCGCGAGCCGCACGTCGTGGGCGCGCCGGATCTGGACCAGCGCGTCGAACATCGTCGGGTACTCCTTCTGCGCGACCAGCCGGCCACACGCGACGAGCACCCGCGGCTCGCCGGTGAACCACGGGTGGTCGACCGGCTCGAGCGCCCGTGCGCCGAAGTCCTCGGTGACCACCGGGTTCCACACCGTGCGCACCATCTCGGCCGGCAGGGCGAGCCGGTCGAGCAGGTCCTGGGCCACGCCATCGGACACCGCGGTCACCAGATCCGCGCGGCGGTACGCGAACCGCTTGAGCGGCACCTCGAGCGCGACCCGGAGCTTGCTCGACGTACGCCGGACGACCGCGTTGCGCTCCGAGAGCACCAGGCGCGCGCGGCTGCGCGCGATCGCCCGCGCGGCGACCGCGATCGGGTTGCCGCCGCTGGAGGTCGAGAAGATCACGTCGGGCTGGATCCGGCGGATCGCGCGGGCGAGCGCCGGCACGGCGAGCGCGAGCCGCGGGGCCGCGAGATCGATCACCGGGACGTCCGCGGGCACGTGATCGATCAGGACGCCGTTGGCGCGGACCAGCACCAGCGTTGGCTCGAACCGCGTGCGATCGAGCTGCTGGAGCACCGTGAGGGTGACCCGGTCCGCCCCGCCATCGCCGAGGTTGGGCCGGAACACCAGGACCTTGGTCACCACGTGGCCACCAGCGTGGGCAGCCGCTCGAGATCCGGCTCGAGCCGCACGCCGAGCCGCACCCACTCGTCGTGGAGCGCCGCGGTATCGCGCGCGAGGAACGCGACGCCGGCCGCGACCGCCGCCTTGTAGTCGCTCATCCCGTCGCCGATGAACAGCACCTGGTCGGGCGCGAGCTGGTGGCGCTCCATCAGGCCGCGCAGGATCGCCGGCTTCTCCGCCGGCGTGCCGTGGACCTCGCGGAACCGCGGCGCGAGCCCGCGGCGCTCGACGATCAGCTCGAGCTCGCCCTGCGGCGTGCCCGAGGCGACGAACAGCGGCAGCCCGAGCGTGGCCAGCGCCTGCTCGGCGCCCGGCACGAACGGCGCGGCGAGCACCTTGGCGAGCGCGAGCTCGGTGAACCGCACGCCGAGCGCTGCGCTGGCGTTCTCGGTCAGCGGCTGGCGCAGCACGTGCTCCGCGATCCACGCGAACTTCTTGAACCGCGAGATCCCGAGGTTCGCCAGGTGGTGCGTGCGCACCTGGGCGACCACGTCCGGGCCGTGCTCGGCGTACAGCTCGCAGAACGCGTCGGTCTTGACGTCGGCGCTCTCGAGGATCACGCCGTCGAAGTCGAACACCACGGCGCGCAGGCCGGCGGTACGCGGGTCAGTCACGATCGAGCTCCCGGTGGATGTCCTCGACCAGGCGCAACAGGCCCTGCCCCATGTCCACGTAGTGGGTGGTCACCAGCTTCTTGCCCGGTCGCGGCGTGTAGGCGTACGGCGTGACCGCGTAGTGTCCGGTGTCCGGACCCTCGACACGCCGGTAGTCGACCTCGAGCCGGCGGCCGAGGATCTCCTGGAACATCATGAACAGGTCGGCGGCGCGGGTCGGGCTCGCGCCGGTCAGCGTGACGTGTTGGCCCTCGTACGCCGGATCGAGCACGTCGACCGACAGCCGCGCCGCGTCCTCGACGTGGATGTACTCGCGGATGTCGTCGGGCGCGCCCGAGTACGCGATCTGGCCCTCCGCCATAGCGGCGCGCAGCAGCCGGTACACGCCGTTCGAGGCGTCCGCGCGCGGCCCGTACAACGAGCCGTAGCGGATCATCGTGTAGCGCGTCCCGAACGTGCGGCCGTACTCCTCGACGTAGCTCTCGCAGGCCTGCTTCGAGCAGCGATAGAACCCGCCCTGGCGGCTGTACACGTACGCCGTCGAGGCGAACAGGAACCGGGTCACGCCGTGGGCGCGCATCGCCTCGAGCACGTGCATCGTGCCGAGGATGTTCGCGTGCACGGTGTCGAGCGGCCGGGTCTTCGCGGCGTTGAGATCCGCGAACCCGCCGAGGTGATAGACCGCGTCGTGGCCCTCGACCGCCGCGGCGACCGCCGCCGGATCGAGCAGATCGCCGGGGGTGCAGCGCGCCGCCGGGGCGAGCCACCGCGAGGCGGCTCGATCGAACACCGTGACCTCGTGGCCGCGCTCGAGCAGCGCGTCGACGAGGTGGCTGCCGAGGAACCCGGCGCCCCCGGTGACCAGCACCTTCATGCGGCGCCCAGCGCGCGCAGCAGGTTCTCCACGGCCTCGGTCTCCATGCGGACCCGGGCCTCGCGTGCGTACGAGCCGATGTGCGCCGTGGCCACCACGTTGGGCAGCTGGGCGAGCGGGCCCTGGTACGGCTCCTTCTCGAAGCAATCGAGGTACGCGCCGGCCTTGGGGTGGGCCTGGAGGTGCGCGAGCAGCGCCGCCTCGTCGATCAGGCCACCACGCGCCGTGTTCACGACGATCGCGTCCGGCCGGAGGCGGGCGAGCTGCGCCGCGCCGATCAGGTGGTGCGCCGATTTCGCGTACGGCAGGTGCAGCGACACGATGTCGGACTGGGCGAGCAGCGCGTCGAGCTCGAGGGACGGCACGTCCTCGGGGCGCGCGACGTCGTACGCCGCGATCGCGCAGTCGAACGGCGCGAGCAGCCGCGCGAGCGCGCGGGCGACCCGGCCATAGCCGACGAACCCGACCGACTTGCCGCGGAGCAGCCGGCCCATCGGCTTGTCGAACTTGCCGGCGCGGATCGAGGCGTCGCTCTGCGGTACCCGGCGGAGCAGCGCGAGCAGCCCGGCGAGCGTGAGCTCGGCGACCGCGTCGACGTGGGCCTCCGGCGTGTTGACCACGGCGATCCCGAGCTCCTTGGCGGCGCCGAGATCGACCGAGTCCATGCCCACGCCGACCCGGGAGATGCACTTGAGCTGCGGCAGCTGGCGGAGCAGCTCGCCGGTCAGCTTCTCGGTGCCGGCGACCAGGCCAACCACGCCCTCGAGGTGCGCGCGCGCCTCGTCGGTGGTCAGCGTCCTGCCGTGGGGGTTGCCGCGCACCACGAAGCCCGCGCGCTCCAGCAGCTCGATCGGCCGCGCGCTCTCCTTGCCGAGCGAGCTGGTCGACCACGCAACGATTCCGGACGTCATCAATGATTCTCCTCTGCGATCTTCTTCACGATGTCGGGGTTCTTCACCCACTGCTCGGAGAAGAACACGTCGATCAGACCGTGGATGTCGCGGCCGGTGACCCACGGCCGCACGATCGGTTGCACGCGCTTGCCCATCCACCACCACGGGTTGGGCCCGTCCTGGGTCTGCACGGTGTGCTTGCGGAACGCCCACACGCCCTGGTCGTAGTAGTAGGCCTTGGGGTAGCTCTGGCGCTCGGTCGACACCTGGCGCGGCCCGCCGAACGTCTCGATCAGGCCGTCGCCGTTGATCTGGAGCGCGCGGTACGGGTGGTCATCGGCGGCCTCCCACACCGTCATCACCGAGTCGAGATCGCGGCGCTCGTCGAGCAGCGCGAGCGCCTGGTCGATGGTCTCGCCGTCGATGTACACGGTGTTGCCGAGCAACAGCACGATGTTCTCGAGGTTGTCGACCCGCGCGTCGACGTACTCGACCGCGTGCTTGATCACCACGCCGTGGTTGACGCTGTCGCCGCCGAGCTCTTCGGGGCGCGGGATGATCTGCGCGCCCGCGGCGGTCGACGCCTCGGCGATCTCCGCGCCGTCGGTCGAGACCCAGACCTGGGAGATCCGGCTCGCGGCCTGGGCGGCCTTGATCGGGTACTGCACCATCGGCTGGCCGAGCAGCGGCAGCACGTTCTTGTGGACGATGGACTTCGACCCCGCGCGGGCCGTGACGATGGCGACGTTCATGTGGGAAGGCCGAGCGTTATAGCGTAGTTAGTGTCCGCGCATCGCGATGTGTTCGGTGGCTGAAAGCCCCATGGTTTCGAGCATCTGCGCGGCGACCTGGCGGGCGTCATAGAGCGCGACGGCGCGCGCGCGGCCGGCCTCCGCGAGGCGGGCGAGCAGGGGAGGCGACTCGATCAGCCGGAGCGCGGCGTCGGCG
>JBQCJR010000434.1:0-4332 GCA_051952595.1 Kofleriaceae bacterium
GATCACGCCGTCGCTGCCCGGGGCGACCTGGACCACCGCGCGACCCTCGTCGGCGAGCCGCGCCGCGGTGGCCGCGATCGCGGGGTGCTCGATCGAGGAGATCGCGATCCGCCCCGGTCTGATCCGCGCTGCGCCGAGCACCGCGAGCGCGTCGGCCTCGGTGCAGCCGCTGGTCCAGATCACGTCGCCGAGGCCGCGATCGCCGAGCGCGTCGAGCAGCCGGCGGCGCGCCGTCTCGATGTGGCCACGCGCCGCGGCCCCCTGCGGGTGCTGCGCGCTCGGGTTGCCCCAGGCGGTTCGCATCACCTCGGTCATCAGAGAGACCACCTCGTCGGTGGGGCGGGTCGAGGCGGCGTTGTCGAGGTAGATTGGCGACATTGCGTGAGCTAGGCGTCTACCTCCACTTCCCGTGGTGTCGCAAGCGATGCCCGTACTGCGACTTCGCGGTCGAGGTCGGCGAGCCTCCGCACGACGCCTACCTCGCGGCGATCCTCGGAGAGCTCGACGCGCGGGCCGCGGCGTACTCCGGAGCGCTGGTCTCGATCTACCTCGGCGGCGGCACGCCCTCGCTGTGGCGGCCGGACTGCATCGCGCGCGCGATCGCGGCGATCGGCGAGCGGTTCGGGCGCGGCGCGCTGCGCGAGGTGACGATCGAGGCGAACCCGACCGACTGCACCCCCGCGCAGCTCGACGCGTGGCACGCCGCCGGGATCGGCCGGATCTCGATCGGCGTGCAGTCGCTGGCCGCCGACGAGCTGGTGGTGCTCGGCCGCGATCACCGGTTCGGCGACGGGCTCGCGGCGATCGATCGCGTGGTCGCGCACGGCGGGTTCCGGGTCTCGGCCGACTTCATCCTCGGCACGCCGAGCGGCGGGCGCTCCACCGAGCGCTGGCTCGACCAGATCGCCGAGCTGCCGGTCGACCACCTGTCGATCTACGAGCTGACGATCGAGGATCGCACCGCGTTCGGCCAGCGCGTGCGCGACGGCCGGCTGGTACCGCTCGACGAGGACGCGCTGACCACGCTGTACGTGCGCGCCCACGAGCGCCTCGAGCGCGCCGGGTTCGAGCACTACGAGATCAGCTCGTACGCCCGGCCGGGCCGGCGCGCCGTGCACAACAGCCTGTACTGGCGCGGGGCGCCATACCTCGGGCTCGGGGTCGGCGCGGCATCGCTCGAGCTGGTGGACGGCGGCGCCGCGATCCGCCGCACCAATCCGCGGCGCGCGGTGGACTACCTCGCGGCGCCCGGTGTGCCCGCGGAGCGCGTCGAGATCGCCGCCGCCGAGATGGCCGCGGACCGCGCGTGGCTCGGGTTGCGCACCGCGGACGGCGTGCGCGAGGACAGTCTCGCGCCGGCGGCCGGGGTCGCCGACGGGTTGGTCCGCGGCGGGCTCGCGGAGCGCCGGGATGGCCGGATCTGCCCGACACTCCGCGGATTTCTGATGGCGGATCAGGTCGCGGCCCGCATCGTGCAAGCCTGGCCGATGGGCTCGCCCGCCGCGGGAGTCCATAGAGAGTGACGCGGCACTGCCGGCTTTGTAAGATCGAGACTCCAGGCGATGAGTGGCACCGAGCTATCCCGCCGCGCGCAGAAGATCTTGCACGCGGTCGTGACCGAGTACCTGCATGGCGGAGACGCGGTCGGATCGCGCACGGTGACGCGCCGGCACGATCTCGGGCTGTCGCCCGCCACGGTCCGCAACGTGATGGCGGACCTCGAGGAGCTCGGCCTGCTCGAGCAGCGCCACTCGTCGGCCGGCCGGGTGCCGACCGCGTCGGGGCTGCGGTTCTTCATCGATAGCTTGCTCAAGGTGCGCGGGATGACCGCGCGCGAGAAGGACGAGATCCGCGAGCGGGTCGCCGCGCCCACGCCGGAGGAGGTCGTGCAGCGCGCGTCGCGGCTGCTGAGCGATCTCACCCAGCACGCCGCGGTGATCGTCACGCCGGATCCGGATCACCAGCGGCTCGGCCAGATCGAGTTCGTGCCGCTGCGCGACGGCAAGCTGATCGCGATCCTGGTGACCACCGATGGGCGGATCGAGAACCGGTTGATCGTGGACGACTCGGTCGACCCGCGGCGGCTCGAGCGGATCCACAACTACCTCAACCAGCTGCTCTCGGGCATGACGCTCGACGAGGTGCGCGAGCGCGTGATCCGCGAGCTCGGCGAGGACAAGAACAAGTACGACGAGGCGGTGGCCGCGGCGCTCCGCCTCGGTCACGCGGTGTTCGTCGAGCACCCGGAGCGCGTGGTCGACGTGCTGGTCAGCGGCCAGGCGAACCTGCTCGACGACGCGCTCGCCCAGGATCGCGCGCGCGAGCTGCTGCGCACGCTGGAGGACAAGGAGACGCTGATCCGGCTGCTCGATCGCACGCGGCGTGCCGAGGGCCTGCAGGTCTTCCTCGGCGCCGAGACCGCGCTGTCGGCGCTCGCCTCGAGCTCGGTGATCGCGGTGTCGTACGGGCCCGAGGAGCAACCGATCGGCGCGCTCGCCGTGATCGGTCCGATGCGGATGAACTACGGCAAGGTGATGTCGGTCGTCGACGTGACCGCGGACACCGTGTCGCAGCTGCTCGCCGAGCTCGGGACCCAGGGATAGTCGCTCGCCGATCTCGCGACGGCGCCTCCTGTACTGGCCCTCATCGCGAAACGTGGTTATGGTCCGATCGATATGAGCGGACAACCGAACCAGCACGACGACACCCATCGCCCGGCGGAGGCCAACCAGGAGGCCAACCAGTCGAGCGACGCGAACGACGTGATCCCGGTCGAGGTCGAGCCGCCGGTCGATCAGCAGGTAGAGGTCGAGGCGAGGCTGGCGGCGCTGGAGAAGGAGAAGAAGGAGAACTGGGACCGGTACCTGCGCGCGGCTGCAGACCTCGAGAACCTGCGCAAGCGTCAGAAGCGCGAGATCGACGACGCGAAGTTCGACACCAAGAACAAGGTGTTGAAGGAGATGCTGCCGGTCGTGGACAACCTCGAGCGCGCGATCGAGCACGCGACGAACGCCGGGGGAAGCAACCCGATCGCCGAGGGCGTGCAGCTGGTGCTCCGCCAGTTCCTGTCCGCGTTCGAGCGGCTCGAGGTGACGCCGATCGAGGCCGCGGGGCAGCCGTTCGATCCGAACCTGCACGAGGCGATCTCGCAGCTGGAGAGCGACCAGCCGCCGGGCACGGTGGTGCAGGTGCTGCAGCGTGGGTACAAGGCGGGCGATCGGCTGCTGCGGCCGTCGCTGGTGGTGGTGGCGAAGGCGCCGGCGGCGAAGTCGCCTGAATGACACGGGTCGTCGGCATCGACCTGGGGACGACCAACTCGTGTGTCGCCGTGATCGACGGCGAGGCACCGGTCGTCATTGCGAATGCCGAGGGCTCGCGCACGACTCCATCGGTGGTGGGGTTCGCCCAGTCGGGCGAGC
Source organism: Kofleriaceae bacterium (assembly GCA_051952595.1). Lineage (GTDB taxonomy): Bacteria > Myxococcota_A > Polyangia > Haliangiales > Haliangiaceae > JABFXX01. The sequence goes on from JBQCJR010000434.1 coordinate 3,420, forward strand.
GGTTGATCGGCCAGGCGGCGCGCCGCCAGGCGATGACCAACGCCGAGAACACGATCTACGCGGTCAAGCGGCTGATGGGCCGCAAGTACGATGACGAGGAGGTCCAGCGCCACCTGCTGACCTGCCCGTACGAGGTCGTCCCGGTCGACAACGGCGACGCCCACGTGCGGGTGCGCGGCCGCGACTACTCGCCGCCGGAGATCTCGGCGCTCGTGCTCCAGAAGATGCGGCAGACCGCCGAGGACTGGCTCGGCGAGCAGGTCACCGAGGCGGTGGTCACGGTGCCGGCGTACTTCGACGACGCCCAGCGCCAGGCGACCAAGGACGCCGGCAAGATCGCCGGGCTGGACGTGCTGCGGATCGTCAACGAGCCGACCGCCGCGGCGCTGGCGTACGGCGTGGAGACCGAGGGCGCGCAGCGAGTCGCGGTCTACGACCTCGGCGGCGGCACGTTCGACATCTCGATCCTCGAGCTCGAGGACGGCGTGTTCCGGGTCCGCTCGACCGCGGGCGACACGTTCCTCGGCGGCGAGGACTTCGACAACGCGATCGTCGAGCACCTGCTGGCCACGTTCGCCGAGCAGAACGACGGGCTCGATCTGCGCGGCGATCGGATGGCGCTCCAGCGGCTCAAGGAGTCCGCCGAGCGCGCCAAGATCGAGCTGTCGAGCGGGATCACCACCGAGATCAACCTGCCGTTCATCGCCGCGGCTCCCGACGGGCCGCGCCACCTCCAGACGGTGTTCGAGCGGACGCAGCGCGAGCTGCTGGTCGAGCCGCTCGTCCAGGCGACGCTCGAGCCGTGCCGGCGCGCGCTCGAGGACGCCGGCATGACGGCCCACGACATCGACGTCGTGATCCTCGTCGGCGGTCAGACGCGCATGCCGCGCGTCCACCAGGTCGTCGCCGACAT
>JBQCJR010000435.1:0-4316 GCA_051952595.1 Kofleriaceae bacterium
AGACGCCGAGCAATACGTCGAGCGGTGGCAAGAGTTCCTGCGAGGCTTCTTCGATGGCTACATCCGGCTGAATGTCGCCGGGCGTGTCGCCAAGATGCAGGACATCTTAATGCCGACCGAGGCGAAGGCGGTCCTCATCGCGACGCGCCTCTACGAGCTGGTGCAGAACTTCCGCAACTTTCTCGAACGCATCGAAGGTTTGCTCACGGATGGGGCCATCGCGAAGCTGCTCAAGAACCTTGAGCATTCCACGCTCCACCTCGTGCGGGGGCTCGCCTCCGCGCTCGGCCTGCTCTACTACCTCGACTTCGAGACGGTGAAGCCGTTCCTCGAGCTGTTCGATGCGGATGAGAAGGCGCCGAGTCCTGACGCGTGGGCAGCCGAGGCGCAGAAGTTCTTCGCGTCGATCTCGGCGAAGCTCGAGAACGCTGGCGGGGAAGCTGCGTCGTTGCGCGACCTCCTCGATCTGAGCTCGACGAAGCCGTTCGCGATCGGAGGTGCGATCGGACTCGGATACGTGTCGTTCTTGACCACCGCCCTGAAGGCGACGGGCCACCACAAGAAGGTGTACGCGGTGCTCGGCGGTCTCACCCTCGCGTTCCTCGCCTACGAAGGAAAGCTGGGCGCAGGGATGGACGTGGCGAAAGAACTGGTCCTCGACCTTCCCCGCATGTTGCCGGGCAAGGACAAGAAGGCAGCGAAGCTGAACGGCCAGCTGATCGGAAAGCTGGTCGGGACGTTTCTCGTCGACAAGGCGCTCCTCGGGGAGGACTCCACGATAGGCAAGCGACTCAAGACGCGCCCAATGTTGCGGATTGGTGTCGAAGGGAGCCTGGGGGGCAGCCTGGTCGGGAGCCTGTTGAAGGTCTTGTTCAGCCGCTACGTCCTGCTCGCCGAGCGGCTCGGAGATCGGGTGAAGTTCGTCCACGACGACATCAAGCAGTTCGTGGCCGACGAGCGCGCCGCCAAGCGCGCCGACCTCGACAAGGCGGGCCTCGGCCGATTGAACGCGTTCCGCGCGAAGAGCGACGAGGTGACGAGCTTTCGCGAGATGGTCGCGATCATGGTTCACTTGCGGGATCGGATGGAGCGCGATCGCGACGCATTTCAGGCGTCCGTGACCGCCGGGGTCGCCGAGCTGAGGGAGGACTTCCGCGCCCTGAACAAGGTCACGACCGCTGCGGGGTTCGACCTCGACAAGCTGGGAGACCGCGAGCTCCGTGCCGTCATGATCCAGATGAACGCGCACGCGTTCAGAGCAGTCGATGAGATCCTGAAGGCGATCGACTGGCTCTTCGCCGAGATCGCAGACGACACGAGCATCATGACGATCCTGCAAGCGCTTGGCATCGAGACCGGCGACCTGGCGAACGCACACGAGAGCATCCGAAGGGCTGTCGAGCCAAGAATGGCAGGCTTCAGGCAGGAGCAGGAGAAGCTCGAGAAGGACCAAGCGGACCTTAACGCGAAGGAGAAGGCGAAGCAGGACGCCAAGGAGCAGCGGAAGCAGGACCAGCTCGATCAGATCAAGCGTAGGATGAACCCGTGGCCGCTTCGCCCTTGAGTTTCCGCTTTGGCGTCCTCGTGGTCGCGTTCGCGCTCGCATGCAGCAAGGCACGCACGAGTGAGTCCCCTGCGCGTGTCAGCGAGCCGCCAGTGGGCGCGCAGGCGACGGGCGATGCCGCGCCGTTCGGTGGAGCGCCCGGGCAGGATGTAGGCGATGCCGCGGCGCTCGCCGGGACAGGCGGCGAACCTGCTCTCGGCGTGCAGCTGACGCCCTCGAACGAGTCAGATGTCGAGAGCCTAGGTCGAGGAGACCCGGTGGGCGCTCTGAACGCGCAGCTCAAGGGGGGCGGCACCGCACAGCGACCGATGAGCGCGCTCGCCATCGTGAAGAGCCACCGCGCGCTCGATAGTTCGTCGGTCAGCTCGGGCGAGGTGATGCTGAAGTTCGTCCGAGAGGGGAAGGCGACGGTGAGGCACTGTTACGAGCGCCTCCGTGCACGCGAACCCTCCGCGACGGGCACGATGACGCTTCGCTTTGCGATCAGCGCGACTGGCAACGTCGTCGATCCAACCGCGGAGAGCTGGCATGCCGACCTGTCGAAGTGCGTGCTCGAAGCAATGTCAAGGTGGCGGTTCCCGGCGCCCAAGACACAGGCGCGTTTCGAGCTCGTGCTGTCCTTGGTGACCGGGTGAGCTTTCGGCTTCTCGCCGTCGCGCTCGCCTGTGCCGCGTGCACTCCCGAGTCGACCGGGCCGCGCTCGGTCCACCTGGAGTCCGCGAGCGCGCTGTACACGGAAGCACGGCCGGACGGGGGCTCGCGGGATGAAGGCCTGTCTGCAAAACCCGAGGTCACGGCCAGGATTCTCGTTGATGGCAGACAGCTCGGGACGTGTAGCAAGCGATGGTTCCATTTCGAGATGGCGTGCAAGCTCGACGTCGATGCGGAGCTGCGAGAGGACTCTCGGATCGAGCTCATCGTCGCAGACGCTAACGATGCGACGGCGGATCGCATGGGCGCCGGCACGCTCGAACGCGCAGGAGCAAAGATTCCGCAACGCGGGCGGGCGACCATCGCGTTGGTCCCCCATGGAAGCGTCACCGCTGCGAGCCTGTCCCTGGAGGCGAGGTGGGTTCCGCGAGTCTCGACGGAGAGCGCGCGAGCCCTGGTCGTGTTCGCCGGGCTGGCCCTGGCATTCGTGCTCTATGGCCTCCTACGGAGGCGGTTCTTGACGGTTGGCGATCAGTTTGGGCGCAGCGTTGCGGTCGTCACGGCAGGCCTGGCCACGCTCGTGGCGTGGGTGATGCTTCTGCCGGTTGCCGACCACGCGGCAACGCTCGAACCGCTCGTCGTGACCACCCCGATGGGCCTCGGCTCGTATGCGCTCACCGCAGTGACCATCGATGGGGTGGTGGCACGACAGGCCGGGCGCCGACGCATCCAGATCGGCCTGGCTGCCATCGCCGCAGTCGTCGCAATGCCGTTGGCGATGGCGGTGTCGATGGTGAGCCCCAAGTTCACAATCATCGCCGTCGTGGTGATCGCCTTGGTCCTGTTCACGTAGGGGCGGTTCAGACTTGCAGGACGCGTCGACCTGTGGGATCGCCTCTGCCCTCCGGCCACAAGCACCACGTTGGTGCTTGAATCCGCCGAGCCATGGGCGAAACTGCCCGTGGAGTCGAGGAGACCTGATGCGAGCATACATCTTGGGCGTTGTCGCGTTCGCGCTACCTGCATGCGGTAGCCCCAGCCCCGTACCGTGCGAGCAGAACGAGAACTGCGACCTCAGCGGCGGCGGCGTCTGTACTCTCGCCCCGACCGGGAACAAGTGGTGCGCGTACCCGGCCCCTGACTGCCCCAGCGGCTTGCGCTTCTCCGAGCAGAACGTCGGAGATGGCCTCGGAGGTGCCTGCACCGCCGGTGGTCAGGCCCAGCTGTGGGCCAGGCAGCTAGGTGGTAGCGGAGTCGACACCGGGTATGGCATCGCCGTGGACGCTGATGATGCCGTGATCGTCGTCGGTCAGTTCAGCCAGTCCGTCGTGCTCGGAGCGGAGACTCTGACGAGTGCCGGTGGAAAGGACGTCTTCGTCGCGAAATTCGCAGCGACAACGGGTGAAGTCCTCTGGACGAAGCGCTTCGGCGGCACGCTCGATGATTGGGGTCAGGCGGTGGCCACAGACCGTTCGAGGAACGTCTACATCACCGGCCTGATTCGAGATGTCGTGGACTTCGGAGATGGTCCCCTCACAGCGCAGGGCGCGGATGCGTTCGCGCTGAAGCTCACGCCCAACGGCGAGTTCGCGTGGGGGCGCAGAATTGGTGGCTCGGGGTACGAGCAAGGCTTCTCGCTCGTCGCGAACGAGAGCGCTGTCGTGATCGCGGGCTCTCATTCGGGTTCGATGACGCTCGACACGATGACGGTCTCGGCGGGCGGCTCGCCAGGCTCTCTCAACGCGTTCGCGGTTGCATTGTCGGCGACGACAGGGGCGGCGACGTGGATCAAGTCGCTCGGTGGCTCGGGCCTTGATTTCGGAACGGGCATCGCGATGGACACCAGCGGGAACGTCATAGTGTCGGGAACGTTCGAAGGCGCTGCCGATTTTGGTGGAGGGACGCTCAACAGCGCTGGGGGGACCACCGACCCCGACATCTTCTTCGTGAAGCTCGCCGGGGGTACGGGCGCGCACTTGTTCTCCAAGCGCATCGGCTCGACCTCAGCGGAGGAGGCGACCGCGATTTCGTCAGATGGCAACAACAACGTCATCTTTGCAGGAAACTTCAGGGCTGCACTCGATCTTGGATGCCCGTCGAG
>JBQCJR010000436.1:0-7063 GCA_051952595.1 Kofleriaceae bacterium
GCTGCTCTACCTCGGCAGCGCGAACTGGACCGGCGCCGGGCTCGGCGCGAAGGGCAGCGGGCGGCGCAACTTCGAGCTCGGCATCGTGACCGACGACAGCGGCCTGCTCGATCAGGTGCAGGCGATGTACGAGCACGTGTGGACCGGCGGCGAGTGCAGCGGCTGCAAGCTGCGCGATCAGTGCCCCGGGCCGCTCTCGGAGTGGCAGGCGCCCGAGCCGCCGCGCAAGAAGCGGGCGACCAGCCGCCGGAGACCCAAGAAAAACCAGTGAGTTACATCGCGATGTAACCGGAGCCGCGGGCTCGGGCACGATGAGGAGCGTGACCGCCGTGCTCTACGTCGAGGACGTGCTGCTCGTCGACCGGTGCCTGACCGGCGAGCCGGCCGCGACGCGCGAGCTGTTCCGGCGGCACCGCGGGCGCGTGCACGCCTGCCTGTTCCGCGTGCTGGGCAGCAACCGCGACATGGACGACCTGCTCCAGGAGGCGTTCCTCCAGGTGTTCCAGTCGCTGCGCGGGTGGCGCGCCGAGGCCAGCCTCGCGACGTGGATCGACCGCGTCGCGGTGCGCGTGGCGTATCGCTACCTGACCCAGCGCGGGCGGCGGATCGCGACCGAGCCGCTGATCGACGACGACGCGGCGGCCTCGCCCGACGACGGGCCCGGGGCGCGCCGCCAGCTCGCGCGCGACGGCGTGCGGCGGCTGTACGCCGTGCTCGACGAGCTCTCGCCCGCGGCGCGGCTCGCGTTCACGCTGCACGAGATCGATGGCCGGCCGATCGCCGAGGTCGCCCGGCTCGTGGGCGCATCCGCGACGGCGACCAAGCTCCGGGTGTGGCGCGCGCGCAACCGGGTGCAGGCCGCCGCGGCGAGCGACCCCGTGCTCGGCGAGTTCCTGCAGCCCGGCGGCGGCGACGTGATGGCGCTCGACGATCGGGAGGTACCGTGAAGCTCGTCGGACGCATCCCGGTCGAGCCGCTCGACGACGAGCGGCTGACCAACATCGAGCGGCGGATCGTGGCCGGCGCCGCCGAGGCCGCCGCGCGTCCCGTGCGCGAGGCGCGGTTCTCGCCGGTGCTCGCGGCGCTCGCGATCGCCGTCGTGGCGATCGGCGCCGGGCTCGCCGGGTGGAAGCTGCGCGGCGCCGCGACCGCGACGGCGCCGGTGGTGGCAAGCGGCGAGCCCGCGCGCTCGCTGCGCGTCGAGCGGACCGGCGAGCGCTCGATGCTCGCGCTCGGCGACGCGACGATCCACGCCGATCCGGACACCGCGTTCGAGATCGCGCGGCCGGCCGGCGGCGTGCTCGTCGAGCTGGCGCGCGGCAAGGTCGAGCTCGAGGTCGCGCCGCGCGGGCAGCGGCCGCCGCTGGTCGTGCGCGCCGGCGACACCGACGTGATCGTCGTCGGGACGCGGTTCAGCGTCGATCGCGGCGACGGCACCGGCGAGGTGCGCGTCGTGGTCACCGAGGGCGTGGTGCGGGTCGTCCGGCGCGCCGTGGACACCCGGGTCGCCGCCGGCCAGGCGTGGACGTCGCGGCGAGGGCGGGTCGCGATCGGCGAGCTGGCGCGCGGCGAGGTCGTGGCGGCCGACGGGCGGAGCAGCGGCGAGATCGAGCGCGGCGCGGTTGCCGCGGCGGACGGGCGGAGCAGCGGCGAGCTCGAGCTCGCGAACGGGAGCGAGCGCGAGATCGGCGCGGTTGCGGCCGAGGACGGGCAGAGCAGCGGCGCGGGGCCGCGCGACGGCGAGATCGAGCTCGGACCGATCGGCGACGCACCGGAGGTGCTGCGCGATCGCGTGGCGAGCGTGCCCGAGGTGCGCGCGCCGAGCGCCACGGTGCGGCCCGGCGCGACACGCACGACGAGCCCCGCGCGCGGCGACGCGAACGCGCGGAAGCAGCGGCTGGATCGCGCGGATGATCCATACGCCGATCTGAAGGCGCTGATCCGCGCGCAGCCCGTCACCCCCGCGCTCGCGATCGATGCCGCCGACCCGGCGACCTCGGTGTCGCGGTATCGTCAGATCGCCGCGACGACCACCGGCGACGAGGCTTCGCACGCGTTCTACAGCGTGGCGGTGATCCAGCACCTCCAGCTCGGGCGCAACCACGATGCGCTCGCGACGCTCGATAGCTACCTGCGCCGGTTCGAGGGCGGCAAGGAGCACGCCGCCGCGCTGTGGTTGCGGGTGCGGATCTCGTGCCTCGCGGCGATCGACGACCGCTGCCGCGCCGCGGCGCACGGCTACCTGCGGCGCGCGTCCGAGGGGCCCGCCGCCAGGATCGCCGAGCGGCTGACGCTATCCGGCCGCTGAAAACAGCGGTCGAAGTGGCGCCCCACGCCGCGTACAATGGCGGCGATGCCGGAGCGCCCGAGGGTGTTCGTCGAGCTCGCGAGCGACGCGCAGCACGCGCGCGACCTCGCCGCCGGCGGGATCTTCGTGCCGCACTGCGCCCTCGCGCTGAACTCGGAGTGCGATCTCGTGGTGCGCGGCGCGACCGACGAGCTGCAGCTCGACGCGCGCGTGGTGTTCCTCGACAAGCAGCGCGGTGCCGGACTCGAGTTGATGGGGCTCAGCGCGGCTGTGAAGGAGCTGCTCGCAACGTGGGTGGCCCGCGCCGCGGCGCGGCCGAGCGAGGCAAGCGAGCCGAGAGCGCCGACCGGGCCGTGCGAGCAGGCAGAGCCGTGCGAGCAGGCCAGGTCGCGCAAGCAGGCCGAGTCGTTCGAGCAGTTCGAGCAGGCCAGGTCGCGCAAGCAGTCCGAGTCGTTCGAGCAGTTCGAGCAGGCCGAGCCATGGGAGCAGTTCGAGCAGGCCGAGCGCGTCAACGACGAGCTGGACGAGTTCGCGGCGCTGCTGCGCGAGATCTCGGCGCTGGACGAGCTGGCCGGTAGCGTCGCGCACCCCGGCGGAGAGAACGAGCACTGCGGCGGAGAGAACGAGCACTGCAGCGGAGAGAACGAGCACTACGGCGGAGAGAACGAGCACTGCAGCGGAGAGAACGAGCACTGCGGCGGAGAGAACTCGGTGCGCGCTTCATGGAGCGGCGACGCGGTTGAGCACCGCGGCGACATGGGCGAGCACCGCGGCGACATGGGCGAGCACCGCGGCGACATGGGCGAGCACCGCGATGACGTGGGCGAGCACCGCGCCAACAAGGGCGAGCACCGCGACTACGTGGGCGAGCACCGTGGCAACAGGGGCGAGCACCGCGACGACATGGGCGAGCACCGCGACGACGTGGGCGAGTACCGCGGCAACATGGGCGAGCAGCGCGGCGGCTGGAGCGAGCACGGCGACTGGAGCGAGCACGGCGGCAACTGGAGCGAGCACGGCGGCGACGGAGCGCCGGAGGCCACCCGCGCGCTCGCGGAGGGATCGGTAGAGCAACGGCGGATCGCGCTCACGGTGCACGACCGGCTCCGCCACCTGCCGCTCGCGCAGCAGATCAAGAGGGCACACAGCGGCGAGCTGCAGGAGCGCATCGTGCTCGAGCGGATGTACGGCAAGGCGGTGTGGGAGGCGCTGCTGCGCAACCCGCGGATCACCGCGCCCGAGGTCGCACGGATCGCGCGGATGGGCGCGCTGCCGCGGCCCCTGATCGAGATCATCGTCGGGAACGGCGCGTGGCTCCAGGTCGCCGAGGTGCGCCGCGCGCTACTCGCGAACCCGCGCCTCGGTACGGATCAGATCCTGCGCGTGCTGCGGCTGCTGCCCAAGCACGAGCTCAAGCTCGCGACGATCCAGACCGCGTATCCACACCCGGTGCGCGACGCCGCGAAGCGGCTCCTCAAGGACGGAAACTGACGCTCACGGCGGCGGGAGGCCCGTCAGGGTCAGCCAGGTCCGGATCGCCGCCTGGACCGTCCGATCCTGGACCAGGCTCGCCGACGTGAACATCGCCTGCGCCGTCCCGGTATCACCGTTCTCGTACAGCGCGATCGCGATGATCAGGCGGATCTGCTCGGCGTTACCGTGCACGAACGCCTGCATCGCGTACTTCTCGGCGCCCCGGGTGCCCACCGCGAGATCACACAGCGCGAGGCCCGTGAGCGCGCGCGCGTGCCAGGTTGCCTCGCCGTCGGCGCCGTTGTAGCGCAGGGTGCCCAGCGCCTCGTTCCAACGCGCCGATGCCGCCGCGCACCGCCCTCGCCGTCGCTCGACCATGCCCAGCTTCACCAGCGCGATCGCACGCCCCGCCCCCGTCTGCTCGTCGATCGCATCGGCAGTGATCGCCGGATCGTAGCCGTCGTATCCCAGCTCCTTGATGGTCGCGCGAACCACCGCGAGATGGCCAGGATCGGAGATCGACGCCACGGCCAGCCGTCCATCCGACGCTGCACCGGCCGCTCCGCTGGTCGGCCGCCCCATCGACCCACCACCGGGCGCGTCCGATGCCGCGGCCGAACCGGTTCGCTCGCCACCAGCCTCCGCGTCCGCGCCCCCGCGGGCGCTCGCGCCATCTCCGGATCCCACGCGCCGATTTGTGGCCGCGGCTTTGCCGGACACCGAACCGGACGTACCGGACGGCGAACCGGACGTACCGGACACCGAACCGGACGTACCGGACGTACCGGGTACACCGGGCACAGAACCGGACGAACCGGACCGCCCGGACACCAAACCGGACGAACCGGACACCGAACCGGACGGCCCGGACACCGAACCGGACACCGGACCGGACGAACCGGACACCGGACCGGACGAACCGGACACCGAACCGGACGAACCGGACACCGGACCGGACGAACCGGACACCGGATCGGACGAACCGGACGGCCCGGACAAAGAACCGGGCGGCCCGGACACCGAACCGGGCCCGGACACCAAACGGGACGGCTCGGACACCGAACCGGGCGGCCCGGACAGGGGACTGGGCGGCTCGGACAAAGAACCGGACACGGGACGGGACGGCTCCTCGGAGCGCGAGAGGAGGACTGCGCCGGAGGCGGCCCCACCAACGACGAGGACCGCGGCGAGGACGAGGGCTACGCGGCGGCCGCGGCGAGGGCGGCGCGATGAGGGCGCCGGGGACGTCGAGGAGGAGGCCGCGGAGATCGCCGCGATCAGGTCGTCCATGGACGAGAACCGGTCGGATGGGTCGTACGAAAGGCCGCGGCCGATCGCGGCGCGCAGCGCGGGCGAGATGGCCGCCCATTGCGCGCTGTCGGGCTCGACGGCGCGCGTGCCGAGTAGGCCCTCGCGGAGGGCGACGCAGTAGCTGTACTGGTCCGCGCGCGCGTCGACGTCGCTGCCGAACTGCTGCTCGGGGGCCATGTAGCCGGGAGTGCCCATCATGGCGCCGCTGCGTGTGAGCGACGCGGCGAGCTCGGGCGAGCCGGCGGAGACGACCTGATCGCGATCGAGGCGCGCGAGGCCGAAATCGGCAACGCGCGCGCGGTTGTCGCGATCGACGAGCACGTTGTCGGGCTTGAAGTCGCGGTGCACGAGGCCGGCTCGGTGCACGGCGGCGAGACCGGCGCCGACCTGGACGAACATCGCCACGACCTCGCGCGAATCGCGCGGTGCGCTGCTCAGCCAGCTGGAGAGCGTCACGCCATCCACGAGCTCCATCGCGACGAACAGTCGGCCGCGGTCGCTGCCGACCTCGTACACACGTACGACGTTGGGGTGTTCGAGGCGCGCCATGGCCTGGGCCTCGCGCAGCAGACGCGCGCGGTACGCGCCTTGATCGACCTCACTGCGGACCAGCTTGAGCGCGACCGGGCGGCCGAGGTCGGCGTCGTGCCCGGCGACCACAACGCCCATCCCGCCCTCGCCGAGCCGCGCGCCGATCACGAAGTGGCCGATCAGCTGCCCGGGCGCGATTGGGTCGGAGGGCGCGACCTGATCGTCGGCGGGTAGATCGAGCGTCGCGCCGACCGCGCGCGACGCGCCGACCTCGTGCGACGCGCCGACCTCTCGCGAAGCGCCGACCTCGTGCGAAGCGCGGACCTCGTACGAAGCGCCGACCTCGTGCGAAGCGCCGACCTCGTGCGACGCGCCGACCTCGTGCGACGCGCCGACCTCGCGCGGAGATCCGACTTCGAGCGACGGCGGAATGCCATCGGCGACTCGACGTCGGTCGTCGCTCATGGCCCCCGATGGTACCAGACGGCGCGCGTGGCTTTCGCCGCCCCGTCGGGCGGGGTAGGGTCGCGGCCATGCGTTTTGATGGCAGGCGTCCCGATCAGCTGCGTTCGCTCGAGATCGTCACGAATTTCCAGCGACACGCCGAGGGCTCGGCGCTGATCAAGCTGGGCGATACCTGGGTGCTGTGCGCGGCAAGCGTCGAGCAGGGCGTGCCGGCGTTCCTGGCTGGCAAGGGCCGGGGCTGGCTGACCGCGGAGTACGCGATGCTGCCGCGCTCGACGCACACCCGCAGCAAGCGCGACCCGGGCGGGCGCGGCAAGGAGATCCAGCGGCTGATCGGTCGCTCGCTGCGCGCGGCGGTCGATCTCGCGCACCTGGGCGAGCGCACGATCCACGTCGATTGCGACGTGCTGTCGGCCGATGGCGGGACGCGGGTCGCCTCGATCACCGGGGCGTGGGTGGCGCTGGCGCTCGCGATCCAGAAGCTGGTCGCGACGGGCGCGCTCCCGAACGCGAACGCGCTGCGGCCGCCGGTCGCCGCGGTGTCGGTGGGGATCGTCGACGGCGAGGTGGTGCTCGATCTGCCGTACGTCGAGGACTCGCGCGCCGAGGTCGACATGAACGTGGTGGGCGACGAGGGCGGCGCGCTGATCGAGGTCCAGGGCACCGCGGAGCACGGCACGTTCGATCGCCGCCAGCTGGACGCGATGCTCGACCTCGCGGGGGTGGGCATCCGGCAGCTGGCGAAGGCACAGCGCGACGCGGTGGAGCGCGCGTGACCCGACCGCTGGTGTTCGCGACGCGCAACCGCGGCAAGCTGGTCGAGCTGCGCCAGTTGCTGCCGGAGCGCGATGGCTTCGAGGTGCTCGACCTCGACCAGGCGGCGGCCCGGATCGCGCGCGCGCACCCCCACGGAGACGAGGACCCCCAAACGTTCGGGGGCCACACCGCGAAAAACGCGCGCGAGGTCTCGCAGGC